>DAOWJB010000019.1 GCA_030640625.1 Bacteroides sp.
AACGTGAAGCTACCCCGAATCTGGGATCTTGCGGCAAATCGTTTACCAGTATTGCAGTGGGCATATTGATGAACGAATATCCCGATCTGTTTCCTGATGGCCTGGACCAAAAAATCTTTGCACCGGCTTATTTTCCTTCAAAGGCTTTTCCTTTGCCAGATCCTAGGATGGAGGATATAAGGCTTGGCCAGCTTTTGAGTTTTACTGCCGGTATCAGGGGCAATAACCCGGTTTACATCGATGGGAAGCCATCGAAAATCGATCCGGTTGGACCGGATGGCTGGTACGGTATGACCGATGGTTATGCTTTGGGTCTTGAAGAAGGAATAATGAAAGACATCCCTTTTACCACAAAAACACTTTGGTGCGAACCTGGTGGTGGTTATTCTTACGCGACAGCATCCATCCACGATGCTTCCATTATGGTACGTCATATTGCCCGGATGGAGCTGGAAGATTATATTGAAAACCATCTTGCCAAACCATTGGGGTGGGGGCGCTGGGGATACGGATATAAGTACGCATCACAGGTAAATCATACACCTGGCGGAGGTGGCATTGCCCTGAGAAGCACCGACATGCTGCGTTTTTGCTATATGCTTCTTCATGAAGGACGATGGAATGGACAGCAAATTGTCGCGGAGGAATACATTCGTTCAGCTTCAAAAGCTTCACCCTATAACCCTCACTATCCATACAGCCTGCAGTTTCATGTGAATTCGCATGGGGATATAAGTGGGTTGCCCAGGGATGCTTACTGGAAAATCGGTTCGGGAGGGCATTGTTTTTACATTGTTCCGTCGCTTGATTTGATCGTCTGGAAGTTGGGTGGCCGCGATGGTCAGTATAGTATAAATGACACCGGATTTCCGGAGTCAGAACCATTGCCTGATGCCAACCAACCCGTTACTGATAGACCTGAATTTAACGGAAATGTGTATGCCAAAACATTAGAAATGGTAATCAGTTCGATTGTGGACTAAGATACAGGTCCAGGTGTTTTGCCGGGACAAATAACGAGCCGGATTGCTTCATTTCATTGAAATGACCAGTTCATCTCCAGTATCGAGTTTTAGTAATTTACTGAACCGGATTTTTGACCATTTGTCTTCCTGACTGAATTCACCAGGAATCTCATCTGTTCCGACCTCTATCTTGACGATGTCTGAGAAGCTTTGTCCATGTGTGAATTGAAGTTCCTGCAGATCCAGGTATCCATATTCCACCTTCAGGGCGATCATATCATCCTCAAATCTCAGATTTCCCCAACCACTCTGGGTAGAGACAAAACTTGTGAAATTGTCACCCACTCTTGAATCGATATTCATTTTCTTATCAAGGGCATCATATTTGATCCCGGTCAGGCCCTGCAACATACCATAACTGCTCATGGCCCTGGCATACCAGTGCCCGCATTCGTATTCATTAAATGGATTCCTTACCCTGCCATCATACCGTTTTCTGGCTGCCTGAACAATATCAAGTCCCTTTTCCACTTCCCCTGCGATCATCAGATGTGATGCCACCTGGTATTCAATGCCGGTCCATACTTCATTGCTGTAAACAAATGGAAGGGAAGGTTCATCTCCCTTTGGCCATGAGCAGAGGAGCAATCCCCCTTCCTTCCCGTTAGCATACCCGGGCCGTTGGGGATTCACATGATCAGAAAGATCTGTTTTGAAATTATATTTATGGATCGATACGAGATGGCTGCGGACCTTCTCCTCATCGAGAAAATTATCAATAAAAGACATCTCGCCCATCCAGTTGCCCAGGACGCCGTCAGATATACATCCGTTACCATACTGGTATTTTGGTCCCTCCTTTGTAAGAATTTCCAGTGCCTCAGGTGAATAACCCCCTCCATAACTAGGGATCTCCATATTTGTCGGATCAGGTGATTTTAATCCTTGCCATTTTACTTCCTGGTAAAAATACTCTCCATTATACAGCTCATTTTCAAGGTATGTTTTTCCTTTCTGAAAAATTTCCTGGTACTCCGACACATCCAAATCCGCTTCCTCACCCATATTAATGAATGCTGCCAGGGCACCCAGGTAGAAACTTGTACACATACCATCGGGTCCCCAGAACTCAATATCGTAAGTATTGTGGTGTGGCTCTTCAAGCACTCCCTTTTTATCCGGATCCCATTGATCGATACAGTAATCAAGGCTGCTTTTTACAGACGGCAAAAGCTTTTTCATCCATTCCGTGTCTCCGGAGATCCTCCATTCCCTGTGCATTTTCATAACGCCGCCCAGCTGGCCGTCTGATGCGGCATGAAATCCATGTCCAACTTCACGAATTGGCAGGAGTGACCTGAAAGTCTGATGGCCCGAAATATCCTGGCTGACGGTGAATTCCGTTTCCCGAAGTGTCCTTTCAAGGTCAGGGAATAGATGAGGTATGGCCTGGGCGTAATTCCAGACATGGGTACAGGAGCCTGCACAACAACCACTATTATCATGGCATCCTTCCCATGCCCACAGTTTGCCATCCTTCTGGCGCAGAACGGTTGGTGATTTCAGTATCGTCAGGTTGGCCGCAACGGCTTCCAGCACTTCATCCGGCAGGCTTGAGGTATAAAAAGCATCCGAGAACAGCTGGGATGCTGATCTCAACTCTTCGTACCCGGATGCCCATTTTTTAACAAGTTCATCAATATTCTTAAAACGACCGGCATACCAGGGTTCATAATAGAGTTCACCTGAACCCGGGGGACAGCATCCTGTTGCGGGATCACAATCCATTTTCTCCGCTTGCCTGGTCTCTTCATCGGTCGGTGCAGGACCCGTACGTAATTCGGAATGAGGCACATACCATGCCATTTGAAGACGGATCGTTTCTTCTTCCCCCGGTTTCAGATCTAAGGGGATATAGATAGAAGCCCCGCTTGATCCCATTGTCGTCGTATCCTCTTCAAAGGTGAATTCGCTCAGATCCTTCCATATCATCGTTTTTGAATCAAACCATCCCCCTCTGAACCAGGCAAGATCCGTGATGGTATTCTTATGATCGGTAAATATGGCAAAATCGCCCTTGTAATGAGGTTTATCAGGCTGGCATGATTGTTCTAACAGGAAGCCGTTCCTGATCCCGGATATTGAGCCTTCAGTGTCATATCTCCTTCCCCATTCGTTTATTGTTTCAACGCGCATGAAGTTTTCAGCATGGTAGGAAAAAGCCGCCTGTATATCCTGGTTTGAAGTATTTTTGAAGGTATATTCAAGGGATGCCACAGGCAAACTTGAATTATCTGCATCGCCTGGTATGAACGGACTCCAGCCGGTGATGCTTACATCAAGAGGGATATCCTCATCCTGTAGCTTGACAGTCGCGAACGGAAAACGACATTGGAATGAAGCTTTTTCAAAATGCGGGTAGCCACTTGCACCCTTTGCATCGCCATTCCCGGATGTCGCAAGGCCAAATAATTTCCAGCCGGGGACCTGCCCCTCAAGTACTTTTGCCCCATTTTCCATTCCCTTAATCGAGATGGCAGCGAACATAAAAGGTTCATTGAAAATATCCGGCTTATTGCGGACAGACACATGCGAAATACCTCCTGTTCCTTCAAGGCAGATCATACCAGCCCCTATGCCGCCCATCGGAAAGGCGATCCGGTCAAGATATTCATTTTCATAGCTGCCATTAAAGCTTCTGATACCATCGCCTGGAATATTCATGTTTTCCCCACAGGAAAACAGAAATAACGCCATGGCAAAAACAGGCATATTCATCATATGCCGTAAAAGTTTACAATTTGAAGATTTCATAATTATTGGTTTAGGATTATACGTATTATCCTTATCGATCACTTTTCTGGGAAAGTGATTCCGGGCCATTCATCTGTCCTGAACGGAGATGCCGGAAGGCCTTCCATATTATACAGGTTGACATCATCGGGGTTGTCTGCCCAGCCATATCTCACGGCAACAGGGACAGGCACTTTATCGCTGTGGACAATCACCTTATCTCCTTCTATGTATGCCCTGGTCCAGTAGAATATCCGGTCCGCCCCGGCAATGGCAAATCCTCTCAGGTACCCGTACCGGTCTTTTACCTTGAGTCCGGATCCAGTATGATCATATGAAATAATTGCGTGACTCCCGTCTATTGTCATTTCTTTGTAAATGGGACCAGAATGTACGATCTCCCTTCCATAGGCGACCTTCAGGGCTGACAGGGCGAGCCGTTCCCCGACATCCAGTTTATTTGCAGGATGGATATTGTCTGCCTCCCCGATATCAATGATAACAGCCATGCCAGTAAAAGGCAGGTCAAGTGCCATGGCCTGGGCTTCCCTCAATTCTGCCCAGTCACTTTCTCCGGGTTCATCTACCGGCTGCTTGAAGTTGGCCAGCTGTACAAAGAAGAAGGGCATATCGGGTCGGCCCCATTGTTTTCTCCAGTCGTTTATCATCAAGGGTAATAATTGCCTGTACTGGTATGCACGGCCGGCATTGGATTCACCCTGGTACCAGATGGCACCCCTGACTGAATAATTCAGCAGGGGATTTATCATACCGTTAAAAAGCAGGGTTGGATAATTGTTTGGTCCCAGGAAACCATCGAGATTCACCCTGAGTCCCACCGGACTCACCCGGTACCTCCAGGAACCTGCAAGCGACATATGAAAATCTCCGGATACGATCCTCAGACTTCCTTTCGGTCCAAATAACCCTCCACGTCCCTGTTCATCCTTCACCCGGATTGCAATAACATTCCGTCCTTCCTGGAGATGCATTGCCGGAACCTGGTATGCCCGGTTCGTATTTCTTTCCTGATTGGTTTCTCCGATCAAATGTCCGTTGATCCAGGTCATATCCGAATCGTCAATGGGTCCCAGTTCAAGGGTTAGATCCCGCCATAAAATCTCCCCTTTAAGGTCAAATTCATACCTGAACCAGACTACACCGTCAACCCCGGTAAGGCCGGCGTTTTCCCATCTTTGTGGCAGATCCATAAGGCCCCAGCCGGTCATATCCAGCTCAGGATCAGCCCAGATAGCCAGTCCGTCAACCAGTCCAGGTTCGTCACCCGTATACTGGTCCAGGAGTTTCTGAACCTCTGCCCGCTCTTTATCAATTACTTCTTCTGGATTAAAATCTGCTAATCCGGCAACCTTTTCTGCAAAACCTTCCACCGTGCTTATGGCCTCCCCGCTGGTCCATGTCTCAATATTGGTTCCTCCCCAGTTGGTGCTGAGCAAGCCTATGGGGACATCCAATTCGTGATGCAGATGCCTTCCAAAATAATACCCTACCGCAGAAAATTTGAGAACGGACTCCGCGGCACACTTCTGCCATTCTCCGCCGGGGACATCCTCCACCGGGGTGTATTGAATGTTGTTTGGAACGGTGAAAAGCCTTATTTCCGGATAGTCGGCTGCAGCACTCTCGGTTTTTGCAATGGGCAGGCGTTCCAAAGGCCAAACCATATTTGACTGACCGGAACAAATCCAAACATCCCCGATCAGGATACCGTTTAGCTCTATACGGTTTTTACCCTCAATGATCATCTCAAAGGGTCCACCGGCCTCCATGGCTGGAAGGGTGATCACCCATCTCCCAGTTTTGGCTGTTCTGGTTTTGAGTTTTTCATCCTTAAAGGCAACAGACACCTTCTCTCCCTTATCTGCCCATCCCCAGATCTTACATTCCTGGTTCCGCTGGATCACCATATTGCTTCCGATGATCCTAGGGAGTCTTATTTCAGCAGACAGAAAAGGAATAATAAGCAGGCATAATACCAGCAAAATCAGGCATTTTCGAATGTTGGAATTCATGTTGATCTTAATTTTTGGTTGGCAATATAAATAAAATTAACTAAGTCCGGTGCTGATTTTTTGAATCGTTTTATTCCCTCAGGAACAGACTTTTTGTCGAAAACTCCGGATCACATGTAAGGTTGACATGCAATTTTCGTAAACCTGCTTCATCTCCTGGAGTGGGGATATGGGTAAGGTGGACCTCACAGTTCCGAAGCTCTTTTAATTTCTGTACTGCCAGCTGGGCTGCCGGATTTGAAATGGCAGATATCCCAAGCACGATGAGTGTTTCCTCCAGGTCAAGACTGATCATTTTACCCGTTAATATCTCTTTTTTCAAGTAGGTGAGTGAATCCATGCTGCTCTTGGGCAGCAGATGCATGTCATCAGGCAGGCCGGCCAGGTGCTTGGTGGTGTTCAGGATGAGGCTCGAGGAGGCATGCATCAGCGCTGAATTTTTACCAGTGATTATGGTTCCATCCTTAAGCTCAATAGCTGCCCCGCAATATATTCCTTCATTTCCCTTTCCTTCCTTCCTGGCATTTTCTGCCGCAATCCTGGATGGTTTCACAACCGTTCTGTTTTCAACTTTTGCATTTACCTTTTCCATAATCAATTCCGCCCTGTCGACTGTATCCCGGTCAACCATTCCCATGGCATACTCAACCGCACACCTGAAAAATCTCCTGATGATTTCCTGGTGAGATGCATCCCTGATTATCGCATCATTAACAATTCCGGCGCTGGCCCTGTTCACACCCATATCTGTAGGTGATTTGTACATCGACGCTTCACCGGTTATCTTTTCAATGATCCTTTTAAGCAAGGGAAAGGCTTCTATGTCACGATTATAATTAACAGTTTTTACATTGTAAGCTTCCAGGTGATGATGGTCGATCTGAACCAGGTCTTTCAAATCTACCGTGGCTGCTTCATAGGCAATATTTACCTCATGTGACAGTGGCAGGTTCCATATGGGGAATGTTTCGAATTTCGCATATCCTGCCTTCACTCCCAGTTTAGACTCATGGTAAAGGTTGCTAAGACATGTGGCCAGCTTGCCACTTCCCGGTCCGGGTCCGGTTACCACTACTATTGGTTTGCTTGTTTCAATATGCTCATTGGATCCATATCCCTCATCACTCACAATCAGATCAACGTTAGATGGGTAGCCCTTTGTGAATTTGTGGGTGTATACCTTGATGCCATTCCGTTCCAGCTTGTTTTTAAATGACCTGGCCGGGGGCTGGTTTTGATAGCGGGTAATGACAACAGCTGTAATATCAATGCCCCAATCCTTGAAATCATCAATGGTTTTCAAGGCATCAGTATCATAAGTAATCCCGAAGTCAGCCCTTATTTTTTTCTGCTCGATGGCACCAGCATGAATGCAGAGTATGATATCTATTTTGTCCTTGAGTTTCTGGAGAAGTCGCATCTTAACATTCGGGTCAAAACCCGGGAGAACCCTTGCCGCATGGTAATCGAACATGATCTTTCCGCCAAATTCAAGGTACAGTTTATCATGAAACTGGTTAACACGTTCAAGAATGGCGGCTGTTTGTTCTTTCAGGTAGGCTTCGTTATCGAAACCAGCAATACCAGAGTGTTTTACAGATGGAGGCATAGTAAGGGGAATGTTTATTAATAGTTGATTAATATGTGATATCAAGATAATAAAGATACCCCTTATATGGAATTATATTATTGTTTTTTATAAATTGTGTTTTCCTTTGATCCTATTTTGAAATCAATACCCCAAAACAATGAAAACAGCATCTATTATTCAATCTGTAACCAGGACCTGGATCGTCATTTTTGGTATAATCATGATTCTTTCAGGTTGCAAATCCTCCAAGAAAGATGCGGCAGATGCCCCTGAACAGGCAGATGAGCAAGCACCAAAGGAAGATGTGATTAAAGATTTATCCGGTTATCCTCTACCTACCTCCTATGAAATTACTGATATGTTGCATGAAGCAGGTGCATCATATATCCTGACCCTTTCAAATGCAGCCAGCAATGTTGGTAATTACATCTCTTCAGCGGAAAAAGCATTGAACCTGGGCGTTTATGGCGCCGATCTGTCATATGCCAGTACCTATATGATGAAACAGGAGACAATGCAATACCTTGAATCTTCAAAAAGACTTATCGATGAACTGGAAATATCTACTGCTTTTAATGTCAGTTACGCTGAAAGGGTAGAGAATAATCTCGACATCAGCGACTCAACGATCATTATTATCTCAGATTCATTCTATGATACATGGAACTATTTGGTAGAGAATGAAAAGGATAAACTGGCCATTCTTGTGTTAAGCGGCAGCTATATTGAGGGATTGTATATAACCACACAGATTGCAATAACTGCGGCAGATAATACCAGGTTCCTGGAGATAATTGCACATCAGAAGAATTCGCTAAACGAACTGATTAGGATCATAGAACCGATTAAGGAAGATGCAGATGTTTCAAAGATATACAATGGATTAGTTGATCTGGCAAAGATCTTTGAAGAGGTAGGTGAAACATTAACAGCCAGGCAGCTTGAACAGGTGTTGAGTGCTGTTGATCTATTACGGGAAGATATTATATAAGATATTTCCTTCATGAATGAATTTATCCTCAATGCACTACTTCAGCTGTTTGCAATAATTGCCAACGTATCTGAGGATGGGATTTCATTCAAGGCAAGAAATATTGTTAAATCATATCTCTCAAAGCATCTCAGCTCAAATCTCATAAGGAAATACCTAAAACTTTTTGATGATTATCTCCGGATCCACCATCCTGATATAATGGGTGAGGAAGGAGCCGGTGGACAAACAACCATATCTGATTCACTGAAGGTTACTGAGATTGGTAAGGCGATAAACCGTAATCTGCTTCAACGGGAAAAATTTGTTGTGTTCCTGCGTCTCGTTGAATTTATTAACGAAGACGAGGTGATGACCAAAAAGGAACTCGATTTCATCAAGACGGTCGCCAATACCTTTAACATATCCGGGGCAGAACAAAATAATATTAAGGCCTTTGTACTTGATTCGTTGTCTGATAAGATCGATACGGACAGACTATTGATCGTTGATGATGAAAGCAAACCTGCCATCCCTGATACGAGACATATCCGTGTGCATGAGATGGAAGGCAGGATCGTGATTTTAAGACATGCCAGTACCAACACATTTGTATTTCGTTATACCGGTAATTCAACATTGTATTTAAATGGATATAATATTATCCCGGGGCGGATTGAATTAATGGAACAGGGTGCCATGATCACCGGACACAAGATCAATCCGATTTATTACAGCGATGTATCAAATAGATTTCACCACTCTGAAAAAGCATCCAGGATACATTTTGTGGCCGAAGAGATCGAGTTTCAGTTTAAAAATAGTTCAAAAGGGATCAAAAGATTCAGTTTTGAGAAGGAATCGGGGCATCTTATCGGGATTATGGGTGGCAGTGGCGTTGGTAAATCCACGTTGATCAATCTGTTGAGTGGCAAATTGAAACCCCTGGCTGGCAGGATCACAATTAATGGAATTGACATCCACAAAGAACCTGATAAAATTCAAGGTTTGATTGGATTTGTGCCTCAGGACGACTTGCTAATGGAAGAACTTAGTGTTTTCGAAAACCTGTATTTCAATGCGAAGCTGTGCCTGAGCAATTTTTCGGAGCATGAAATCCTCAGAAGGGTGAATCAGATACTTATCGATCTGGAATTGGAGGATTCCAAGCATTTAAAAATTGGGAATCCCCTGAAAAAATTTATCAGTGGTGGTCAGCGGAAAAGACTGAACATTGCCCTGGAGCTGATCAGGGAGCCGGGTGTGCTGTTTGTTGATGAACCTACATCGGGTCTTTCATCATTGGATTCGGAGAAAGTTATGCTTCTTATGAAGGAACAGGCATTAAAGGGAAGGCTGGTCGTTGCCAACATTCATCAACCCTTCTCTGATATTTATAAATTATTTGATCAGATCATAATTCTCGATAAGGGAGGCTATATTATTTATAAGGGCAATCCCATCGATGCTATTGTCTATTTTAAAACCCTGAGTAATTATGTGAATGCAGAGGAAGGCCATTGCATTTCCTGTGGAAATGTAATGCCCGAGGAGATTCTGCAGATTGTTGAAGCCAGGGAAGTAGACGAATATGGCAAACTGACCAAAGAAAGGAAGGTTGATCCCGAAGAATGGTATACAGTCTACAAGGATAAGATTGAATCAAAACAGGAAATCAGACCAAGGGAAGGTAAACTTCCTGAGATTGACTTCAGGGTACCTGGGGCATTCAGCCAGTTCAGGATTTTTATTCTCCGCAATGTTTTGTCAAAGCTCGCCAATCGACAGTATCTGCTGGTCAATTTCCTCGAAGCCCCTCTGCTGGCACTGATCATAGGGTATTTTACAAAATATATCAGCGATCCATCATCAGGCGCAACCTATGTATTCAGGGATAATGTAAATTTGCCCGCCTATTTGTTCATGTCTGTAGTAGTTGCACTTTTCATGGGTTTGATGGTCAGTGCGGAAGAAATAATCCGTGACAGGAAAATCCTTGAACGGGAATCATTTCTGCGGCTTAGCTGGTTGAGTTATATACATTCCAAGATCCTGATTCTGTTTTGTATTTCAGCCATTCAGACATTGTCTTTTGTCATTGTCGGGAACCTCATTCTGGAGATCAAGGGTATGATATTTTCTTACTGGCTGATCTTATTCACTACCTCCTGTATGGCCAATATGATCGGGATGAATATATCATCGGGATTGAATTCTGTGGTGACGATATACATCATCATTCCGTTTATCCTTGTGCCACAACTGCTTTTCAGCGGGGTGATCGTTAACTTTGACAAACTGCATAAGATCTGGCGGAATCCGGTATATGTACCAGTTATAGGAGATATAATGACATCCCGTTGGGCTTATGAAGCGCTGGCAGTTGATCAGTTCAAAGACAATAAATTCCACAGGAATTTTTTTGCCATAGAAATGATAAGAAGCAATACAAGCTATCAAATGGATGTGGTATCAAGGCTGCTGAATAAGGTAACTGATGCAGATTATTATATTAAGAAGGATACAAACCCTGACCTGACTGGCAAAAACCTTGACCTGACTGCCAAAAACTTTGACCTTGTCAGATCTGAATTAAATAACCTTGCAAAACAGGGCGTACTTGAACCGTTCAAGGATATTGATCAACTCAATTTAGAACATTATAATCAGCAGGTGTACAGGACTGCTTCTGATTACCTGAAGCGGGCAAAGAAACAATTTAGGGATGTCAGGGCTGAGGCAGATGACCGGCGGGATCAGAGATATACTGAATTAATGAAGGACCTTGGCGGGAAAGATGCCTGCCTGGGTTTACGGGATGATTATTACAACGACAGGCTGGCAGAACTGGTGCTGAACAAGCATGAAATAGAATCTTATGTCGAAATTGATAACCGCCTAATACGCAAAAAAACCCCCATATATATGGAGCCCTTATCCCGGTTCGGCAGGGCCCATTTTTACGCCCCTGTGAAGAAACTGGGGAATCTTTCAATAGATACCTACCTTTTCAATCTCACCGTCATCTGGCTAAGCACCCTTTTATTATACCTGACACTGGTATTTGATATACTGAGAAGAATTGTAAGCTGGTCAGAAAGGGTAAAACTCAGAAAGCAGTAGAATTCCTCCTGGCGGGGTTGGATCCATACACAGTTTCGGGGTATGCCCTTTTTTGTTATTTTTAGGGATGAGAAATTTAGTATATATTCTTTTATTTTCTGTCCTGCTCCTGTCTGGAAACTGTTCACAACCACATATCAGCATTCTGATTGACAAGGATGCTTCTGGACTGGAAAGGCTGGCCGCCAGCGAGATCCGCCGTTATATTTATTTGCGCACCGGAGAATTATTGTCCATCGAAAACCATGACGGAAGGAAAAGGGGAGCAATCGTTCTTGTGATAGATAAAGAACTCTCCGGCCAGGAATTTAAACTCATCACAGAAGGTGATATCCTGACCATATCAGGGGGGGCGGAACAGGGCTTGCTTTACGGTGCTTATGAATTTTCCGAACAGCTTGGGCTGCGTTTTTACCTTCATGGGGATGTAATTCCTGATGAAAAAGTCGCTTTTGAACTTCCTGACCTTGATATTCATGAGAAGCCACTTTTTTCCTTACGGGGGATATTGCCGTTTCATGATTTCCCGGAGGGACCGGACTGGTGGAATGAGAAGGATTACAAAGCCATCATCGGGCAATTGGTAAAAATGAAAATGAATTTTATTGGTTTCCATACCTATCCGGACCGCTTGAATTTTAACGGGCAGGGATCCAAAGCGGAACCTTTTGTATGGATTGGTAAAGAGGATGAGGCAAATGCGGACGGAACCGTTAAGGAAGCTTACCCCATTTTGCATTTTCATACCTACGACAGTACATGGGGATATTCTGTGGGTAAAACCTCAGAGTTCCTGCTGGGCGGGGGACAGATTTTCGAATCCGATAATTTTGGACCGGATTACATGAAGGATATTTCATCATGGCCACATACCCGGGAAGAAAATATCCGGATTTTCAACGAATCGGGCAAAATGATATCAGCAGCCTTTTCTTTTGCCGGCAAGCTGGGTGTGAAAACCTGTGCCGGGACCGAAACTCCTTTAACAATTCCGATGGAGGTAAAAGAAAGGCTGGGGATAAGGATGGAGACCGATGCGGAAATAAAAGAATTATACCGGGGGATCTTCAGCAGGATCACTAAAGCCTATCCACTTGATTATTACTGGTTGTGGACGCCCGAGGGCTGGACATGGCAGGGGGCATCTGATAAGGTGGTAGCAAAAACCGAGAGAGACATGTTAATTGCCCACGGGGTGCTTGAGGAATTAGGCAAACCCTTTCAGCTGGCCACCTGTGGCTGGGTGCTGGGTCCACCCAATGACCGGTCCCAGTTCGACCGCATCCTCCCCAAAGACATGCCTTTCAGCTGCATCAACCGGGGGGTTGGTTATACACCCGTGGAAAGAGGATTTCAAGAGGTCACTGGGCGTTCCAAATGGTCCATCCCCTGGATGGAAGATGACCCGGATATGATCTCGGCACAGCTATGGGCAGGACGCATGCGCAAGGATGCACTGGATTCCTATCGCTATGGTTGCGATGGCCTGTTTGGCATTCACTGGCGCACCCGCATCCTCGGTCCCAATGTATCTGCCCTGGCCAAGGCTGCATGGCAGGCTGATGATTGGGAAGGAGCACAGCCTGATTCGGTGCGTGACCTCCCAACAGATGATTTTTATTCGGACTGGGTGCAGACACAATTTGGTATTTCAGACCAGACCCTGGTCGATCTGTTTGTGAATCTTGATGGCAAGGGCTTTGAAGTTAAGGAAGGCCACAAGGGCGATGCCTCGCTGAATGCTTCTCAATGGATCCTTGGTCCGGGTGCCCTGATGATGAATACAAACCTGGAAGACATCAAGGAACATGCCGGCCGATATGATTTTATTGCTGAGCTCGAATCTTATCAATCGGGTATTGCAGGACAAGGAAATCTTGAAAGATTTGAATACTGGCTGAATACTTTCAGGTTTAACAGGGCCATTCTGGAAGTTGCAGCTGTCCGGAAAGAGATGGATCTGGTCGTGGAGCAGATCCAAAACGAGAAAAGCCCTGAAAAACAAAAAGAACTGGCAGGAAATAAAGCCCTTCCGTTGAGAATTGAACTGGCTTCTCGCTGGACTGACATGATGGCTGTCCTGCTTGCCAAGATCAGTTCCAATGGAGAGATGGGAACCCTTGCCAACATGGAATTGCATAACCTCAGAAGGAATCAGTACCTGACAGGGCATGATGATTTCTTAGCGGGACTGGGCATTCAACTCCCGGCCGAAGCTTTCCCTCCCAAAGAATACCAGGGCAAAACACGGGTGATTGTGACCACACAGCAATCGATCATTGAGAAGGGCGAGGACTTCTACCTGAGGGTCCGGGTACTTTCAGAATCATCCGATATATCCGGTCAACTTATGTGGAGATCACTTGGTAAAGGTTCTTTCAAAGCTGTTGATCTCCAGAATATGGCACGTAACGTATTTGAGGTCCGGATCCCTGCGACAGAAATAGACACTGACTTTGAATATTATATACTGGTGGATGCAGGGGGAGAGGTCGTACCCTATCCGGCCACGGCAAAGAACATCAACCAAACCCTTGTCTTGCTGCAATAGATATATCCATCCCGGCATGAATTCCCGTTTAGACAACAGCATTTCAGGCAATTATGGGAAGCGTATATCTCTTTCTCTCATTATGCTGCTGCATTTCTGGATATATGTCCTCGGACAGGAAACAGGGAAACCTGATATCCACTGTATTATGGCTAATCAAGCGGTCAGACTGGACGGATGGTTAAATGAGGCAGACTGGAACCGGGCTGATTCCATTACCTGCCTGGCCATGGTGGAACCCGAGGAAAACGGCATGCCAACCTTCCCGACTGTCGTGAAAATCCTGGTTGACCAGAAGAATATTTACATAGGCGTGATCTGCTTTGATGATCAACCCGACCGCATCGTGTCCTTCTCCAAAGCCAGAGATTCAGAGCTTGAAAATGAGGACAATATCAAACTCATACTCGACACATACCGAGACGGCAGGAACGGGTATATATTTGCGATCAATCCTTTTGCAGCAAGGTATGATGCCCTTGTATCTTTTAACGGAGAATTTGAAAATCCAAACTGGGACGGGGCCTGGGATGCAAAAACCCAGATCAACGAGCAATACTGGAGTGCCGAGATCAGGATACCGGTGAGTACGCTTACTTTCAGGAG
>DAOWJB010000046.1 GCA_030640625.1 Bacteroides sp.
GGTTTTTTATTCTGGGTCAATCCCTGGTCAATAACGAGGCACGCAGTGCCGACTAATCTACTCAATAAATATTATTTTCAAGTTACAAGGAGAAACCGGAGAAGGTGAGCACTTTAAAATCGGACAGAGGTGCCCAACGTGATCGACGTTTTGCATTATATCTTTATGCATATAAATAGCAAAAAGCACACATAATTATATGCAATAACATATATTTTTGTATCTCTATACTGTACTATATTCAAAATGCACATAATGAAAAATCTGGCAGAGTTTGTAAAAGAACGCAGGGCAGCAGTAAATTTGACACAGAAGGAGTTTTCTGAAAGGGTGGGAGTAGCCCTGACGGTCATTAGAAAAATTGAACAGGGAAAGAAGAATTTAAACATGAAAAAGGTAAATCTGGTACTGAGAATGTTCGGGCATGAGCTGGCACCTGTTGAGTCAAAGCAATTGAAATTGAATGGAAAACCATCACGATGAGAAGGGCAAAAGTATATTTCAAAGATTCGCTGGCCGGGATTTTAACTGAAACAGATGATGGAGAATATCTCTTTCAATATGAGAGAGGCTATGTAAAAAAATCTCCTGAACAGTTTATTTCATTTACTGTACCGGTTTCAGAAAATCTATACCGGAGTAATCGCCTGTTTCCCTTTTTTGAAGGGCTGATTCCGGAGGGATGGTTGCTCGACATAGCTTCCACGAACTGGAAGATCAATCCCAATGACAGAATGGGATTATTACTTGCCTGTTGTAGAGATTGTATCGGTGCTGTCAGTGTTATACCCATAATGGATAAAGATGAATCATAAGTGTTTATATTGTTATAAGGCATTGGATGAAGGGGTAGATTTCCATGCTAACTGCAGCCAGAAGTTTTTTAGAATGACGAATGCTCCTAAACTTGATTATGACCTTGACCAAATGGCTGAGTTGGCCAAATTGGTGGTGAAACGTAGAGTAACTGTTCCTGGTGTGCAGGCAAAATTATCAATGACTGTAGTCAAAAAGGCAAGGGCAAGATCTGATTACAGTCTCACTGTGGTTGGTGTACTTGGCGGAAACTACATTTTAAGCCTCCTGCAGAACATTATCCCGAACTACCGCAGAATGAGCATTTGACAATGCGAATTGCAGAAGCATTCGGAATCAGGATTGTTCCCTCAAGCTTAATCAGGTTGACATCAGGAGAACTATCATATATAACTAGAAGAATTGACAGGTTAAGTGACGGGGGAAAATACACATGATTGATATGTTCCAGATCCTGGATGTATTTGACAAATATAAGAGTTCCATGGAGAACATTGGGAAGGCACTTGGAACATACTCGAACAATCCATTGCTGGATAAACTTTTCTTCTTTGAATTGGCAGTTTTCAGCTTTGTTACGGGCAACAATGATATGCATCTAAAGAACTTTTCGATGATTGAATCGCCATTCGGCTGGATACTGTCACCTTCTTATGATTTATTAAATGTAAGCATTGCTAACCCTCAGGATCAAGAGGAACTGGCACTCTCACTCGGGGGTAAAAAGAAAAAATTCACCAGGAATATTTTTATCGAATTTGGATCAGGTCTGGAACTCACAGAGAAACAAATTTCAGGAGTTTTTAAACGCTTCAGGAAGAACTTGCCCATCGCACTTGAGTGGATCAACCAATCCTTCATGTCCGATGGTATGAAAGAGGAATACAAAAAGGTGCTTGAAAACCGCTATGGAAGATTATTGATGTCATAAAATTAGTTCAGGTCATATCCAATAGTGATCCCATGCCTCATCTTCAGTGAGTTCATACATAAAATCTGTTGGAAAACGATCTATAATTCGCCGTACAACCTGCTTGAAGCCTGGAGTAAATGAGAAATGCATGGGTAAGTGAAGTGAACCAGGGATTCAAAGAAACTCTTGCGCGCAAATACCGCACATTATCCAAACATACTACCCCCTCTTAATATTCTAATGCTCTGATATTAAGTAAGCTAAAATAAATGGCCTGAGGTTTGCATTTAGATTATAAAACCAGGTAATTTTACCAGACAGAAATCTTTTCAATCATGACAGATCAGGAAACTTTAAGAAATCTTGTACTTGCCCCCTATATCATTAAGGCTACTGCCCTGATCAAGGTAGACCGGAAAGTTGGCGGCAACCAGTTCAGGCATTGTTTTTCCACACTGGGAATCCTGCTTGATTATAAATTTTACAACAACAGCATACTGCTGAAGGCCTCCCTGCTTCATGATCTCCTCGAAGACCTCCCGGAGACCCATTTAGATGAGATCAGGTGGATTGATCATGAAAGCCATCGGGTAGTTGAACTGGTTTTGGAAGTGACGAAACGGAAAGAGGAAACAAAGGGCCAATACCTGCAGCGGGTACTCAGCGAAGGATCCAGAAATGCTCTGATACTCAAATGTGCTGACCGGATCAGCAATCTCACCGACCTCCACCGTGATACCCATACCGACCAGAAGATTTCTGATTACCTCGATCAAACCGAAAAGTTTGTGATCCCGATGGCACGCAAGGTGAATGAAGATATGATGATTGAACTGACAGACCTCGTTGCTAAAAGAAGAGGAATATTGAAAATAATAGAGGATGATAAGTTTGGGAAAAAAGAAAACGACGGCAAAACATAAATCCGTGTATCCTTACCCATATCAATATGACTCAATGATTTTTACAATTTTGATTCTACTTGCATTTGGCCTGCCTGCATACGGCATTTACAAACCAGTCACCAGGAAGGTCTGATGCCCGGAGTGTATGAAAATCTCAGCATCATGTAATCTTCAAGTGTGCCTTGCGGTTTTACCAGATCTTCTGGAACTGAAAGCTTTGAAAATTGCTTGAAATAAAGAATACAGACATTTCTCTACCAAATTGCTTCTTTTGCCTTTATTTCCACTAAGGTGCCTACCTGCTCAAAACGCTCATGATCAATCCTGAATTTCTGATTCTCCCAAACTCCCTGCATCCATTTAACTGAGTCAGCACCGGAATAATAAGTACAGCATAATTCTTCCCACAGCGACATACCCGATTTTATCCGGTCATCCCAGGGTAGGTGATAAAACCACAGAAGGATCTCATCCACTCCTGCTAGTTAATTAGACTTAACTAGAAAGTTAAACTAATATTATGAGGAGGACGAAAGTTATTCTGCCGGGGAGGATCAGCTAATTCAACTATACTTTGCGACCATATTCGCAAAAATATTAATATTATTTGTGGAAACATCTGGTGGCATACCTCCCCCACAGGAAGCAATGACACCCGACTTTCTGTCAAGGCTTTGAAGCATTTCCTTCACTTTTAGTTCAATATCCTGCTCTGATCCATTTGCCAGCACATCCCTTGGAGGAATATTCCCCAGCATGGTAATTTTGTTATCGGTTTGAGCTTTAAGTTCGTTGAGGGATGTATCGAATCCCATGTTAAACAGGTTAATACCTATCTCCGGCAGGTATTTAATGGATGAGTGGCAATCTGCATCATTATGCAGGCACTTAACTGACAGATTTCTGTCGTATATTCTTTTCAGGTACGGCAGTCCAAATTGCTCAAATTCAGTCTCTCCGATAAAACCCAGGATGTCATCAAGCACAATGATTCCGTCAATCGTAGGAAATGCATCCTGCTGAAAATCATGCCATTCCACAAGATATTCTGTTATCAAATTTATCAGGTGATGAATTTCATCGGGATTTATAATCATTCCCGTTAGAAATTCCGTAGTTCCCATTAAATATGATGCAATATTTAGCGGCCCCCTGGATATTGAGAAATATATTTTATGTCCAACATCCTCAATTCTTTGCTGGTTGAGCAACAGCCGGTTGATAATAAATGGAGCAAAACCATCAGTTTCCGCATTTGGCTTGGAAATTCTCTGAATATCATCAATAGAATAGATTGATCTATGTGCATGCGGAAACTCGTTGCTGGGGAATGTACACCTCGCCCCGAAAGCCGAAGGTTCACTGCACATTCCAAATTCTGACCAAAAACCAGGTAAGAACAAGACATCCGGAAATGAATTCATAGCATGCAGGTTTGCCTTATACCATAAATCATCATTTGTGAAATAATCAAGAATTTTTATTCCATACCAATTGGGCAACCAGGGACTGTCAATTATGAACCCGACGGGAAGAGGTTTAATTTCCTTTCCATGAATAACATCCAGAAGTGTGGACCATTGTTTTTCAGTCATATACTCGAACTAATTTTAATGAAGTGTACCTCCCAATAAATTTCCATCCCAATTTAGTGAGAAAATTAAAAAAAAGAGCGGCCTCCTTCAAGCCAAGCCACCCTTTTTTATTAACTAAAAAATTCTACTTCTGTTTGAAAAATTTGGAGATTAACTCATCATGATCGCTTAGAAAAGTCATGTAAATAATATTTTAAGCTCACACGGAGGAACCTTGGAAATGAATTGTATGCCGGGAAGGTGAACCAAACAACATAATAAAATTCCATGATCAATCCGAAAAAGCAGGGAAGTAAAAATCCAACCTGTGGGTATCATTGATTACACTTTCCAGAAATACATTAGCCTGGGATAATCAATAATCCCTTCAGGTAATCTTAAACCTTGCAGTATAATTTCATAAATTTGTGCCATGAATGGAATGTTGGATAATGCATTTAGCAACTGGAAGGTATTGGGCAATGCAAACATACCCGGATGGATTATCGCATTGTCAGTGGTCCTGTTAAGCTTGCTGGCTTATTTGATCATTTCCAGGCTCCTGAAAAGGATTGGCAGAAAATCTGCTGATAATATAATCCGGACCGCCTGGCAGAAGTTCAGGTACCCCGTACTGGTCCTTTTACTACTGCTGGATTTCATCATCCTTCAGGGCCTTTATCCGTCGGGGCAGGAGACCAGTGCCTTCATCAGCGATTTTATCACAGTATCGCTGATCTTTGTAGTTACCTGGTTCCTGATCCGGTCAATAAACCTTGCCCGGGAACTCATCCTGCGCCGGTACGATATCTCTGAAAAGGACAATCTCAAGGCACGAAAAGTCTACACCCAGTTCAGGATACTTGAGAATATAATCATCTTTGTGGTGATTCTGATCGCAGTTGCTATTGCACTGATGACCTTCGACAGCATCAGGCGGATTGGTGTCAGTCTGTTTGCATCGGCAGGTGTCGCCGGGGTTATCATCGGCTTTGCTGCCCAAAAAGTTATAGCTTCCGTGCTGGCCGGTTTCCAGATCGCCCTGACCCAGCCCATACGGATCGACGATGTGGTAATCGTGGAAAATGAATGGGGATGGATAGAAGAGATCACCCTTACCTACGTCGTGGTAAGGATTTGGGATAAACGAAGATTGATTGTTCCTTCTACCTATTTTATTGAAACACCTTTCCAGAATTGGACACGCGCATCCGCAGATATCCTCGGAACGGTATTTATCTATACTGATTACCGGGTTCCGGTGGATGAGCTCAGGAAGGAGTTCACCCGAATCCTCGAGGCAAGTGATTTATGGGACAGGAAAACCAACGTCATGCAGGTTACAAATGCCACAGACCGGTCAATCGAAATCCGGTCGCTAATGAGTGCTGCAGATTCCCCCACCGCGTGGGATCTGCGGGTTCTTGTCAGAGAAAAGCTGATAAGCTTTTTGCAAAAAAACTATCCTGACAGTCTTCCCCGCACACGGATTGAAATGGCCGAGAAGCCAGAAGACAAAGCAACAAATACTTAGATTGATTATCGTGATGCCCCGGAAGATGCAAACGAAAAGGGGCCATTCACCCTATTTAGAGAGTTTTACCTGTACGGCGGTGGGTCCCTTATGTCCCATTTCTACTTCAAAGGTCACAAGATTGCCCTCCACAATATCTTCAAGTAAATTATTTACATGTACAAAAACACTTTCCTTTGTTTCCGAATCCCTGATAAAACCAAAACCCTTCGAATCGTTAAAAAAGGTTACTGTTCCTATTCTAATAGGGTCGAGTTGAACTGATTCGCTTTGAGGTATGCTGATTTGGATATCTTCTAATTTGATATCCTTCTTTTTGCTTGGATCAGGCGGGGTGGAAGTTATCCTTCCATCTGCGTCTACATAGGCGATCATATCGTCAAGGCTGCCTTTTTTCTCATTTTCTTTCCTGGCCAACCTCTTCTTCTCTTTTTCTTTCCTCTTTTTTTCTTTTCGGTTTCTTATTTCCTTCTTGTTGAATGATTATTGCGACCTACCCCTATTATATTTAAAATTTTGGCACAGGTACGTTTTTAATTGTACTATTCAATCTGGTTTATCCGGACCCAACTTTCATATGCATGATACATCATACACTCAGCTGTTTCTTCATCAGAAACAGGGCAGGTTTCAATCATTTCATATGAGACCTGTACCTTTGTCTCTTTCTCAAATTCATCTACCTCTTCCGTGTTACAAATCTTATAATCTTTTTCATCAATGCACAGATATGATCCGGTACAATCCTTAATTATTGTTCCGACTGTCAAATCCTTCTGCTGACATAGATAATTTTACTGTCCACCGAGGGCGTAATGACTGTCCAGCCATCTTCATCCTGTGGCAGATCCTCGGCTGTATTGAGGGTGCTCTTTTTATTGTCTGCCGAGACGTCCGGATTCAGGTAAGCGGATTCCGCATGGCCGGATCCTAACAGAAGAATAAAACCCTTTATCAGGGGAAAATGTAAATATTTCTGTTTCATGGGGTATATTTAAATTAGGAATACTACAATTTCCAGAAAAATATCTGTCCTGTGTTAACCTGATACCGGTAAAAATCATAAATTACATTTCTTTACATCAATAAATTGCAGATCTATGAGATTGAATCGTATCTTCCTTTCATTACTTATTTTCCCAGGAGTAATCTTACCATCTTGTAAAAGCGGCACAACCAGGGAACTCAAACCATTGAACAATGTCATTGTCATAATCGGCGATGATCATTCAACAGGGGCAACAGGTTGCTATGGGAATGAGATTATCAGGACTCCCAACATTGATCACCTGGCAAGACAGGGCATCCTGTTCGAGAACGCTTATTCAAATGCACCTGTATGCAGCGCCTCCCGTCAATCAATTCTGACCGGAAAATACCCCCATGCAACGGGTGTGACATTATTGAGGACCCCATTCAGGGATGATATCAATATTACGGTCCCGGAGCATCTTAGAAGAATTGGCTTTAAAACGGGTGTGGTAGGCAAGACACATTTTAATAATTATGAACCTGATCCGCCTGATCATGGATTTGACTATATAGCAGACTTTAGAAAGTACAGGAACAGAGAATTCAGGCCTGTGCCTGACAGCATACCGGTCCTGAAAAAATGGCGTCCCTTTGTGGATCCTGCCAGGATCTGGCTGAATGCTGATATGCTCCCCAGTGCCTATTATGAAGAGGATGGATGGGCAGCCTGGACAGCCAAAAGATCGATTGAATTTCTCAGAAAGAATAAAGATGATCGGTTCTGTCTGTGGGTGGGATTCCATGAACCTCATTCACCATTTAATTTTCCCGTGGAATACAGGAATATGTTTGATCCGGCCGATGTACTACTGCCTGTTGGAAGTCCGGAGGACGACCGGTGGGTCCCGGAGATATTCAGGGACCTGAGTGAAGAGGACAAACGTGGCATTATCGCTTCCTATTATACATCTGTCGAATATATGGATTATTGCGTTGGTTTGATCCTTGATGAACTGGAGCTGCTGGGCCTTGCGGAAAATACACTGGTCATTTACATAGGCGACCAGGGATACCTGCTTGGTGACCACAAAAGGTTTGAGAAGCATACCATGTGGGAGCCCGCTGTCAAAGCGCCCCTGATCATGAGGATGGGAGGACAGTATGGTACTGAAGTTCGCCATAAAGCCCTGACTGAGTTCATCGACCTGGCTCCAACCATGCTGGACCTGTTAGGGGTTGAAGCCTTGCCTGAGGTTCAGGGAAGAAGCCTGCTTCCGGTTCTCAGCGGCGAGCAGGAAGAGATCAAAGAGTATGCATTTGCTGAGTTTCTTGAAGACAATAAGGCAATGATCTGCAACCATCAATGGAAATATGTTTTCACGACCGGGCAACGAGACCTGGGACAGGGTTATGCGACAGGCTACGGTCCCTCAGGGGTCCTGCACAAATTATATAACCTGATTGATGATCCTGATGAGATGACTGATCTGGGTAAAGATCCGGCTTATGCAGAAATAGTTACCGGTATGCAGCAGCAGATGCTTAAGCGATTCATCGATACCCATCCAGATGCCATGAACCTGCCGGAAGGATTATCCATCGAGGAAAAGCTCATCTGGTTCTGTGAACCGCGTGATATTGGTTCAGAACCCGGGCATAAATAGTATCGGATCAGGTTGGATGCTTACTGCTTTAAATCCGGGTTTTAACGGAGCGATACCGGAAAATAGTGGCAAAACATTCGTATATGGGGCTGGAACTCCACGCATGACAGTCAGAGGGTTTACCCCTGTAAGATTCCTTGAAAGTGGTCAGTCCCTCGTCGAGCATATCATACCAGGGCCCCAGCAGTTCTGGGTACCGGTTGCCCATGCCTAGTTTTTTCAGACTTCTTCCAAGGTAGAAAGTGAAATAATAATTACACTGTATCAAATCTTTTTCTGAGAGAACCCTGTGCATCAGGGCTGCCTGTTCCTGCACCGGAATAGCATCCGTCATGATTGCCAGAATGTTTACATGTTGTGAGTAGAATTCCTGTCCTGCTTTTACCTGTTCTCCTGGTTTGCGATCTTCGATTGATCTTCGGGAATGGTATTCATAAGTATTTTAAAAAACCACGTGGTAATATTACATTTGATAATAAATGTCCCTAAAGGTCCGCATATTGATTCATGTTATATTTTCAGTGATTACTATTTCCATATTTACAAGGTGTAACCAGGAAAATAAAAAACAAACTAGTCAGCTGAAAATTGACCTGTGGTACGGGCAGGAGCAATACTTTGGTATCCCTGGTAATCCGCAACGGGCAATCAATATATTAGGAAACGTAGCCTGTCAGGATTCACTGGTAGCTCTGAGATATTCATTAAATGAGGGCCACTGGCAAAATCTATCTGTAGGACCGGACGGCAGGAGACTGGCAGGGAAGGGGGACTTTAATATTGAGATCCTGCGAATGTATTTATCGGAAGGCAAAAATATAGTACAGATAAAAGCAGAAGATTCCAATGGTATTATTGAACAACAAAAGGTGATTGTTCATTACACGAACGAAAAAACCTGGCCTTTAGCATATGAAATCGACTGGAATAATGTGGATCTGCTTCAAAAGGCAGTTTACATAATCGATGGCAAGTGGGTAATCGTGCCTGACGGGATTCGTACAGTTGAGCCTTATTACGACAGGATACTGGCTTTTGGGGATTCAACCTGGAGAGATTTTGAAATATTGGTATCGGTCATATTTCATGATTATGCAGAACCTCTTCCAGGGCCGCCAACCTTTAATGTTTCGCATGCTGCCCTGGCTATGCGTTGGCCGGGACACGATGATGACGGAAACCAACCCAGGGTTAAGTGGTATCCGCTGGGAGCTACCTGTGAAATGCAATTAAAAACAAACCTGGACAGTTGCCGTTGGAGAATATTGGGAGGAGGATCCAAAACAGAAAACATTCATGCATTAAAAACTATTGAGCTTGGGAAAAAATATATGATGAAATCCCGGGTGGAGAGTCTGGAAAATGATTCGACTCAATATTCCGTGAAATTCTGGGAATATCATACTGCAGAACCGGATGAATGGGACCTTCAGGCTACCGAAGGCCCTGAAGATGTTCAATATGGGAGTGGCCTTCTGATATCCCATAATACGGATGTAACTTTCGGATATTTAAAGGTTTCACCGCTTCCCGGGTTTAGTAGATACAATCCATCTGACAACTCAGAAATGTCAATGGATAGCCTTCCTCGTAATAGTAGACTTCCCTGAAAACCAAACAGTATGAGATCAGATTAAAATGCCAATTTTATTGCCGCATAAGAAAGATTCTGCTAAAGCAATTCTGAACTATTTTGTCAACTCATTAATAAAGATATCCAGGCGGGGTGCATCCCAATTGTATGGTTTTGACAAAATATCATAATCTCCATCACCATCCAGGTCTGCAATCCGGCTTTCGTGCGTACCAAATCCTGTAGCTACAACATGATGTAAAAAGTTACCATTACCATCACCCAGCAGGATCCTGATCTTTGCATCCGGGTTCCCACCGTTTAAGCCCATTTCTCCACTAAATATATCGAGATGCCCGTCCTTATTAAAGTCAAGGACGTCAATGGTATGGCCGTCAACCACTTTTTCTATAAGCATTGTTCTGTTCCAGGTACCCTTTCCTGTATACTCATATAAATACATTGGCGCATGTCCATCACCGGCAAGCATGATTACTTCGGGCCGCCCTCCTCCAATGAATTGTCCCACAACAACCCTTGAAAAGGTATAGCTGGCATCGATAATATTTTCAATATATCCATCACTCCCATCATACTTAAACCAGCGACCGCCACCAACTATATCATCTATTCCGTCGCCATCAATATCATACGCGAATAAGCCTTCCTGCTCGTTTGTACCTTTCCATGATGGATAACCTTCCTGTCCGGTTTGTTGCATTTCACTGTCCTGACTATAGGTATAAATCACTTTAAGTTCCCATTCACCCTGGTGGTTCTGGGGATCATTCGGGATTTCAGCAAGGAACAGTTTTCCATCTTTCTGGTTCCAGAAAGCCAGCTCTTTTTGCCCGTCGCCATCATAATCTCCAAACAATTGGTCATGATGTTTGACTTTCCCTGAATTTTTAATAATGTGTCTTTCCCAGCCTTTTTTGGGATCATGATCCGGATATGGGTTTTCCCACCACCAGACCTGGTTTTGCTTATAGTCACCGCCAAAAACGATATCCGGGTCACCATCGCTATCTATATCGTGAGAAGTTGATCCGGCTTCAATATGCAATGGCTCATCTTCGATAATAAATTTCTGCCAGCCATCATCAGATTTTTTATATGCTACCACAGCCGGTGCCTGAGTCCTTTCTGTAATAAAAAATTCGTTGACCCCGTCACCATCCATATCCATTACCAGGGAAGCCGTTTGCTGATCTCCGGAATTGGGGACTTCAATATCCCCATTTGTTGAGGATAGATGTTTCCATTTAAATTCTTGTTTAACGGCATCATTTCTGAACAGGTGAAGTTTTTGAAAAGCATCCCAACCGGTACCAATTATATCAAAATCACCATCGTTGTCCAGATCGTAACATCTTGCACCTAAATGCATTTCCTGACCCTCACCAACAAGCTGGACGGTAAAATTTGCTTTTCCGTCGTTAAGATAGACTTCAGTTTTATGGTCAGTACCCTTATGTTCATTTATTACGAGATCTATATCACCATCATTATCAATGTCTTTGGCATCAAGATTATTCATTGAATATTGGGTTACCAGGATCCTGTGCTCCCATTCATCTGCTTTTGGATCATTTCCAGCAAGAAACACACGTAAGTTTGAATTGGGATTGGTCCCTGGATATCTTTCTTCAGCCAGGGCGATATCCGGCTTTCCATCACCATTAAAATCAGCAATTTCCACCCGGTCAACAATGTCCACTTCCTCGCTCACCTGGTATTCTTTCCAGATGTTATCTATCGTTCCCGGGTTTTCTGCCCACATTAGCAATTCAGCCTTTTCACCTGCTTCTTTTGAATCGCCGTATGCAATATCTATATCACCATCCCCATCGATATCACCAAACCCAATGCCTTCATCGGAATGGACCTCAGCAATTTTTTTAAAGTCCCACTTGCCCCCAACAGGTTCCCCAGGAATTTCAACACAAAAAATCCCACCTTCGGCGGCCAGTACAATTTCCTTTTTGCCCCCCTTAATGATATCGGCTGTACCGGCTCCCTGACCGTTTTTATGCCCGGTACGAGGAATTTGGCCAATGATCCTGGCATTCCATGAAGTTCCGTTTAAATCATCCGCTTCCAGCCAGATAACATTGGGAAGGTCTTCGGCAATAACATCTGCAAACCGGTCATCATCTACATCAATAAACAAGTACCCGTCGAAGCTAAATTGGAAATCGGTTCTTTTCCAGTTTGCTGTCATATCATCACCTGGATTCAGATAAAAATATTTTCCACATACAATATCTTTATACCCATCTTTATTGATATCATAGGCGTCAATCCCAAAAGATCTTAACCACGTAGGTCCATCCGGCGGGTTAATTGTTTCTCTTGTGCTGTCAATCTCAAGATAAGTCCATCTATCTGTAGCAAGATTTTGAGAAAAAAGGAAGGTGTAGCATAAAAGGCTAATTCCTAACAATATAGCTTTTTTCATATTATAAATATTAATGTTACATACTCATGAATTTATTTCTAATTGAAATTCAATTTATAAAATTTATCGACAACCCCAATTTCATTAAACACAGATCACAAGCGAACATATTGGGATTTATCCGGATTTCAATGGTATTATCTTTACTTTTAATCCTTCATCCATGCAAAGCAGGGATGGCTCCAATTAAAATTCATTTATGAAATATCGCATTTTTTACCTGATCCTGTTATTATTGCTGACAATAGATACAACCTATTCCTTCTTACAGCATTACAACGAGCCTCTGGATGAAGACATGGCAGGAATCATCCTGCCATCTGAAGTATGTCAGCCGCTGATGGAAGATCCCTTTGGTTTTAATGTTCTTTTTAAAAACCAGGAATACAAGGATCCCAATCGTTTTTTTGCTCATTGGTTTATGTCAAAATATTTCAAAACCATCCCCCGTCTATTGCAATCTGTTGTTGATCCTCTCAACAGTATCTATTTGGCATGTGCAATCATGAAAACGCTGATCCAGGTGTTGATAATCTGGTTACTGGCAGTGTTTATAAGCGGATCGAAAAACATTTTCAATAAGGATTTTTTATTGGCTGCCATCCTCATAGCTCCATTGTTCCAGACAACAGGCTATTTCTATCTTGATATGGGCATCATCGATCGGTCCATCACCTATGCCATGTTCTATGCCTTTCCACTGGGACTCTTGTTGCTTTTTTTCTATCCTTTTTACCATGCATCTTTTTTTGAGCATAAGATTAATTTAAACCTGGTCGCCAGGGTTTTAATGATACTACTGGCCATTGTTCTGTCTCTCAGCGGTCCGCTTGTCCCGGGTGTAGTCCTGATACTTTGCTCGGGAATACTACTCAGCAGGTGGTGGTCCGGTTTTAGAAGGAGCCTGAAATCATCCTTGACTGGAAGGTTTTGGGATGCTTTTAAAAATATTCCGAAAGAATATTTGCTCTTCTTTATGATCTTTATTGCACTTAGCTTATACTCATTATTTATCTCGAAAAACAATATTTCTATACCGGCAGATACCCTTCCCATATCAGAGAGATATTTGAGACTTCCCAAAGGCTTGTATTTTCAACTTACATCGAAACTGGGATTTCCTTTCCTTTTAATCTTAATAGCCCTGAATGGTTTTATTATATACAAACAAACGGCAAGTAGTGAAAGGAAAAAAATCCTGCAGATCCTTACCTGGGTTTTACTTTTCATTGCAATTTATATCATCCTGCTTCCTCTTGGTGGTTATAAGCATTACCGTCCAAACATTATCAGAAAAGATACTTTTACACCGGTTACCCTGGCGCTGATATACTTTTATGCACTATCTACTTTTTTTCTGATAAAGCAAATTCAAGCGAGGTATAAAATGGCCTATTATGCCATAATTGTTATGTTCCTTTTAATCTTTACATGGGCCGATATTACCAAAATGGATAGAAATAACTGTGAGAGAGATGCACTCAATACACTTATTGAATCAAACGAAAAAATCACCTTGTTAAATGACGATTGCACTGTTATGGGCTGGGAACCTATTCGAGATTACAGTAATTCAGAGCTCAATGCCAGCATGTTGGAATACTGGGGTGTAACAAATGGGAAGAAATTATACCTTCAGGTCGGGGATCAGGAATAATTATGCTGTGATAAAGTTCCAAAAATTGCTCCTGTCAATTATCTGATAACTGCTTTCAGGATATGAATTCAGAAAGTCTTTTGGCGGTTTCAGTTTCTTGTCAGGCCTCCATTTAAATTCATACGCATTTCTTCAGCATTATTCTAATATCAAGGAAAATCGGTTATATGTGTGCCTGTGAAATTGAATCTACACATTTCATGGCAGACTCAATGGCCTTGTCCATATTGAAATACTCCCACTCGGCAAAGCGTCCGACGGGATATATATGATACTTCCTGAGATTTGTTCTTAACAATTCGATTTTCTCACGGACTCCATGGGTCTGAATCACATATGAATTGGGTTCATAATTCATATCCAGCACTTTCAGGTTTCCGGGCAGTGCCTTGATCTCCTTTTTCATATCCTCTAGAGACACCTTTCCGGAAAATTCTACAGTACAGGTTTTACGGCCATGGGGGGGATTGTTATTCGGACTGAAGTTCCCTGTGTAAATGATCCTGTGGGCCCTGGTTGAAGATCCTGGGATATACAGCCAGGAAATATCCGTATCGTCCGTCTCACAAAACAGGTTGCTGGTGCCATTGGAGGGCAGGCCGCTGACTGATTGCAAGTCCGACATCAACGCTGCATCATTGATGTTCAGTAGATTATGCAATACCCTGATATCTCCGGAGTAGATGATTCCGTCATATGTATCTCCTTCAATCCTGATTGTATTTTGAGCTACTTCTATATCTCCAATCCTCATCCCGTAATTGATTTTCAGACCTTCAGCCAACCGGTCTGCAATAAATTGCGATCCGTCCTGCAGTGGATAGTAAAACGAGCTGTGCACCATCTCCGTTTCTCCAGCACGGGTAATGTTCTTCGAAATTATTTCTTTGTAATCAGGCATAGGCAACTTGCCCTCCAGCCATTCCATGGATATTTCGGACAGGTCTGCAAGCCATATTTTCTGATTATATGGTTTGAAATACAAGTGATAGAGTGTATCTCCAAAGTTCCCTATCAGAAATTCCTGGAAGTTCTTATATGAGAATGGATCTTTGTGGCCGTCGCTGGCTAAGACCAGTATTTCGGGTATAACCTTATTTACAATTTCAGGATTTAACTCATAAAGGTGGTTTTCGACAGGATATCCTACCAGTTGCTTATCTAACAGGATTTTTGCATTTCTTTTTGCCTTGATGAATTCTTTGTCCCGATTGAATTGGGACCAGAACCATTCGGCTACCTTTTCAATTTTTGTATTGAATATATGACCACCGACCCGGTGAAATAATCCACCGGAAACTATATCACAACTGATCAGTCCACCCGGTTTATCTGAACCTTCATAGACCGTCACCTCATGTCCACGTTCCTTCAGTAACCTGGTGGCCGATAGACCTGAAATGCCAGCTCCGATAACAGCGATCTCCATGATGATACTATTTGATCTTAAGATAGTCTATTCTGTTAAACAGTCTCATAAAAGTATAATATAACAGGCATTTCAGAGAATTCAGGATGGATTTAATATTCACATTGGGTGAAGGTGCCTTATAATGAATCGGAACTTCCATATACCTTGTTTTTTTGAGTAAAAAACGTAATTCCGTCTGGTAAAAGTGACCTGTTGACTTGAGTTTAAGCCGTACAAACTTCTCCACTATTTCCCTGTTAAACCCCTGGTATCCTGAGGTCATATCCCATAGTTTCGTTCTGAGAAACATGTTGGCCAATACAGAACCGGTCTTTGACAGGAAACGCCTTCTGAAGTTTGAATCGACAATTGATCCTCCATTAATGAACCTGCTTCCGAAGGCACATTCATTGCCCTCATTCAAAACCCTCAAAAACATGGGTAGTGCATATGGGTCATGTGACAGGCCGGCATCCATTTCAATGATCAATTCATGATCATTTTCCAGGGCTGCCTTATAACCCCTAATATATGCATCCACAACATTCCTGTTTTCAGGAGCCCATATGGTGGCAAAACGTTTATCATCATCACTCAGCCTTTCGCAAAGTTCACGGGTATGGTCAACAGAAACTGTGTCAACCACCAGGTATACCTTCCCGCTCTCTAACCTGTCCATCATTTCCTTTAACCTGGAAATCAGAGGATGGAACTCGCTTTCTTCGTTTGCCATTGGGATTATGACACACCAATTGTCATTTAATAAGCTCATTGATCAGGAATTGTCTGACATCTAAAGTAACACTTAGTTGGGAAAAACCCGGACTAATATACTACTCTCTGGAAATTAAATTTCATGCTTGTGGCAATGCATTGATAACAATATTTTCCTGGGGATCGCCGTTTTTATAAGCATAACCCTCATCCCACTAAAAATCTATTGAAGCAGTTCTACTCATTTTTTCTTTTCCAATAGTTTAACTAAAACCATCTTAAAAAATGAGAAAACTGTTTGTCCTTGGCTTGACGATTGCCCTATTTGCATCCTGCCAGAAAAGTCCTGACCCTGAATTGTCTTCCATGTTTAGCTATACGCCAATGGAAATTGGCAATTACTGGGTCTATGCCCACTACCAGATTGATTCTGCCGGAATTGAGTTACCAACCTCGCATACTGACAGCATTATTATTTCGGGTGATACGCTGATCAACGGCTCCCGCTATTTCATATTCCAGGGAACAAATTACCCCTGGAACGGAGGGAAATGGCAGATTGTATCCATCATGAAAGATTCCTCTGGCTACCTGGTCGATATAAACGGAATTATCCGGTTTGCAAGCGATAACTTTACCGATATCCTGGCCAGTAAAGTTGAGGTTTACAATGGGGATACCCTGTTTACCCTCTCTTATCAAATGGAAGCAGCGGTCGGTGAGGTGACGGTTCCTGCAGGTACATTCGAGGCCCTCAATTATAAGGGAACGGTTACCATGCCAATGGATAGACCGGGAATAAAGAACCCAAGATACATTAATACCTTCTATGCAAAAGGTACGGGAAAGATACTGGAGACATACTTCTTTTTGAACGATTCCCGGATCAATGAAAAGAGGCTCGTCAGATACGGTTTGGCTGGCAAATAATTCTGGCATAAATTTAAGGGTCCTAATCTGCTTCGGCATCAGGACCTTTAATATTTATTATTCAGTAAAATAATGGCTAGATGAATTTGAGGCAAGTATCCCTTTTGCTCTGCACTATAATATCAACAACGTACACTTTTTCGCAACGGGATTTTTCAGAATCTGATTTGACAAAACTTGTTTTGCTGGGAACGGGGAATCCAAATCCTTCCCCTGATCAGTCGGGATGTGCCCTGGCGATTGTGGTTAATGATGTTCCCTATATGATAGATTTTGGACCGGGACTAATCCGCAGGGCCGCTGCGCTTTCCCCACGGTATGGTGGCAATATTGTTGGACTGAACAGCAAGAATATAAAAAAGGCTTTTCTGACCCATCTGCATTCGGACCATACAAGCGGGTATCCTGACCTGATCCTGACCCCATGGGTAATGGGCAGGGATGAACCCCTGGAAGTATATGGTCCTGAAGGAATAACGGAAATGACCGAACACATCCTCGAAGCCTATAAGGAAGATATCAAATACAGGCTCTATGGTTCTGAACCTGCCAATGATAAGGGCTGGAGGGTAAATTGTCACGAAATCACAGAAGAGGGTCTTATCTACCAGGACGAACTGGTAAAGGTAGAGGCATTCCCTGTACCGCATGGGACCTGGCCCAATGCCTGGGGATTCCGTTTTACCACCCCCGACCGGATCATTGTAATTTCTGGTGATTCCGCTCCCTCGGAAAAAATCATTGAGTACACGAAAGGGGCCGATATCCTGGTTCATGAGGTATACTCACAGGCAGGATATGAAAGAAAGTCTGAATCCTGGAAAACCTATCATGCTGCACACCATACGTCAACCCTTGAACTCGCCGAGATCGCCAGTCTGGCTGATCCTGGACTGGTTATCCTGTATCATATCCTGTTCTGGGGATCAACGGAAGATGAGTTGCTGGATGAAATAGCCGTCAAGTATCACGGGAAAGTGTTTGTAGGAAGGGACCTGGATGTATTTTAAACTGCTGTATATCAGTCCAATGAAGCATAGTATTATAATCATCATTCTACTGTTTAGCGGAATTAATATAAAGGCCCAGATTCAAGGGAGAGCGAGGGACTACGGCATTGAGATCGGAGTATTTAATACCGGGGAGTTCAATGCAATTACCGATGTGGTTGGTGTGAAAGTAGGTCACGTAACACTCATTAGCGGGGAGAATGTCAGGACCGGCGTAACGGCCATTCTGCCCCATCCGGGGAATTTATTCCGGCAAAAAGTGCCTGCGGCCATTTATATCGGGAACGGATTCGGAAAATTAACCGGATACAGCCAGGTGGAGGAACTGGGGAATATTGAAACACCCATCATCCTGACCAATACGCTTTCTGTTCCAACCGCCTCTAACGCCCTGATCAGCTACACGCTACAACGCCCAGGTAATGAACGGGTCTGGTCAGTGAATCCCGTCGTCGGTGAAACCAATGATGGCTGGCTCTCTGATATAAGGGGCAGGCATATCCGGGAGGAACACGTGATCAAAGCCATTCAAATCGCTGCCGGAGGCAGCATTGCAGAAGGCAATGTGGGCGCCGGGACCGGCACCAGATGTTTCGGTTATAAGGGAGGAATCGGTACATCTTCCCGGAAGATCCCGGAATCGCTTGGCGGGTATACCGTGGGAGTGCTGGTACAGA
>DAOWJB010000151.1 GCA_030640625.1 Bacteroides sp.
AAGGATTCCGAGGAAGAAAAGGATGGTCGGGGTATCTACTTTCTTAAGTACCCTGGAGACCAGGAGCTGGGCCCGCATCCCTTTGGCGTGCCTCCGGTGCAGGATCTCTGTAGTGATCCAGATAATGCTAAGGCTGAATAACATGCCCAGGTATGGGGGGAGGTGAGTAACCGTTTTAAACACGGGAACAAAAAGGAGTCCGGCCACACCCATGATCAGCAGGGGCACAATTAAGGTGGCAAGGCTGGGAAGGATCACATCGACGATGATCCTGAAGGTGGTCACCTGTCCGCCAATCCACAACATGATGGTGGTAACATCCCCGATGGGTGACCAGGCACCACCGGCGTTTGCGGCCAGCACAACCATGGAGGCCATGAACCATCGGTCCTGCTGCTTGTCAATCAGCTTTCTCAGCAGCGCCACTATCACAATGGTAGTGGTAAGGTTATCAAGGACGGCTGACATAAAAAATGTCAGCACACTGAGGATCCATAAAAGCTTAATTTTATTGGTCGTTTTGATCTTGTCGGTGATCAGTTTAAATCCTTCGTGGGAATCCACCATTTCGACAATGGTCATGGCTCCCAGCAGAAAAAACAGGATCTGGGAAATTTCTCCAAGGTGGAAGGTAATTTCATGATGGGCTATAAATTCTATGTAGCCCCCATGTGGATTTACATGCAAGAATTCCTTAAACGCGTCGCTGTTGGGCAGAATGGTATCCGCGGCCAGGATATATATGGTCCAGAGGACGACCCCGGTCAAAAGGGCGGATGCTGCTTTTATCAACTTTTAAGGGATGTTCCAGGGCGATGGCGGTATAACCCAGAACGAAAACGACGACCATTAAGACAAACATTACTGCTAAGTTTTAGAGGTTAATTTGAAAACTGCAAATATAGAAAAAATGCAGACAGGAAAACCAGCTTATTCAGCATCAGGGTTGTTCTCACTGATATTTTTTATCTCTTCTTTCTTCTTTTTCTTTTTCGATCCCTTGAAGACGTTCATGTAACGCCTTCCCAATTCGCCAAAGCTATTGAAGTCCTCCCGGTAAACAAATCCTACTCCCTGGGTGTATGGTGAGGTTTTATAAAGCTGGTCATGATTATACCTGTTATAGGCTTTCAGCCGGAATTTCCCGTTGTCGGTCAGTTTCACATCTACGTCGAAATCCCCTGCTATGGTATTCGCACGCTGGTCCGTATTGGTTGTGGTCGCCTGGCTTGAAACATTGGTATGAATGGTCACCCTGTCATCGAAGATCTGGGTGCTGAGTGCCACTTCGACCTGGTCGCTTGAGATTTCATCCCCCGGCCGGTAATTCACACCGATGTCAAAGTCATTGCTGATTTGTGACAGCCAGTTGCTAAGCTGGTTTGACAACAGCTCGCTGGCAGTAACGCCGGCCATGCCGGCTCCTGTAGAGGCGGATCCGCCTGAAGAGGAACTGGGTGCAGAAAAATTATTGATCACCAGCAGGGATAAGAACTGTTTGGTAAGCTCTTCCTCGGTAGTGATGGCATTCCTTACAACATTCTTTGTTTCTTCCTCGGCAGTGGGAAGTTCGATGTTAAACTTAAGCAGCGGACTCAGCAGGCTGCCTTCCATGATCAGGTGACATTCCACAGGCATACGCGTCTTGAGGTGTTCCGGGGGATCGGGGACCAGTACACCTGGGACTGCCTTGGCATTGTAGATGGCGTTCATATTGATGACTGCCCCTGTGGGATCCCCGTTCCAGGTGATCCTGCCACCTCGCTGGATTTTCAGCTTTTTATTAATGATATTCTGCAGGGTAAACAGGTATTCTCCCCGATCAATCACGTACTCTCCAAATATCTGGAAATCATTTTGCCGGTCTATGGTAAGCTGGATATTTCCGGAACCATTTCCCGATATAATATCTCCCACCTTGGGATCGAAAATAATTTCTACAGTTGCATCAGGAGTGACATCCAGATCCAAATCAAGGCTTAGACCAGACAGATCCACAGTATAGCGCCGTTCATTTTCTTCCTCTTCATGGGACAAAGAATCAGGCTGAATAAAGGTGATGAAATTATTCTCCTGCAAGTCCTGGCCCTGGTTGATGGGAATAAATATGTGCGTGCCTCTGTTGGTTTGGGCGGATACAATCAGTCGCAGATTGCCGGGTTGGCCCCTGAACCTTATCAGTCCGCTTGCCATTGCATCCCCGTAAAAGGTCTGGTTATGGACTTCACGGGTTTTCAGAAAATTGAAATTTTCCGCGCGCAGACTCAGGTCAAAATTGAAATCCCTGAAGTACTTGTGATCGATGTTACCTTCCAGCACGGCCCTGTTCCCGTACTCGTCGAAAATATCAAAATTCCTGAATATCAGTCTATTATTTCTAATCTCTATTTCATTGGAAAAACTGTAAATGGTTTGCAGGTATTCCACTAGTAATGAAGTTTTTTGCAGATTCAGCGTACCATCGAATACAGGCTTATTCGTATAGCCTCCAAGGTGCAGTTTCCCGCTGGAGATACCATCCATGTCGCTGATGAATTTGTACGTATAGGGTTCGAATATGTTAAGCTTCAGTTTGTCAAGGGCTATGTCAAAATTAATCTTCCGGCTTTCCGGGAAATAATCTCCCTCAATGTCCAGGGTCTTCAGGTTGCCACGCATGGCTTCCATATCAAGCCGGATCTTCTGTTCAGGATTTAGCCATTTGGCACGGATGAAAGTATTGCCGAGTTCCTCTCCGTTGATGCTCAGATTTTCAATGTTCATATCTGACAGAAACATGGTGTTGTTGAAAACATCGGATATGGTGGAAGTACCATTCAGGATGCCTCCCAGGTATAATCCGGATTTGCCGGTAAGCTGGTTCACATGCACCAGTTTCATATTCTTAAAATTGAAATGCAATTCATCCGAGGGTCTTTTTGACAGGGTACCGTTTACAGCAATGGATTGGGTATTGTGACTGATGCGGAATCCGTGGAACTTTATTGAGGAAGTATCAGCAGTAATCCTTGATTGGTCCAGTTCCCATATAGTATCTCTAATAATGATCTTACCCGGATTGACAAACATGTCAATCCTGGGGATCTGATAGTTCGGGCGGTACATAAAGGCAGCATACCCACTGAGAGATCCCATGTATATGTCCTCCGGGTTGTAGCTGTTCCACGTCAGGCTGTAATTAAGACTGTCTTTGATGACATCCCAGTTTAGTCTGATATTTTCCATACTTACTACGGAAGCTGATATCAAGGATCCGCAGGTGGTCAGGAAATGAGCTGTTGTATCATTTGATACGAGACTGATTTTCAGGTCTTCCCATGTGTTTTCTCCATATTGAAAGCTGGGGAGATCCCCTTCCATGTTCAATTCGTAAATGGCAGGATCATAATTCCCGGTAATCTTTGAGTCCCTGGCAAAAACAATTTCAGGAAAGAAGAAATCAGTAATGGGAAAGGTGTTTTTCAAATGGAATTCATAACGGAAATTATTGAAGCTATCGTCCTCTTTGTTCCGGTTCTCATGTACAATATTCCTGAATGCGGGAAGGTGATGGGCCAGCAACCTTCCGGTAGCCTTTCCGATATCCTCAAACTCATACTGACCGTAGATCTCCGCATCCACCAGGTCAGATTTCAGGATCATTCGGTTGCTGTCCGGCCTGTGTTGGGCATAGAGATTGAAATTATAGATCTGGATCTGTTTATCCTGCTTTTGAAAAAGTGAATTGACCAGTTTGATCTCCCCGTCAAATTCGTCAATATCGGCTCCTATGAAATTTGCCCTCAGGTAACAGGACAATGTATATGTGGGATCGGTGGTTGCGATATGCAGTGGATACAACATCGCCTTTTCTACATTCGCAGTAAAATCAAACTCAGGGAGGGTGTCATTGAAATCCAGTTTTCCGAAGAATTCCATTTTCAGATTGGGGTCACTGATGGAGAAAGAGCCGTCAAATTTTTTGTTTGACAAATCGCCCCGGAGGGTTATATGCTGATATTCATAATTGTAGAATTCCACCTTTGAAATGTGTCCATCCAGCCGGGCGCTAAGGGATCCTCCCTGGTAACTTATTCCCTCTACCTGGGCATCCATGCTGAGCAGGCCGGCAATATCTCCCAGGTCTGGCAGCCTGGCCAGATCAAAACCTTCCGTACTGAGTTCCCCTTTGAAATGCACATTTTCCATGGAATCCGGACGGATAGACAGGTCGGTGGATAACTGTCCAAGATCAGTTCTCAATGTGCCATATGAAACAAAATCATTGAAAAAACCGGCAAATTTCCCATGGTAGGTAATATCTCCAAGCTGGGATAATGTCTCAGATAGATCTACGGTCTCCCCGAGCTCACCTGGTTTCTGCAGAGATTCAATATCTGCCACCGTAGTTGTCAGGTTCTGGATATCAAAAAACATAAAGGTTTCCTGGATGTCAGGAAGGCCATTCAGGTCAAAACTGCCACTGACCAACGTATGATTGCCATACTCAAGCAGTATGTCTTCCCCTTTGAAACTGTTCAGTTTTCCATGCAAATTACCTGTCAGATTGATGGTTTTGTCAATTCCTTTCAAAAAATGTCCAAAATGCGCCGCATCTGCCAGGTTGATCCTGGATGGCTGGAAATTGAAATTCAGTTCAATCTTGGATGGAAATCCCTTATTGCCAAAATCTTTCCAGCTTTTAAATGTGAAATCCAGCCAGTCGGCCCTGATGTCAGAATCATCCATGATGATATGGATGTCTTTGAATTTCATGAATGTCCTGTTGATACTCATATACCCGGAAAGATCATGCATTACATATCCGCTCTTATCCCTGAATCCCAGGCGCTGGATCTTAAATTTGATCGTATCGGGAATCACCCTGAGATCTTTTACCTGGAGGTCCATTTCGCCAAAATCCATATCCGTGAAATTGATCCCGTAATCTGCTTCTTTGGGTTTGAAGTGATTTTCATATTTGAATCTCGATTGCTCAAAGTCAATATTATGAATGGTAACCTTCCATTTGACTTTTGTGGAATCAGGCGGTTTTTTCAGGGCCTGCGTGATAAATTTCAGGTTGATGGTTTTTGTTGTATCAGTAGATAACCTGATGGTTGCATTTTGGAATTTCAGGCGGCTGATCTCAATCCTGTGCGTCGATGGACTGAATACTTTCAGCGTAGCGATCATTTTGGGAGAATACAACAGTGTATCCATGTATTGGTCCTTAAGCATAACTTCCTTCAGGATCACCCGGTTGAACAAGATCATTTCCATGGATTCAATGGAGAAATCTGCCTGCAGGTTTTCGGCAATGGTGGTAGCGATCTTGTTGGCAATGTATGTCTGAACCTTGTTATTCTGCAGGATAATAAAAGCAATGGCCGGGATGGAAAATAATCCCAGTGCAATGATCACCAGTATTTTCAGTACTTTTTTTATAATTTCGCTTCTTTAATATCCTGGAAATATTTTGATAATGGACCGTGCAATTTTGTAATTTTGGGACTGGAGAAATCAGGTCAGTGATGGTCCCTGAATTCTAAACGTAAATTAAATAAAAATAGTTCAAATACCCTCATTTACTTACAATTAAGATGCCAGTAAATATTCTTGGAATAGAATCATCCTGCGATGATACTGCTGCGGCAGTGGTTCAGGATGGTATATTGCTGTCAAATATAGTAGCAGACCAGGAAGTTCATCGTAAATACGGGGGTGTTGTACCTGAGCTTGCTTCCAGGGCACATCAGCAAAATATTATTCCGGTGGTGGACCAGGCATTGAAGACAGCAGGGATCACGCCCGGTGAATTATCCGCAGTGGCTTTTACAAAGGGACCCGGACTCATGGGGTCTTTGCTTGTTGGGAGTTCATTTGCCAAAGGCTTTGCCCTGGCAGGAGGCATTCCACTGGTAGGGGTCAATCATCTCCAGGCCCATATTCTGGTTCATTTTCTAAGACATCCTGGTGTGGAAGCCAGCATGCCTTCATTTCCCTTCCTCTGCCTGCTTGTCTCAGGTGGGCATACGCAACTGGTTGTTGTAAAGGATTTTCTTGACATGAAGATCATTGGCAGTACCATAGATGATGCTGCCGGTGAAGCATTTGATAAATGTGCCAAGGTAATGGGACTTCCCTATCCCGGGGGGCCTCTGGTTGACCGGTATGCACGTGACGGGGATGGGAATGCGTTCGCTTTCACAAAACCCTTGATCCGGGAGCTGGATTACAGTTTTAGTGGACTGAAAACAGCTTTTCTCTATTTTATCAGGGACCGATTGAAGGAAAATGAGGATTTTATCAGTCACAACCGGGACAACCTCTGTGCCTCCATTCAAAAGACCATTGTAGAGATCCTTACTGATAAACTTGAAAAGGCCTGCATACAAACCGGGATAAAGGTGGTTGCGCTTGCAGGAGGGGTATCTGCCAATACCGGCCTGCGTGAAAGGATGAACCTGCTGGCCAGGGAACATGGCTGGAAGGTTTTCATTCCAGAGATCAGTCTAAGCACTGACAATGCAGCAATGATAGCGATCACCGGATATTTTAAATACAGGGCGAAGGAATTCGCGGGACTCGATAGTGCACCCATGGCAAGATTACCGGGGGACTTTTCATAATTTTTGAAAAAGTGTTATCTTTAAATTTCGATTGGAAAAAATGGAACTGATCTCACTAGATAGTACAAAAAAAACACCAAATGTCCTGCTGGATCCCTCTGGAAGGATTAAAATCGGCGGACGTTCCATTCCTGAAGATGCTTCTAAATTTTATGACAATATCCTGAACTGGGTGCTCGATTACTGCCATACACCCAGTGACTCCACTACCGTAGATATTGAACTGGAATATTTTAACAGCGGCTCAGCCAAGTTCGTTATGCAGATTTTGCGTGAGCTTAGTGAACTGCTCGTTGAAGGGAAAGGCCTCCAGGTTAACTGGTATTATGAGGAGGGAGATGATGATATCCTGGAACGCGGTGAATATTACTCCAGCATCCTCGACCTGGAGATTAACTTCATTGAAACTGATTAATCCTGTACGCTTTTTTAAAGACTGTCGTAATAACGGATCAGCTGGACAAGTCCCTCATCTGATTTAAGGTTGATCTTTTCCTGCTTGATGTATTTTTCAAGTTCGTTACCATCGGTATCCATTACCTCCAGCACTGATTTCTTCTTTGGCTTCATTAGCTGCAGGTCACTATCTGCTGTTTTAATATAATACGAATGGCGGTCATGGTATTCATCATACCTCCTGTCCTGGCTGTATGCTCCTCCATAATCGGCCTTCTGGAAATCTTTAAAGTATCTTTTATACAGTACTGATTTTTCGTTGTAAAGGACCTCCACAAAAACACGCTGTTTCAGATCCTCAAGAAAAACCTGCTCGAAAACCTTGGACCTTTGTTCACCGAGGATGATTTGAATATAATCTATATTTCTGCTATCAAGCAGGTAAGCTGCCTTTCCGTCTGAGTAGACCAACTGGTTATTATGGCAATCATAATTCAGGAGCTTACCGTCAACCCTCATCTGATTGGCGTAAAAAATATTTCCTATCCTGAAATCCTCAAATACATATGGGCTGCCATTGGTGCCATAAGCCCTGGCCGACTTTTCCTGGAAAAGATGAGGAGACGGACTCAACATATCAATGGTACTGATGTCATAAGCGGAGGATGCAGGAACAGTTTGCCCCGATGAGGCAAGTGGAAACAGAAAAAACAGGAGAAATAATTTTGATCTCATGACCTGAGAATTTTAGAATTCAATTGTAAAAACTGTTCCGGAGCTATCTGATTGGAAATGAATGGATCCCTTATGCAATCTCATAATCTGTTTAGACAGGCTGAGCCCGATCCCTGACCCTTTTTTCTTTGTGGTGAAGAACGGGATAAATACTTTTTCAAGATCTTCGGAAGCAATCCCTTTACCGTTATCCTTGACGTGAATATTGACCTTCTCAAATCTGGAATCTGCCGAGAGAATTATGGATTTCTCTTTCCTGCCCTTAACTGCTTCCATGGCATTTTTTATCAGGTTGATCAATACCTGTTGAATCATCATGGAATCGGCACAAATAGTCATTTCATGGGCAGGAACCTGGACCTGGTATTTTATGTTCTCACTGCTCATGTCCTTCTTAAACAAACGAAGCATGTGATTTAAAAGGGATTCCACCAGAATATTCTCAAAGATTGGTTTGGGGAGTCGTGTAAGGTTTTTGTAATCGCTTACGAAATTCAATAAACCCTTGCTTCTCTCTTCTATGGTCTCAAGGCTGGAATACATATCATCCACGTCTTCCGCGTCGATACTACTAAGATCCCGCCGCTGGCCTTTCTCGTCAGTCAGCATCTCATTGATGGCAGAAATGAGTGAGGAAACAGGCGTTACGGAGTTCATGATCTCATGTGTCAGCACCCTGATCAACTTCTGCCATGAATCGAGTTCCTGTTCTTCCATCTCGTGCCTGATATTCTGCAGGGAAACCAGTTTAAATTTTTTCTGCCTGATGCGGAATTCCGTTACATTCACGGATAACTGGAGCAATTCTCCCTCTCTGTTTATCTTGATTACTTCCCGTTGACCGGCCCTCAGGTTGACCATCAGATCATAAAGGGTTGGATGAATGGATTTCAGTGGTTCAATATTTTCCACTTTGGCCTTCCTGAACAAGACAGCGGCGGCCTGGTTGAACAGAAAAACCTTTCCCGAATTATTGAAACAGATCAGTGCTATATTAATATGTTCTATTACAGTCTGCAAGTATTGGTATTGCGCTGCCTGATCAATTTTTGCCCCCTTGTACTGGGCCAGTATCTCATTAAAACTCGACTCCAGGTCCCGAAAGGACCGTTCTGAGAATGTTCTTCCATATGAGGTGGTAAAATCCTGGTGTTTTAATGCCTCGAGCAGGTTGATGAATTCCCGGTTTGACCGGTCAATAAACCGGAATAGATCAAGCAGGAGTAATAAGACAATGAGTGCAGAAACACCCGTTGCCACATACCACTTTTCCTGACCCAGCGCATAAAACATGAAGGCCATGAACAGGCCGATCAGGATGATCCTGCCCGCTATCCGGATCCGGTAGCTACGAAATACCATATTTCGTCATTTTACGGTACAGGGTGGTTCTTGCCATTCCAAGCTCATCTGCTGCCTTGCTGATATTGTAGCGGTACTTTTCAAGGACCTGCTGGATGGTTTGTTTTTCTACGTCTTCCATCCTGAAACCAATGGGACTTGCACCACGGCTGGTTTCCTGCATGATCAGAAAATCAGCTGGTTTCAAAGTATCCTTATCACTCAATATGATTGCCCGCTCAATAACATGTTGCAACTCGCGGATATTTCCAGGCCATGAGTAAGCGGCGAGCTTCTGGTAAACATCTCCGTGAAACCGGATTCCTGCCTTGTTATATTTCTGGGCAAAAAGCCTGGTGAAATGATCTGTAAACAGTGGAATATCAGATTTCCGCTCGCGCAATGGGGGCACATTTATTTCAACGGTATTGATCCTGTACAGAAGATCCTCCCTGAAGGTTTTTTCCTGAACCATCTGGTGTAAAGGCATATTGGTAGCACAAATGAGGCGGATATCGATAGGGGTTTCCCTGCTGGATCCGACCCTGTTTATCACACGATTCTGGACCACTGACAGCAGTTTTGCCTGCAGAGGAAGGGAGAGATTGCCGATTTCGTCAAGGAACAGGGTCCCGCCTGTGGCCACCTCAAAACGTCCGCTGCGATCTTCCCTGGCATCGGTGAAGGCCCCTTTCACATGTCCGAAAAGTTCACTTTCGAAAAGGGTTTCCGGGATGGCACCCAGGTCGACGGAAACAAAGATCTCCTGTGCACGTTCCGATTCCCTGTGAAGGGCCCTTGCGATCAGTTCTTTTCCCGTACCATTTTCTCCCAGGATCAGTACATTGGCTTCTGTTTGAGCTACCTTGTTTATGGTGTCAAAAACTACCTTCATCCGATCCGATCTGCCAATGATCTCACTGAATTCCTGGTCCATGTCATGATGCAACAGCTCCTGTTTTCTGCGCAATTCATTGATCTCCCTTTTGGATTGGCTGAGACGGTAGGCATTAATGATGGTTGCCATCAATTTCTGATTATCCCAGGGTTTGACAATAAAGTCAGCAGCCCCTTCTTTCATCGCTTTAACGGCCAAGTCAATATCTCCATAAGCCGTCATCATGACCACATGTGCTGTTTCATCTATTTTTCTGATCTCACGGAGCCATTTCATGCCCTCCTTGCCGCTGGTGGCCCCGGCACTGAAATTCATGTCCAGCAGGATGACGTCAAACAATTCATCCTCAAGCTGTTTAATTATCATTTCAGGATCGGTCTCTGTCCTGATCAATCCGAATTGTTTCTTGAGTACAACACGGGTAGTGAGCAGTATATCCCTGTCATCATCGATGACCATTATTTTCCCCGGTTTGGTATTCATCAGGTTTTCAAGATATCAATTGTTCCAGTTTGAAACAAAAAAATGTATCAATTCGAAACAGAAATATACAATGAAATTCCGGTCTTCAGTATATAAAGACCAGAAATTGAGATAAATATCCCCTATGGTATGTAAATTGCATATGGAGCGGCAAGTAGCACAATAAAATATAGGATCATGATACAAACCAAAGAACTTGTCAAGGTATTTCGTACCGATGAAGTTGAAACAACCGCCCTTAACAAGGTTGACCTGGATGTGAAATCCGGAGAATTCGTTGCTGTAATGGGGCCCTCCGGTTGTGGTAAATCCACACTGTTGAATATCCTGGGTCTGCTGGATAACCCAACAGGAGGTGAATTATTCTTCGATGGTGTAGAAGTATCAAAATTTAAAGAACGTCAGCGTACCAATCTCAGGAAGGGTAATATCGGATTTGTTTTCCAAAGTTTTAACCTGATCGATGAATTGACCGTTTATGAGAATGTTGAGCTGCCCCTGCTATATATGAATGTAAGCAGTTCTGAAAGAAAGCAGAAAGTGAATGATGTGTTGGACAGGATGAAAATTTCTCACCGTAAAAAGCATTTTCCACAACAACTCAGCGGTGGTCAGCAACAACGGGTAGCCATATCGAGAGCCGTGGTAACAAGGCCAAAACTGATCCTGGCCGATGAGCCGACAGGAAACCTGGATTCCGCAAACGGTGAAGAGGTAATGAACCTGCTGACTGAACTCAACAAGGAAGGCACAACCATCGTCATTGTCACCCACTCACCCACTGATGCAGAGAAAGCTCACAGGATCGTGCAGCTGTTCGACGGACACGTCGTTATAGAGAATATCAAAAAGATCCTCTAGACACATCCGGCAACCTGGATAAAATCTGAAAACCTAAATTTTTAAAACGGTGTTTCGAAATTATTTAAAAACTGCCTTAAGGAATCTACTGCGTAATCCCGTTTATGCGCTGATCAACATCTTCGGTCTAAGCATTGGGATTACCTGCAGCCTGCTGATACTGATATTCATCAAACATGAATTCAGCTATGACAAGTTCCATGTAAAAAAGGATCAGTTGCACCGGGGGGTTTTTGAATTTGTGACTCCTGAAGGGAGTACCACCTCCCCCCAGATGACAGCAACGGTTGGTCCGGCCATGGCGGAGAACTTTCCCGAAGTGATTCGCAGCACCCGTTTTTCTAACCGGGAGAATGGTTACTTTACCTTTCGGGAGAAGACTTACCGTGAAGAAGGATTGTATTATGCCGATTCCTCACTTTTTGAGATGTTTACCTTTGAATTGCTGGCAGGGGATCCGAAAACCGCACTGGCAGAGCCCTATTCCCTTGTTCTCGGTGAGGAGATCGCAAAGAGGATCTTTGGAGATGAAGATCCATTGGGGGAAGTGATCCGCTGGAATAACCGGGATGATCTGATCATCACCGGCGTGGTCAAATCACCGCCGGCTAATTCCCACCTGCAGTTCAGTTCGCTGATTTCTTTTTCCAGCCGTTACCAGGATAAAAGGTATTATATGGATTGGGATGGCGGTATGCAGTATTATCATTACCTGGAATTGGTTCCCGGATCAGATGTAGATGCACTGGCGGCCAAGTTCCCGGATTTTATGTACGAAAATCTCAATTATATTCTCGAACCTTCTGGGGCCTCCATAAACGCTTCCCTTCAATCCATCGAAAAAATTCACCTGAGATCAGGCTTTACAGGAGAGATCGGTCCGACCGGCAGCATGGCAAATATCTATATATATGCTGCCATTGCTATTTTTATTTTGTTCATAGCCTGCATCAACTTTATGAACCTGACCACAGCCCTGGCAACCAAGCGTGCCAAGGAAGTTGGTATGCGCAAGGTTTTCGGGGCGGCTAAAACAAATCTCATCAGGCAGTTTCTTGGAGAATCGATTGTGATGAGTTTGATTGGACTGATAATTGCTCTGATACTGATAGAGATACTGCTGCCAACCTTTGGGAAGATGGTGAGCAGGCAACTTGAGCTGTACCAGTGGACCAACCTGGACCTCTTGGTGGGCATTCCTCTCTTCATTTTACTGGTCGGTATCCTGGCTGGCAGCTATCCGGCATTTTACCTGTCAGCCTTCAAACCCGTGAATGTATTAAAGGGAATATTCAGGGGGGAAAAAGGATTTTCCGGAGTACTTAACTCCCTTGTGCTGATACAGTTTGCCATCAGTATAATTCTCATTATCTGCACCCTGGTGATATATGCACAGCTGGGTTTCATCCGGACCAAAGACCTTGGTTTCAACAAGGATAATATCATGGTCCTGAATTTTACTTCCGAATCATTTAAACAACAATACGAGAAATTGAAAGCCAGCTTATCGGAGATCCCCGATGTGATCAGTTCATCTGCCACATCCCAGGTGCCTGGAGGAGGTTTTACTTCTAATGGTTACCGTCCGGAGGGCTATGACTCTGACCGTTTCATCATGTTCAACAAGGTTGCAGTGGATTTCGATTACATCAGGACCATTGGCTTGCAGGTCACACAGGGAAGAGAATTCTCTGAAGATTTTCCAACGGACAGGCAGGCTTATCTGATCAATGAAGCGCTGGCCAGGCAACTGGATTGGCAGGATCCGGTGGGCAAGACCATTTTCCGCAATCAGGATCATCCTGTGATAGGTGTGGTACGGGATTTTCATTTTGCCCCCGTCCACCAGGAGATCGGTCCCCTGATCTTCGACATGCATCCTTACCTTGGATATGATTATCTGTTGGTCAGGTTCAGAACCGCCGATCTGGCCGCATTGATCTCCAGGATAAGGAAAGCATGGGAGGAGATCGACCCGAATGAACCCTTTGAATATCATTTCATGGATGAAATCTTTGGGGAAGTATACCGGACAGAACAGAAGATGAGTTCCATGTTGTTATACTTCGCCGTCCTGGCCATCGTCATTGCCTGCATGGGATTATTCGGCCTTGCCTTGTTCAATACTGAACAAAGAACCAGGGAGATTGGTGTCCGGAAGGTATTCGGTTCATCCGTATCAGGAGTGATGATCCTGCTTTCAGGTAAGTTTTCCAGGTGGGTATTATTTGCCAATATCCTCGCCTGGCCGATAGCCTACCTGATCGTCCGGGAATACATGAAAATCTATGCCTATAAGATCAATCTGCCGGTCTGGATCTTTTTCCTGGCTGCCGCAGGCGTTTATCTTATTGCCCTGCTGACCATAGGCTTCCAGGGTTATAAAGCCGGGAATACAAATCCGGGGGATGCGCTCAGGCATGAATAAGCCGATCAGGGGATTAACGTTTTTTAACAGGGGAGGTAATTTAAGGATTACCTGCTCCGTTTTGTTTGAGAATCAATCCTTAAAAACCCTTTACTATGGAAGTTCCTGCCCCCAAACGACCTTCTTTCTGGCAATCCGTTACTTTTAAATTAATCATTATAGGCCTGCTGATACTGATCATACTGGTTCCCGGTGCCATGATCCGGAACCTGATCAGAGAAAGGGAGCAATCCCAATTGGATGTCATTGCAGAGATAGGATCAAAATGGGGATACGGACAGACCATTAATGGCCCGGTACTTTCCATCCCATACTATAAATATATAGAGGAAGATGAAAAGAAATACCGGGAAATACGTTTTGCCCATTTTCTGCCCGGGGAATTGAATATTGAGACTGCTATCTCACCGGAGATCCGCTACAGGGGGATTTACAAAACAGTCGTATACAAAGCCGTTTTGCATGTGTCTGGAACCTTCGACTTTCCTGACACAGAAAGTCTCAAACTTGAACCAGGCTCTGTGATGTCCGGCGATGCTTTCATCCAGGTGGGCATTACCGATATGCGGGGCATTCAGGAGGTCCTTCCTTTCATGTGGAACAAGCATATCCTGGAGGTTGAACCTGGCATTCCTTCCAGCGATATTTCCGGGTCAGGATTCCATGTTAAAATCCCACTCGAGGGAAATGATCACTTCGATTTTCGGTTTGACCTCAATCTTAATGGAAGTGAATACCTGTATTTTGTTCCAGTGGGGAAGTCCACCAACATTGAAGTGACATCCTCCTGGGAGCACCCCAGGTTTGATGGGACTTTCCTTCCTGATCATCGGGATATCACAGATGGGGGATTTGAAGCTGACTGGAAGGTACTGCACCTGAACCGTAACTATCCCCAGTCCTGGAAAGGGTCTGCATATCATACGGCTGAGTCAGCCTTCGGTTGTTACTTGATCCTGCCGGTGGACCAGTACCAGAAGACCATGAGATCAGCGAAATATGCCATCATGTTCATTGCGTTGACCTTTATGATCTTTTTTTTCGTAGAGGTCCTGAACAGGCGAAGGATACATCCGATCCAGTACCTGCTTGTGGGACTAAGCATCAGTATATTTTATGTTTTACTGCTTTCACTCGGCGAACAGATCGGTTTTAACCTGGCCTATCTTATTTCAAGTCTGGCCATTGTCGGTCTTATTACCACATATGCAGCCAGCATCTTCAGGAACCTGAAGCATACCATGATTCTCGGGATTTGCCTGCTTGTCCTGTATGTGTTTCTCTTTATATTGATCCAGCTGAAGGATTATGCCTTGTTGCTGGGCAGCATCGGTTTGTTCGTTGCCATGGGCCTGATCATGTACACTTCCAGGAATGTGGACTGGTACAGTACTACTTCAATGAAGAACCAGGACCAGCAGATAGGGTTCTAGATCCCTCTTGCATAGAAATCAGCGTATGTGGATTGGTAACCATTTTATCGGGCAGGCGTATAAAGAGTGGATTTGAAAAGCAAATGAAAGTAAAAATCAAACTGGCCGGGGAACAGCATATCCCCGGTGTAGTGGAGGTCTGGAAGGACTTCATGGACTTTCACCAAGCCAAAGACCCTTTTTTTACCAGGAAGGAGGGGGCCGATAAGGAATTCTCCAATTTCTTCAGAAAAGTAATATCTGAAAATGACACACATGCCCTGGTGGCGCTCGACAAGGAAAAAGTTGTCGGTTTTTCCATTTCCGCTATCAAAAACCATCCACCGGTGTTTACCGAAACAAAATACGGGGAAATAATTGACATGGCAATCCATGATGATTACAGGCGCAAGGGAATTGGAGAGGAAATGCTGAGTATCATATTTGAATGGTTTGATGCGCATGATGCCAGGCGGATCGAACTCAGGGTGGCAGCCAAAAATAAAATCGGATATTCCTTCTGGGAAAAACACGGATTTGTCGAATACCTCCACGTCCTCTACCTGGAAAGAGAAAAAGAATCTGCCTGACATAAGCCCTGTTCCGGGCAATCCAGCCTTGCTTCATAGTTTCCAATACCATATATTTGCTATATATATAAAAATATTATATATAAGGTTTAGATATATCAGATAATTATATATATTTGCAGTATGGTTTCTAATGATTTATTGAAAGGTACGTTAAAAACGATCGTCCTGAAACTTCTCGAGGAGAAGGGCAGGATGTACGGTTACGAGATCACCCAGGAGGTGGAAAGACTTACGCAGGGAAAAATACAGCTTACCTGGGGTGCGCTGTACCCGACCCTGCACAAACTGGAGGCAGTTCACCTGATCACTGCCGAGGAAGTCAGCATAGGCAAACGGGTACGCAAGTACTACACCCTGACCGAATCTGGCACCAAGACGGCAAAGGAGAAAGTGCAGGAATTCCTGGATTTCGTGACCATCATGGGACAGATCCTGAACCCCAAACCGAGTCTGAATCTGGGATAAAGGTATACTTCAACAAACCTTTAATCTGGCGCAAAACCCATGGCAGAACTGACTGAAAAGGAAATCCGGAAGCTCAACCGGGAGATCGAGAAGCAGGGCCTTACCTACACGGAACTGCAACAGGAACTCCTGGACCACCTCTGCTGTGATGTGGAGGCGGAAATGGAAGAGGGACTGGAATTTGTCAGGGCCCTCGAAAAGGTCAGAGGTAAAATTGGGAAGGACCGGATACAACAGATACAGGAAGAAACTTTACTGCTTATTAACCAAAAATACAGAATCATGAAAAAGTTTATGTATATCCTGGGGATGATCGCCCCCTCGATGCTTATCACGGGCACCATTTTCAAAATACAACACTGGCCCGGGGCCGGTGTATTGCTTACACTCAGCCTGTTTATACTGGGTGCCATTTACCTCCCGGTATTTGTCATGGTCAAGATCCGGGATACCCGGAAAAAAGGGAAACAGGTCAATATGCCCATGTATATTTTCGGGCTCATTGCAGGGATCATTTTCATCGCAGGGGCCATGTTCAAGATCCAGCACTGGCCTGGTGCCAATATCATGATTATCCTCAGCGGGATCGTTACCGTGTTTGTATTTATCCCCATTCTGGTGATCCAGGCCTTAAAGGACAAGGAAAACCAGGTCCAGAATTTCACCATTCTCATTTTCGTACTTTCATTTGTGGCTATCACATTTATGATTTATGCACTGCGGGTCAGTAAAAATGTATTGACTGCTTTTACTGTTGCGGCGGAAGGACATATTAATTCAACTGAAATTGTGGAAGCCAGGAACAAAGGCTACCTGGACCAGATTGAGCTTGCTGACCCGGACTCAGAAGCAATCATCCTAAAGGCAAAGGAAATTACGGCGAGAACAGATGCCCTGGATGATTATATCCAGGATATGATTGTCGAAATTGTGGTAAAATCCCATCCTGATAACTTGGCAGCCGTGGATAGCGAAGGGAATATTCTATTGGAGAAGGTTTCCTCTAAAGACATGGTGGGCAGTGTGGAGGTTGTGATATTCGGAGACGAGGGCATCCCGGGCAAGGGCAAGGAATTAAAAGGCAAAATTGATGAATACAGGGATTTCCTGGCTAAAATGGCAGATCCTGAACTTGCAGTAATGATCGAAAAATTACTGGATACCAGTCCCCGTGGAGAAGCCCCTCTGCCCTGGGAGGAATACTGTTTTCGTCAAACACCCATGATGGCTGCTGTGAATCTTCTGACCAATATTCAAACCAACTTTCGTATCGCAGAAGGAGAGGTGCTCAGCCAGCTGTTACACGGACAACTGGTGGAGGTTGGGGAATAATGGTTTTCCGAATCTGTCAAATCCCTATATTAGCAGGATGGTAAATCATTTTATTATGAGAAGTGCTATCCTGCTTTTTTTATGTTGTTTTATGGGAACCGGCCTGATCTGGGGACAGGATGATGATCCCAAAACTGCGCTGGTCCTGATCGATATACAGGCATTTTACTTCGATACAACAAAAGCCCCCCTGAC
>DAOWJB010000006.1 GCA_030640625.1 Bacteroides sp.
GCCTAAGTCATTGATTACCACTTGTAGCGAGAGAGGGACTTGAACCCTCGACCTCATGATTATGAATCATGCGCTCTAACCACCTGAGCTATCTCGCCATGGGTGATGGGTGTGGGTGTGGGTGTGAGATTTGCGGGGCAAATATAATCCTAATTTTCATAAACTCAAAGGGGAACTTCCTGGTTAAAATATGAGTGTGAAAGCAGCTGATTTACCCGGATCAGAGTGTACCTGTATGCTCCCGTTGTGCATTTTCATGATCTTTCTGACCAGGCTTAAGCCAATCCCTGACCCGCCGTCCTTTTTTGTAAAAAATGGAACGAAGATATTATCCAGGTCCTCCTGCAGGATACCTCTCCCATTGTCTACTACACTGATCATACACTGTTTACCCGGATTTTTACAGGCAGAAATTGTAATCTTCTTCTCGGCAACCTGATTCAACCCATCAATAGCATTATTTAACAGGTTGATCATGACCTGTTCAACTAATTTCCTGTCAGCGAATAACAATAAGTCACCAGGATCAGAATACGTTTCAATCTGAATTTCAGCATCCTGCAACTTTTTGTCATATAAAACCGAAATGTTCTGAAACAGCTCAGAGATGATTATTTTTTCAATTCTCGGCTCAGGCACCACCAGTACCTTCCTGAACTGCTGGACAAATTCTTCCAGGCCGATGCTCCGTTCCATGATGATCTTTAAACCTTCTAAAAGATCATTCCTCAATTCCTGATCTTGAATACCCGGACTGGTTGTTCCCTTTTCATCCGGGACAACTAACAATTCCAGCAGGGTTTGAGCAGCCGATGCCATGGGACCCGTGGAGTTCATAACCTCATGGGTAAGTACCCGGATAATGCGCTGCCAGGAATCCAGTTCATTTTCTTCAAGTTCCTGGCGAATGTTCTGGAAACTAAGAAGCTTGATCTGCTCATTCTCAAATCTTATCTCCGCACACCTGACTGATAACTGCAGACTGGTCTCCCCGGTAATATCAGATTTTTGACCGAGTTGTAGTTTTATCAGTTTTTGGTCTGAAGCTCTCAAATCACCAATCTGGTCCGCCAATCCCTTTTGCAGGCTATCAAATTCATTTAAATACTTTATGTTCCTGATCCCCAGCATTTCCTTCAGGGATTTATTGATCAGTTTGATTTCGCTTCCTGCATCATATGCCAGTAATCCCACACCTACATGTTCAGTTACTGTCTGGAGATATTGTTTTTGTCTTTCATTTTCGAGGTTCATTTCCCTGGTGGATCCAAGAATACTAGCCATGGATGCATACAATGTCTGAAAAGATCTGTCATGGAATCCATCGCCTGCCTCGAAGCCCAGGTCATCGAATTTAAAGGCTTCAAAAAACACTCTTAGTTTTCTATTCACCTGGTTCATTGAACGAATGAACAGGTATACCTGGAGGATTAGTAATGCCACCAGGTTCAGCAGGATCAATGGGTCCCGGTATGCCACCCATATATATGAAATGGCAATACAGGTAATGGTGATTAATATGATCCTGATCGAAATATTTATCAGCAGTTTTTTATAGACCATATTTTTGGATTTTTCTGTATAATGTCTGCCGGCCAATATTCAGCTCCCCTGCAGTATGGCTGATATTTCCCCTATGCTTGCGAAGGATTCTGGCAATGATTTCCTTTTCATATTCCTCCATGGTAGGGTGCTCTGAGAGCTCGGGAATAAAATCGTCTTTCTGCCGGAGATTCAACAGCTCCACATCCAGGATATCAGATTCGCTTAGAATAACCGCTTTCTCAACAGTATGTCTCAATTCCCTGACATTCCCCGGCCAGTCGTACATTCTAAGGGCATCGATGGCGGCAGACGTAAATTGTAACAATGGTTTATTGTATTTCTGTGTAAACCCCTGCAGAAAATGCATGGCCAGATCAATCAAATCCTCTCCCCTTTCGCGTAACGGGGGAACCTCGATCTGTATGGTATTTATTCTGAAATACAGATCTTCCCTGAAAAGGTCATGGCTGAGCATCTGTTCCAGATTTCTGTTGGTGGCACAGAGCAACCGAATATCTATTGGTATCGGTATATTAGATCCGACAGGAACGATCTCCCTATTCTGTATTACGGTCAGTAACTTGGCCTGAAGGGGCAGTGATAAATTACCAATTTCATCAAGGAAGAGGGTTCCCCCTGAAGCAGCCAGGAATTTCCCGGTCCGGTCATCCCGTGCATCCGTGAATGCCCCCTTTACATGGCCAAATAATTCGCTCTCAAATAGCGACTCACTCAAGGTGGAAAGGTCGATGGATAAGAATATTTCCGCAGCTCGCGCGGAATTCCGGTGGATCGCCCTTGCCACCAGTTCCTTCCCCGTACCGTTCTCACCGGTCACCAAAACGTTAGCATCCGTTCTGGCTACTTTCCTTATGGCGTTTGAGACTTTCTGCATGGGAGCCGACCGTCCTGCCATATATTGAAATTCACGGTCAATGTCAGATACCAGCGCAGATTGTTTCATACTTAAATCCCTGATCCGCATTTTGGATTTTCTTAGTGAAAGAGCGGTCTGAATGGTTGATAAGAGTTTATGATTGTCCCACGGCTTCAGGATAAAGTCTAAGGCACCTTCCCGGATCGCTGTGACAGCCAGGTCAATTCCGCCGTAGGCGGTAATAAATACTACGGAGACATCCGGATCCGCTGATAATATCCTCTTGAGCCACTTCAATCCTTCCTTCCCGCTGCTCTCCCCTGCAGTAAAATTCATATCTAGCAGAATTACATCCGGTTTGGTGGTCTTCATACGGGACGGGATTTGCTCCGGGTCTGTTTCTGTGATCAGGATTGTAAACTCATGTTTCAGAAATAAATGCATAGATCGGATCACGGCGGGATTATCATCCACTATCAAAACACATCCATCAGTCTTATCTGTCATCTGAGCGAAGATTTATAACAATGCAAATCTATTTGATAATTAGTTGATCACCAAATTTAATGTATGATTTTGGAACAGTAAATGTATGATAATGAGCCATTCTGCATAATAAAAATTATTACTGATCGTCATAACATGCTGTCTAACTGAATGTTGTCAGAAAAGGCACAAAACTTGGACTTGTTTGGAATATACATATATTTACACATCATGTTCAGAAATTATTTGGTCATCGCGATTCGGTATCTTTTGAAGGACAAAGCTTTTTCGATGATTAATATCCTTGGACTATCACTCGGGATGGCTTTTGCGATTATCATTTTTCTATGGATCCAGGACGAGCTCAGCTATGATAAATTTCATTCAAAGCATGATAGGATATACCATGCCTACCTGAGGGTACTTGATGCCCGTACCTCGTTCAATTTCCAGCCAACTACATCAAATGAAATCGGGAAAGCCATGTTGGATGATATCCCTGAAATAATCGATGTGGCAAGGATGGGCCCATTGGGTGAAGTAGCTTGCAAGCATGGAGAGAACATGTTTATTGAAAGTGGCGGTTTTGGAGCTGATCCGGAATTTTTCAACCTGTTTACCTATCCCTTCGTGGATGGCTATGCAGAAAATGCTTTAAGTGGTCTTTACTCCATCGTCTTAACTGAAAAGATGGCCCGGAAATATTTTGGTGAGGCCAGGGCAGTTGGACAAATCCTGCGTATAAACAACCGGCTCGAACTTACTGTATCAGGTGTAATTAAAGATGTGCCAGAAAATTCGCACCACAATTTTGATTTCCTGGTGCCATTTGACCTTAGCAGAGAGTTTGGAATTAATATTGAAGAAATGGGCAACCTCTACGGAAACTGTCTATTCAATACCTATGTGCTCCTGCAAGAAAATGCCAACCATGACACCGTTTTATCCAAGGTTACCAGGCAGTTCAGATTTGATGATGATAATATCCAGGGTGAGACCTTCCTTGTACCTCTTCCTAAAACGAACCGTTATTCCATGATAGGAGGAAATCTGTTGATTTACATCTTCTTTGTGGTTGGGATACTGGTCCTGCTGATAGCCTGTATCAATTTCACGAATCTGTCAACTGCCAAGGCGACGATCCGTGTCAAAGAGGTGGGCATCAGGAAAGTATTCGGGGCAAGCCGGCAAAACCTTTTCCGTCAATTCATGGGAGAAACTTTCCTGTATGCATTGATATCACTGAATTTTGCCTTGATCCTGGCATCTCTTTTCATGCCCGTACTGAACAATATTACCGGAAAGGAAATCCGGTTAAATTACCTGGATCCGACATGGATAGTAATTCTTTTTGCCATCTGGCTGTTCACAAGTTTTGCCGCCGGCAGCTATCCTTCTCTCCTGCTGGCCTCCAAAATACCATCCAGCATTTTTCAGCAACAACACCAGGCAGGGTCAGGCCGTTCCCTAGTTCGCATGGTGCTGGTTACTTCTCAATTTGTTTTCGCTACCATTTTCCTGATCACTGTATTTGTTGTGAACAGACAATTCTTTTACATGGATCATGCAGATCTGGGCTACAGGAAGCAGGATCTCGTGTACCTTCGCTTACGTGATCAGACCAGGGAAAAATCAGAAATTATTAAAAACGATCTCTTACAGATACCGGGAATTACCGGCATTACCAACACTTCTCAGTTACCGGTTCTGATCGCCGGAGGTTTTTATGAGGTATGGGGACGATCGGACGAAGAATTACGCTATCTCTGCACTTCAGCAGTTGATTATGATTATGTCAGGACAATGGGACTGGAGATGATAGAAGGACGGTTTTATTCCCGGGATTTTGCCACTGATTCCATCACGGCTGCCGTGGTGAATGAAACGGCCATTGAGCAAATGGGACTGGAAAGCGGGGTTGGGGAAAAGTTCTTCTACCGCGGGGAGTATTATAATATCATCGGGGTGATGAAGGATTTCCATCATGTTCCGCTGGTAATGAAGATCACACCACTGCTTTTCAGACTCCAACCCAAAGGAAATGACTATATCTTGTTGCGGATCGGGTCAGGAAATGAAGAAGACATGGCGCGCATCCTGGAACAGATCAAAAGCACCTGGAAACAAAATTTTCCGGAACTGCCGCTTGAATACAATTTCCTGGAGGATTATGAATTCCCGCAGGAGAAAGTAATCTATTCAGCTGAACGGCTGATGAGGTATTTTACCATCCTGGCCATCCTGATCTCCAGCATGGGTTTATTTGGCCTGTCTACCTTTATGGCAGAAAGAAAAACCAAGGAAATCGGGATACGTAAGGTGATGGGCGCCTCGGCCGGAAAGATTATCCGGATCTTTTCCAGGGAATACCTGAAGCTGATCATCCTGGCCAACCTGATCGCCTGGCCGCTCGCCTGGTTACTCATGAAGCAATTCCTGAATGCATTTGCTTACCGTACAAACTTGAATCCCTGGATATTTTTGGTTGTGGGCATATTCATTTGCATACTCGCCATTATAATAGTTGGCGTTCATGCTTACCGCTCAGCCTTGAAAAATCCGGCGGATACACTCAGGTACGGATAAAATCCCTTATTCCAACAGCAGGTTATAGGAAAGGTAACGCTGCACCTTCTACATGCTGCGCCGGTATTCCCCGCCTACTTCGAAAAGTGCATTGGTGATCTGGCCCAGGGAACAGACCTTGGTCGCTTCCATCAATTCAGCAAACACATTATGGTTCCCGGTGGCCGCATCTTTCATCTTTTTCAGATGTTTTTCCGATTCTCCGCCATATACAGAGCGAAGGCGCTTCAGCACCAGTAACTGGAATTTCTTTTCCTGGTTTGTCGCGCGTACCACCTCTCCGGGTACCATGGTGGGAGACCCATCCGGGGAAAGGAATGTATTCACTCCCATAAGTGGTAGTTCACCTGAATTTTTTAGGTTTTCATAATAGAGTGACTCTTCCTGGATCCTTGAACGCTGGTACATGGTTTCCATGGCACCCAGTACCCCTCCACGTTCTGTCAGACGATCAAATTCTGCCAGTACGGCTTCTTCAACAAGATCGGTCAATTCCTCCACAATAAAGGAGCCCTGGAAGGGATTCTGGTTTTTTGCCAGTCCAAATTCATTGTTGATGATCAGCTGAATGGCCATAGCACGCCGCACGGATTCCCGGGTCGGGGTTGTGATGGCCTCATCGTACGCATTGGTGTGCAGAGAATTGCAATTATCATGCACGGCATGGAGCGCCTGCAGCGTTGTTCTGATATCATTAAATTCGATCTCCTGTGCGTGGAGGGAGCGGCCGGAGGTTTGTATGTGGTATTTCAGTTTCTGTGAACGCTCATTTGCATCGTATTTATATTTCATGGCTCTTGCCCAGATCCTCCTTGCAACGCGGCCGATGACAGTGTATTCCGGATCCAGGCCATTGGAGAAAAAGAAAGACAGGTTGGGTGCAAAATCGTCGATATCCATTCCGCGAAAGAGATAATATTCCACGTAAGTAAACCCATTTGCAAGCGTAAAAGCAAGTTGGGTGATAGGATTTGCCCCCGCTTCGGCAATGTGATAACCTGATATAGAGACAGAATAGAAATTTCGCACCAGGTTGTCAATAAAGTATTCCTGGACATCCCCCATTAGCTTCAGGGAAAAGTCAGTAGAAAATATGCAGGTATTCTGTGCCTGGTCCTCCTTAAGAATATCTGCCTGGACCGTTCCCCTGACGGTTGAAATTGTCTCCGCCTTGATTTTCTGATATACCTCAACCGGTAAAACCTTATCACCCGTGATCCCTAGCAGGGCCAGGCCGAATCCGTCATTCCCATCCGGAAGTTTCCCCTCATATGAGGGTCGGGGCAGATCCCTGTCATCATACAATGCTTTCAATTTCCTGTCGAGTTTTTCAAGCAATCCGTTTTTACGAATATAGATCTCGCATTGCTGATCAATCGCTGCATTCATAAAGAATCCGACAAGCATGGGGGCTGGACCGTTTATGGTCATGGATACAGAAGTGTTCTTGTCGAAAAGGTTGAAACCGGAATACAGTTTTTTTGCATCATCGAGACAGGCAATGGAAACGCCGGAATTTCCAACCTTGCCGTATATATCAGGACGTTTATCCGGGTCTGCCCCATACAGGGTTACTGAATCAAAAGCTGTGGAGAGTCGTTTTGCGGGCATGCCGGCAGAGAGGTAGTGAAACCGGCGATTGGTACGTTCAGCCATTCCTGCACCGGCGAACATCCTGGTCGGATCTTCACTTTCCCTCCTGAAGGGGTATACACCGGCTGTATAGGGGAATTCACCCGGAACATTTTCTTTCAGATTCCAGCGCAGAATGTCCCCCCATCCCTGGAAGGAAGGCAACGCAACCTTAGGTATCTTAAGATGAGACAGGGTCTCCGTGCGGGTTTCAACACTCATTTTCCGGCCACGAACCATGTAGGTGTATTTATCTTTTCTGTATATTGACTTTTTCGATTTCCATCCACGAAGGATTTCCCGGTTTTCCTTGTCAAGCTTTCGCTCCAGGTTCCGGTTAAGGTTTTTCAGTTCCGAAATGGCTCCGGATCCTTCCGATTCGGTGTCCTGTAAAATATCAATAGACCGTTGCAATCCATACAAATTATCCGCTATCTCGACCTGCTCTTCTATCCATCTATTAATGTTACCTATCTCTTCAGATATCTCTGAAAGATACAGCATGCGTTTGCCTGGAATGATATCCACCCTGGTGTAATAGTTTTTTCTCGGATCGTTTACCCGGTTAAGCGGTTCACCGGATTTTTCCCCTATTAAACCCAGGAGCCGACTATACAGTTCTTCCACACCGGGATCGTTAAAATCACTGGCTACGGTCCCAAATACAGGCATATCTGCGAGATCGGTCTGGAATAGTTTATGGTTTCGCTGGTATTGTTTCCTGACATCTCTCAGTGCATCCAGGGCACCCGGTTTGTCTGATTTATTCACCACCACTATATCCGCAAAATCCAGCATTTCGATCTTCTCCAATTGTGTGGCCGCACCATATTCCGGGGTCATGATATAAATGGGTATATCACTGTATTCAACCACCTCAGTATCTGCCTGGCCGATGCCCGAAGTTTCCAACATGATAAGATTGAATCCGGCTCCCTTAAATACACAGAGTGCGCTCTGCACCTGTTCTGACAATGAAAAATTGACCCGCCGTGTGGCCATGGACCGCATATATACCCTCGGATCATGTATGGCATTCATACGGATCCTGTCTCCGAGCAAAGCACCCCCTGTTTTACGTTTGGTGGGATCAACGGATATGATTCCAATCTTGTGTTCCGGGAAATCCGAGAGGTAGCGCCTGATGATTTCATCTACAAGAGAGGATTTACCCGATCCTCCTGTGCCGGTAATGCCGATTACTGGCCGGGGTAACTGACTACAGTTCATCTCGATTGACTTCAGCAACTTGCTTACCTTCCCTGGCTTATTCTCTGCAGTCGTGATCAGCCTGGCAATGGCGGAAAAATCGGCTTTTTTAATTGATTCCACAAAGATCTCCTCTGCACCCGGAAGCCTGAAATCGCAGGCCCGGACAACTTCATTGATCATGCCCTGCAGTCCCATTTTCCGACCGTCATCGGGTGAGAAGATCCTTGCGATCCCTGATTCTGCAAGTTGCACAATCTCCTCCGGCAGGATCACTCCTCCCCCGCCCCCAAATATCTTGATATGGCCGGCACCTTTTTTATCCAGCAGCTGGCGTATGTAAGTATAAAACTCAATGTGCCCTCCCTGGTAGGATGTCACCGCAATTCCCTGTACATCTTCCTGGATGGCACAATCAACGATTTCAACAGCGGAACGGTTGTGCCCCAGGTGGATCACTTCCACTCCGGTGGACTGAAGGATGCGGCGCATGATGTTGATGGCGGCATCATGTCCATCAAAAAGGGATGTGCCCGTAACAACCCGGATATGGTTTTTGGGTTTATATATCTTCTGTCTCATATGATGCCATCATAAGTGTTAATCCCTTATCAGACTCCTTGAAATAACGATGCGCTGGATTTCGGATGTACCTTCATAGATCTCGGTCAGTTTGGCATCCCTCATCATTCTTTCCACGTGATATTCCTTCACATAACCATAGCCGCCGTGGATCTGGACCGCCTCTGTGGTCACCCACATGGCTGTTTCCGACGCAAAAACCTTCGCCATTGCACTTTCAGTGGAGGAGGGTTTCCCCTGATCCCTCAACCAGGCTGTTTTGAGGCACAGGTTCCGGGTAACTTCTATCTTCGTGGCCATGTCCGCCAGCTTGAACCCAATGGCCTGATGGTTGGCTATCTCAGTCCCAAAAGCCTTTCGTACCTTGGCATACTTAAGAGACAACTCATATGCGCCCGAGGCCAGGCCGAGGGCCTGGGCTGCAATTCCAAGACGACCGCCATCAAGGGTTTCCATCGCAAATCTGAATCCGAAACCATCTTCCCCTATCCGATTTTCCACCGGTACTTTCACATCGGTAAACATGACAGAATGAGTATCCGAACTTCGCATCCCCATTTTGTTCTCATGCTGTCCGACTGATACACCAGGTTTATCCCTTTCAATGATCAGGGTGTTGATTCCCCTGTGTTTCTTTTCCGGATCTGATTGCGCCATTACCAGATAAACGGAGGCTGTTCCGCCGTTGGTAATCCAGTTTTTGGTCCCGTTAACCAGGTAGTGATCACCCTTCAATTCAGCTTTTGTACGCTGCATGGTTGCGTCGGATCCGGCTTCTGGTTCCGATAGCAGAAAGGCACCAGTTATATCACCTCTTGCAAGGGGTTTAAGGTATTTTTCTTTTTGTTCTTCCGTACCATATTCTTCAAGCCCCCAGCAAACGAGTGAGTTATTGACCGATACAATCACTCCTACAGAGGCATCCACCTTGCATATTTCCTCCATGGCCAGAACATACGAGACATTATCCATTCCACCACCATCATATTTCGGATCTACCATCATCCCCATAAATCCCAGTTCCGCCAGGTTGTGGATATGCCGTTCGGGGTATATGGCTTTCTCATCCCGTTCGATCACATCCTGGATCAATTCCCGGTTGGCATAATCGCGGGCTGCCTGCCGGATCATCATTTGTTCTTCAGTGTATTCGAAATTCATCTTTATTTTTTTGATTTAATGATTGCATTTTTTATATACCAGTGATACTACGGTCTTGTCATCACCCCCCATATTCATACTTAATCCATAGGGCCGTTCGGATGGGATGGTGATCTGGGCTTCCCCTGCCCTGCCTGTCAGCTGTTCCCAAAGCGTTACTGCCATATGTACCCCTGTGGCACCAGTAGGATGTCCCCATCCAATGAGTCCCCCTGTAGTATTGAAAGGAATCTTCCCGTCACGTGCAGTATGCCCCTCCAGCACATAATCCGCTCCTTTCCCCTTTTCCGCCAGTTCAAGTGCCTCCACACCCAGCAGTCCGGCAATGGTAAAACAGTCATGCGTTTCCACAGTGGCAAGATCTTCTTTGGCAATACCCGCACTTTCCATTGCCTGTGCGGCTGAGACCTTCATGGTCGAGAGGGTGAGCGGATCAACCGGTGGCTGCGTAATATCCGCCACCGCATGTCCCATACCCACAATTTCCACGGCATTTCCGGGCGGGATCCCAATTCTTTCAAGTCCCTCCTCAGACACGATTGCAATGGCAGATGCTCCATCGGAAACTTTGGAGCAGTCCATTACATTAAGGCAGGGAGTAAATGTTTTTACATCCGGTTCTGCCATGGCCACAAGTTCCAGGTCCTCCGTCCTGTTGCTGTACTCCTGGGCAGTGGGACAAAGCCTTGCATTCTCAATGGCATTGCGGTACCACCTTGCCAGGGCTTTCCGGGTGTTTTCCTTTCCCCATGCATTGTAATAGGCCTGTGTCCTGTCGCTGAACTGGCCGGGGAAAAAATAGGCATGCCCGTCCTTGCGGTTGGGGAACCAGCCTGCCAGGGCAAGGAAATCGGCGCCGTAAACCGCCTTGACAGAATTCTGTACCTCCACGCCGATGGCCAGGATGACCTCCGCCGTACCGGCTAATATGGACCGGATCCCTGACAAAAGTGCCAGTCCACCGGAAGCACAGGCACCTTCCACGCGAGTGGCCGGCTTATATTCAAGGTCCTTGTCGATCATCGGGAACAGGGCATTCAGATGTGCCTGCCTTACGAACC
>DAOWJB010000351.1 GCA_030640625.1 Bacteroides sp.
CATTTGGTTGGCCCCGGATGGATTGGTGCACATATTGTGGACCGAAAGGGCCCTGGATGAAAGATTACGCGAAGATCTCTTTCCCGATGAGAAGCAAAGCCATGCACTAAACTATGCCGTTTTAAAGGAAGGGGAGGTCATTTTCCGTCAACCCATCATGTTCAGTGATGATTCAGATGAGCTCCATCCCGGTCGGGGGAGGTTCCAGATAACCCCTGATAATCGTCTGTTCATCTTTTTCTACGTACATGGCAGAAATGCTGATATCAGGGAAAACAGGTTGCTTGAAATACTGCAGGATCATAGCCTCAGTGCACCGGTAAAAGTAAACCTGCAAAGGCCTTTCATCAGTTTCTTTACTGCTACGGTACGTGGTGGTTCAGAACCCTCTAATATCATTGATGTTTACGGACAGGATGAGAAGAATGAAATGCGTTATGCCCGTATCAGGATTATTACAGATTAATCCAATTCCATTACATAGTCATGGATGTTGCGGGCAGCGACTTTGCCGGCACCCATGGCCAGGATCACCGTAGCGGCCCCGGTGGCAACATCACCCCCTGCAAAGACTCCGGGTTTTGAAGTTTTGCCGGTTTCAGGATCGGTGACGATGTTACCCCACTTGCCTGTTTCAATATCGGGTGTGGTGTTGGGGATCAGGGGATTGGGACTGTTTCCTATGGCAATCACGGCAACATCAATGGGCATCATGTAATTCGCATCAGGGATGGGAACCGGCCTTCTGCGGCCTGAATCATCAGGTTCTCCGAGTTTCATCCGGATGCACTCGACTTTCTTCAACCAGTTTCTTTCATCTCCGTGAAATGCAGCCGGGGTGGAAAGGAGCTTGAATATTATTCCCTCTTCTTCGGCATGATGGATCTCCTCATCCCTTGCAGGCATTTCCAGTCTTGACCGGCGATAGAGGATGATTGATTTTTCAGCCCCCAGTCGAAGTGCGGTCCGTGCACAGTCCATCGCTATATTGCCGCCCCCAACCGTAACAACCCGCCTGCCCTTGATAATGGGCGTTTTATATTTCGGGAACAGGTATGCTTTCATCAGGTTTGCCCGGGTCAGGTACTCATTGGCAGAATAAATGCCGTTCAGGTTTTCCCCGGGAACATTCAGGAACCATGGCAGTCCGGCTCCCGTACCCAGGAAAACTGCATCGTATTCCTCCAGCAGTTCATCGATGCTTTTGATCATCCCGATAACATGGTCCTTGTAGATCCTTACGCCCAGTCTCTCGAGGTAATTGATTTCCCTGAACACAATGGCCTTGGGAAGCCTGAATTCAGGTATTCCATAGACAAGAACACCACCCGGTTCATGCAGGGCTTCAAACATATCCACTTTGTGTCCAAGCCGGACAAGGTCGGCTGCTGCAGTAATTCCTGCGGGACCAGCCCCGACGATTACGATCTTTTTCCCGGTTGATTTTGGCTTCGGGGGCAGTTCCGCCTCGCCCTGTTCTGCTTCCCAGTCCGCCAGGAACCTTTCCAGCCTTCCGATGGCAACCGGTTCATTTTTAACACTAAGGATGCATACCTTTTCGCACTGTTCTTCCTGTGGACAAACGCGTCCGCAGATGGCCGGCAGGATGTTCTTTTCCTTTAACAGGTTTATTCCACCTTTGAAATCCTTGTCCTGGATAAATTGTATGAAACCTGGAATGTCAATCTCAACCGGGCAACCCGCAATGCACTTGGGCTTTTTGCACATCAGGCAGCGCTCTGCTTCAAGGATGGCTTCTTCGGGGGAATAACCGAAAGGCACCTCCTCGTAATTCCTGACCCGCTCAGTGGCCGGTTGTTCCCGCATGGGGGTTTTAGTTGGACTTACCTTCGCCATAGTTATGTCGTTCCTGGGAAACTATTTCTTCTTCTATATATGCTTTCCTGCGTGCCAGGATGAGATCCCAGTCCACCAGATGTCCATCGAAATGGGGACCATCCACGCATGCAAACCTTGTCGTTCCATCCACCACTATACGGCAGGCCCCGCACATACCTGTCCCGTCAATCATGATGGGATTCATGCTTACGATGGTTTTGAGCTGAAATGGCCTGGTAACCTGTGAGATCCGGTACATCATGAAGGTACATCCCACCGCAATTACACGGTCATATTTTATGCCGTTTTCAAGGTCGGACTTCAGCTGGTCGTGAGCATGCCCCTTGTATCCTTTTGAGGCATCTGTGGTTGCATATTTTACCTCATCGGATATTTCTTCTAATTTCTCGTTCCAGTAAAGGAGAAAATTACTTCGTGCCTCTGAGTAGCAAATAACTTCATTCCCAAGCTTTTTCAATGCACGGGCAGCGGGGAAAATGCCACCAATTCCATAACAACCTCCTACAAGGGCCACACGGCCGAATTTCTCCATCTCAAAAGCCTGACCCAGTGGTCCGGTAAGTGAATATATCTCATCTCCGGGTTTAAGTTCTCTAAGCCGCTCTGTACTCGATCCTATGGCCAGGAAAATAAAGGTAATTGTACCGTTCTCAGCATCCCAGTCCGCAACAGTGATGGGGGTTCTTTCGCTGTATTCATCCGGGATAATGATAATGAACTGTCCCGGCCGGACCTTCATGGCAATATCCTTTGCACTTACCGTGCATTCATGAACGTTGGGAGCAATTTCTGATCTGTCAATTACCTTTACCATATACTAATTTTCAATCCTCATCCCTTCCACAAAGTTTGCATATCAGTCACCAGGGCAGTCAGGCTATTTCCCCGGTACCTGAAATGATCGTACGGAATATTCGAACGGATGGGGTAGTCCCTCGTTCCTTTCCGGGACTTCGGTTTTATTGACTGAATTTTTTGCATCTCATTTATGGCTTTATGGGCCGGCAACATAATACTGGATTCGATTTCCTTCCAGATGACGCCTGTCCTGGAACTGGAAAATCCGGATTCATTCATCGCCCCGGCAAGTATCGAGATGATCGCCGGAATCGTTTTGGATTTCCCGGGACCAGGCAATGCCCGCCTGAGTTTTTTAATTGTACCGTCCAGGGTCAGAAAATGTCCTTCATTTTCAGGGAAACCTGTTACAGGCAGTAATACATCGGCGTAATCCGAAAGACCGGTCCGGAACATATTAAGCTGTACGAGGAATTTCAGCTTCTTTAGTTTCGGATCCATGGGAATGTCGCCTGCTATCATTAATGCAGAAATTCCATCTTTTCCAATAGTGGCCAGCATCTCATCACAGGAGAAACCGCTGGTATTGCTTAATTTGGCATCCCACTTATGATTCCATTTTCGAATGGCCTTTGCATCTGAAACCGTATCAAAACCCGGCAGGATGTCCGGGTGGGCACCTGCCAGTGCTCCCGCGTATAAATTTCCCTCATACCCCGTGAACATAATATTACATTTGCCCTTTTGACCCATCAGGTATGATAAGTTTCCCAGCGCCCGGAGTACATCCAGCCCTGTACCATTTCGCAGCATATCGTCACCAACGACAATCCGCAGATTCCGGGATTTTGCCAGGACTTCAACAAAGGGTTTGAGATCATCTTCGGTAAGCCCGCAGAGCTTCGCCGCTTTCACTACACCTGCTTCCTTAAATTGCGCTGCAATACCTGCCAGTAAGGTATACAGGAAATTATATTCCTCACCGGCTGTATAATTTATCTCATGGTTGGCAAATTTCGAGGTTCTGGTAGGGAAGGGGTTTGCATACAGGATATTCCTGCCCATGGCAAATGCTTTCCTGATCTTATTTTCCACAAGGGGATGTGAAACCGATGCATCAGCGCCCAGGATAAGAATGGTATCGGCCTTATTGATATCCATGGTTCTTCCGTGGAAAGAAGAGGAAAGGAATGGATGGATTTTCATCACAAGATCTTTATCCGGATAGGATGAATACAGATCAACGTTATTTGAATGCATCACTTTACGGGAAAACTTCTGGAGGGAATAGTTCTCTTCCAGGGTATCCTGTGCAGAACATATCATCCCGAACCGGTTTCCCCGGTATGCTTCCAGTTTGCCTGCCGTATATTGAATAGCTTCATCCCAGTTTACCTCGACCCATTTACCATTTCTCCGGATCAAAGGTGCAGTAACCCTCGAAGGATGATGAATGATATCCGGGGACAGGAATTTACCCCGGATGCAAAGCTGATGGGGATTGGTTCGCTCACCGGGTTTGGGTCCGACATTAACGATCCTGTTGCCCCTGGTGTTGATATTCATGGTGCATCCAACAGAGCACAGCGTACAGGTGGTTTCTGTGGAACGATCGGGCAGCCCTGCCCATTTCCCCATCTTTTCGGAGATTGAGCCGGTTGGACAGACATCCACGCAGGCCCCGCAGAATTCACAGTCTGCATCGATCTGGGATTCATTGAAAGCCGTTCCCACGATGGTGTTATTCCCCCGCTGTATAAAGGCGAGTACATTGCTGTTCCTTTCTTCGTTACATATCCTGACGCACCGTCCGCATAGAATACACAGGTTATAGTCCAGGTCATAAAACGGGTTATTCCTCTCCGGCGGGATTCCCCTGTACGAAATAGGGAATCTTACATCCTTGAGTTCGAGAGTTTCTATCAGGTCCTGCAATTCACAATCACCGTTGCTTGTACAAAAATTGCACCCGGTTATGGTACTGGCCTTTCTTGTTGTGTGCATGAAATCCGCACAATCTTTTTTGTCCCCGCATACCAGGCATGTGTAAGGATGTTCGGAGAGGGTGAGTTCCAGTATTTCACCCCTCAGCCTCTGTAAAGCAGGGGTTTTCGTCTGAATTTCCATGCCAGCTTCGAGCGGCGTGGTACAGGCGGTGGGAAAACCCTTAATGCCTTTTATGTCCACTACACACAGACGGCAGCCCCCATAAGATTTCAGGTTCTCCAGGTAACAGAGGGTGGGAATATAGATGCCTGCCTTCTGTGCGGCATCTAGTACAGTACTGCCTTTCCGGACCTGAACGGGTTTACCGTCTATGATGGCTGTTATGTTTTTCTGCTTACTCATTCGATTATAATAGCATCACCGGCAATGGCATCAAAACGGCATATTTCATAACAGGCCCGGCATTTGATACATTTGGACAGGTCAAGAAAATGCGGTTCGCTTCTTGGTCCGGTTATGGCTCCTGTGGGACAAACATCGACACATCGCTGGCAGCCGGTACATTTGTCCTCGATCACCCTGTATTCAACCAGGTCACGGCAAACTGCGGCCGGACAGCGATGCTGATCGACATGTGCCTCATATTCGTTTCTAAAGTATTTCAAGGTGGTCAGGACGGGGTTCGGGGCGGTTTGTCCCAGGCCACAGAGTGAGCCTTCCTTGACCGTCCTCGAAATATCTTCAAGAGTTTGAATATCACTCATTTCGGCATTACCACTGGTGATCTTTTCCAGGATCTCGACCATGCGTTTGGTCCCGATCCTGCAGGGCGTACACTTACCACAGCTTTCAGCGCTTGTGAAGCGGAGAAAATACTGGGCCACATCCACCATGCAGGTATCTTCATCCATAATGATGAGTCCCCCGGACCCCATGATAGAACCCGCTCCGGTCAAAGATTCATAGTCCACCGGCAGATCCAGAAACTCCTTTGAAAGACATCCGCCTGAAGGGCCACCCGTCTGTACGGCTTTAAATTCCTTGCGTGTCCCGCCTCCAATATCAAAAATTATCTCCCGCAAGCTTGTTCCCATCGGCACCTCAATCAGTCCGGTCCTGCGAATCTTACCTACCAGCGCAAAGGTCTTGGTACCCTTGCTTTTTTCAGAACCATAACCTGCAAACCATTTTCCCCCTTCACGCATGATGGTCGGGACGGTGGCCAGGGTTTCAACATTGTTTATATTCGTTGGACATCCATGCAAACCTGAACTGGCCGGGTAGGGTGGCCTGCTCCGGGGCATGCCCCTTTCACCCTCAACAGAAGCGATCAATGCAGTCTCTTCACCACAGACGAATGCACCGGCACCTTCTTTAATGTGAACCTCAAGCGCAAAACCACTGTTTAGAATATTTTTTCCCAGCAATCCATGCTTTTGGAGCTGGGTGATGGCGATCTTCAGGCGTTCTATGGCCAGCGGGTATTCTGCTCGGACATAGATATGAGCATGATGGGCCTGGATGGCGTAGGCCGCAATGATCATTCCTTCCAGCAGTGAGAACGGGTCTCCCTCCATCAGGGACCGGTTCATAAAGGCCCCCGGATCTCCTTCGTCGGCATTGCAGATCAGGTATTTTTCACTGCCAGCGGCATCATGGCACAACTGCCATTTTTTCCAGGTAGGAAATCCAGCCCCACCACGGCCCCTTAATCCGGCCGTTTTTACCTCCTCTATCACACCATCAGGTCCGAGATCAAGGGATTTCAACAAACCTGCAAAGCCACTCCTGCCGATATAATGCATAATATTTTCAGGATCCACGATCCCGCAATTGCGCAATACGATCCGTTCCTGTAATTTTAACATCGGCTGGTCCCAGAGCGATTTAATTCCATCAAGGGTCTCGCGGCTGTCTCCCAAATGTCCCAAAGGCCTGATGCCGGATTTACCATTCAACAGATATTCCGGGATCAGCTTTCTCAACTTTTGCTCATTAACATTATTAAAACTTACACGGGGAGAGCCCGGTTTTTGAATGTCAACAAAAGGTTCCAGGTAACATGGACCGATACATCCAACCTTCAGCATATTGACATTCAATTTATGTTGATGAAGAAGCTCGTTTGTAAGCTGCCAGATCGCGCCGGCTCCGGATGCCAGGCCGCAGCTTCCCATGCCGATATAGATCACAGGATCAGGTGACTGTTGAAGTTCCTGCCACTCAGTGATAGCTTTATCCCGCAGTGTTAGGAAATCATTCATATTGATTCAGAATTTCCTTCAGTTTGACCACTGACATGTTGCTGAAAATGGCATCGTTGACCATTACTACCGGGGCCAGTGCGCAGCATCCGAGACAGGCCACCCGTTCAAGATCAAATCTTCCGTCTGCTGTTGTTTCATTGGGTGAGATACCAATTTCTGACTTCAGGGCATTTAAGAGAAAATCACCACCCTGGACATGGCATGCCGTACCCAGGCATATTTTAATGGAGTTTCGCCCGGGAGGATAAAATTTGAACTGGGAATAAAAGGAGGCTACGCCAAAAATCTGGCTCCTGGAGATCGATAAATGATTGGCTATACTGTCAACTGCTTCCGGCGTGATATACCCCTTTTTTTTCTGAACATTCTGCAGGATGGCAATCAGGTTGCTTTTATCCCTGGGTGTATACTTGCCAATAATTGAAACAATGGAACCGGCCATGACTGAAAAGCTAATTGAGATGTTTTCCCAAATAAATTTATGAAAAAACAGTACAGGTTGATTTATTAACTGTTAAACAGCCCGGTATTTATAACCATTCTAAACCATTCACTTGCCGTAAGCAAGAGGTTTTTTGTGGTATGTCGCTGCTTAACCGGACTGTCCATTTGGAATTTTATTCCTAAATTTAGGAGCTTTTATTATTGCTACTGTCAATAGTTAAAAAATTGTAGATATGATAGTTGGAGTACTCAGAGAAGGTGGAAAGGAAAACAGGGTTGCCCTGCTTCCTGAGAACATCTCTACACTCGTTAAGAAAAAAATCACCGTGCTGATTGAATCTGACGCCGGTACTTCATCCTGTGCCAGCAATGAAGAATATGTCAATGCAGGTGCAGCCATCCAGACAAAGGAATATATCCTCAAAGAATCGGATCTGGTTTTGAAGATCAATCCCCCGGAAGAAGACGAAATACCTGCGGGAAAGGTATTGGTAGCCATCCTGAATCCCTTAAGCAATACAGATCTAATCAAAAAATTGGCAGACTCCGGGGTTACCTCCTTCAGCCTGGATATGGTACCCAGGTCCTCACGTGCCCAGGCTGTTGATATCTTATCTTCCATGGCCACCATTGCCGGTTACAAGGCCGTACTGGTCGCGGCGAGTAAATTGCCGAACTTTTTTCCCATGTTCATGTCTGCTTCGGGGACCATCAAGCCCTCTAAAATCCTGGTACTTGGTGCAGGAGTGGCAGGATTACAGGCATTGGCAACTGCCAGAAAACTTGGAGCAGTTGTTGAAGTTTTCGATGTAAGACCGGCTGTGAAAGAGGAAGTTATGAGTCTGGGAGGTAAGTTTATCGAAGTGGAAGGTGCAAAGGATGATGCCAGTGCCGGAGGGTATGCAATCGAGCAGACTGAAGAATATAAAGCGAAGCAACAGCAATTGATCCATGAACATGCTGTTAAATCAAATGTGGTTATCTGCACGGCCCAGATCCCGGGCAGGAAGGCCCCTCTGTTAATTCCTAAAGAAACTGTCGATGAGATGCAGCCTGGTTCTGTTATCATTGATATGGCCGCCGGTTCAGGGGGCAATTGTGAATTGACGAAAAAAGATGAAACGATCCTTTACAAACAGGTGCGTATCATCGGAAATTCGAATTTCCCATCCAAATTGCCAGCCGATGCCAGTAAAATGCTTGGGACCAATTATATCAATTTCCTGAACCTGATGATTGATGAAGAAGGGAACCTGGATATGAATTTTGAGGATGATATCATTAAAAGCACCTGTATGACGCGCAATAATGAGATAGTTAACGAAAAGGTTTTGGAAATTATTAATATGGAAAGTGAATAGAAACCAACCTTAATAATGATGTTACAATGGACAACTTAATAGCATTCTTTTATACAAACAAGGAGGCCATATTTATCATCGTCCTTACCATATTCCTGGGATTTGAGGTGATATCCAATGTGCCATCCGTACTTCATACGCCCCTCATGTCAGGCGCAAACGCTATCAGTGGTGTCATTATTATCGGGGGCATAATACTCGTCGGCCATGCAGACACCAGCACCCTCAACATCAACCTGGTCCTGGGGATCCTGGCGGTAATTTTTGGTACCTTGAATGTCGCCGGCGGGTTTGTGGTCACTGACAGGATGCTTGAAATGTTTGAAAAGAAGAGAAAGAAGTAGAACATGGATACAGCAGTTAGTAATCTGGGAGTTACCACGGGTGAAGTAATACTCGAATTCAGTTATTTGCTGGCAGCAGTCTTTTTTGTGATCGGTCTGAAATTGCTCAGCCATCCCCAAACGGCCCGCCGGGGAAATATGTGGGCTGCAGCAGGTATGTTGCTGGCCATGATCACGACCCTTATATTCCATAAAAGTGAAGCTGGCGGGGGAATTCAGATGGTCAACCTGATCATCATCCTGGTAGCCATTGCCACCGGTACTGTCCTGGGCTCGGTAATCGCCCGCAGGATACAGATGACTGCCATGCCGCAGCTGGTATCCATTTTTAATGCCACCGGAGGTGCTGCATCTGCCCTGGTGGCCCTGATTGAATTTTCCAATCCTGACAATGAATCAACCCTGGTGACCCTGCTTGGCCTTGTGATCGGCAGTATTGCTTTCAGTGGCAGTATGATTGCTTATGGCAAACTGGACGGAAAAGTCGGCGATGTCTTCGCCGGTTTCATGAAATACCTGAATCTTTTCATACTTCTGGTTGTAGTTCTGTTTATTATTTATATTATGGCAGGGAACACGCCCATGGAAACCCAGCAGGTTCTCGTTTATGTATTGCTTGCTGTCGCATTGGTTTACGGCGTGACCTTTGTCCTGCCCATCGGTGGAGCTGACATGCCTGTTGTGATTTCACTGCTGAACTCTTTTACCGGGATCGCTGCAGCCATGGCAGGATTCATCTATCAGAACCAGGCCATGATCCTGGGTGGTATTTTTGTTGGATCTGCCGGTACCATACTTACGGTACTGATGTGTAAGGCCATGAACCGGTCCCTCCTCAATGTGATCATTGGTTCATTTGGAGGTGGCGGAGCCGGAGTGGACAGGGAACAGGGAATAGTAAAGGAGATCACGGCCAGTGATGCCGCTGTGCTCCTGAGTTATTCTTCCAAGGTGGTAATTGTCCCGGGATACGGACTGGCAGTTGCACAGGCCCAGCATGTCTGCAATGACATGGCCAAATTACTTGAGAATGAAGGGGTCGAGGTAAAATTCGCCATCCACCCTGTAGCCGGGAGAATGCCAGGTCATATGAATGTATTGCTGGCCGAGGCGGAAGTCCCATATGAGAAACTGGTTGAAATGGATGACATCAATCCGGATATGCCCAATACTGACGTAGTCCTCGTGATCGGCGCCAATGATGTGGTTAATCCCGCCGCCCTCGATGATCCCTCCAGTCCCATTTACGGCATGCCCATCATCAAGGTACACGAGGCCAAGAATGTGGTTGTGATGAAACGGGGTATGGGTAAGGGTTATGCAGCCATCGAAAACTTTCTGTTCTTTGCCGATAACACCCGTATGTTCTTTGGAAGTGCAAAGGACTCTCTTCAGAAGCTGGTCAATGAGATAAAAAACCTGTAGCCTTGGACAGGATATTAAAACGGCGCTGAAAATCTTGCAAGCAATATTTATAGGCTCAGTTTTAATATCCCATCCGAAAGTCAAATACCTTTTTCTGTCTTTTATTTCTGAACGTCCTCGACATAAGTAGAACCTGTTTTTACACTTCCATGCTTGTCAACATTGACCGCGTAACTAGGGTGTAGTTTAACACACACAGTTGGGTCTACGCTTATATATTCCCCAAGGTTTACATTAAACAAACTTCCCGCAGTAACTTGACCAATGCTAACCTCAGCATAAGTTGAAGTATAGCACAGAAAGTCACCAACCCTAACGGGGTTGCAGATACTATCTTGGTAGTAATGTCTTTCTAGTTTACCCTTGCGCTTGTGGACAATCTTACCTGTTTGCTTCCAGTTTATGAATCTAACAAACAGGTAGTGATAATCGGCCTTGTGTTTCTTGGTAACAAGTTTCGCTTCATCAAGGCTATCTGCGTCTTTAATTTCTACTATTTCAGAAGTGGGCGTAATTCCAAACACTCTGTAAGTTGTCATTATTCTTTTCCTTTGTAAAGAAGTTCAAGGGCTTCTTGGTCTATACGTGAGTAATCTATATATTGGCGTAACAATACCTGTCTACGTTTCCAGTAATTCCACAATAGTTTGTTGTTGCGCTTGGGGGGTTGAAAGAAAACTGTGCTTTTTTTGTGCTTGGGGTTATGGCAAACTGTTGTTCTACATTCCCAGCAGACATGGTTTTTTTTATTAGATTTGGTTCTAAACTTCTTCTTCTTTGTTTTGGGGTGGACAAGATTCCGCAACTCGCTTGTTTTCGAGTGTACATGCCCATTGGTGAATTTCTTCTTTCTA
>DAOWJB010000331.1 GCA_030640625.1 Bacteroides sp.
GGATGGGGATGCCTACTACCTGGCAATGAAAAAGACATATGATTTAATCCGCCACGCGCTTGAGCTGCAACCCATGGAAGCATACCTTTGGAAATACCTGAGACTCCGGCCGATGAATTTCCCGGATATCAGGATTGCCCAGTTTGCATGGATGCTGGATAGGTATCCTGCACTTTTTTATCGGATCTCGAACATAGGGGACCCTGCTGCCTGCTGGATGAATATGCAGCTGAGCACATCCGGTTACTGGCTGACGCATTTCCGGTTAAACAAACCGGGCCAGTGGCAGGAGAAGATAGTAGGACCGGAAAGGCTTTCAGGGCTTCTGATCAATGCGGTGGTACCTGTTCTCTGTACCTACATGCGTGACCAGGGAAGGATAATCAACCTGCTTGAAATCAGCGACATACCTGCCAGACTCCCTTTTGAAAACAACCGGGTGATCAGGACCTGGAAAAGCCTTGGTATCCCTGTCAGAGATGGCTTTTCTTCCCAGGCCATACTACAATTGACAAAGAAATTAGGTCTTATAAAATAGAATTCAATATCCACAATGCGATTTAACTTACTGGCATGAATCCATTTTTATATTGCCAATGAGAATATGCAGAAGTACCAAACCTCCGTAAAGGTCATTGATAAAATGATGAGGGTAGCCAAGGAATTCCTGAAGAAGCATCCGGAGGAGGAGAGGGTGTTCCAACTATTTTAACCTTTAATTCTCCGGTTCGATATCTTCTCTCATCGTTTTCGATTTCGAACTGGCGAGGATGGTCACCACACGCTTTTCCTTTTTTACTTGGTCTTCCAACTCTTTTTTTAACTTCTTAAGTGCTTTATCTACATTTTTAGTCATAATTAATAAATTTTAGGTTTAATAACTAAGAAAACTAAAAATTTGAAATTGAATGAGAGGTGAGATATTGTGAGGTTGGGGAAGTGGGATATTCAAAGATAAGTAATAAATAATTATCAATGGATTAGAAGCCCCTTCAATTAGTTGATTTTTTATTATTAACTTAAGTCTTGACAAATAAATACTGTAAATTTAAGAGGTGTTTGTCTTGTTATGTGGGTAATCAGATTATTAAGAACTCCGAAAAGGAGAACAGATAGCAACTGGTCGGTTATCATTGCTTTAATCTTCCGATAAGCTGTTTGCACTGGGAACCGTGAACCAGATCAACATGCTCAGATCCATTCTTACCGAAGATGGAGAACCGGACAGTTAAGTTCTTCTGGATCAGGCACATATTTTAATTCTTTTAATTGAACTTTTTCCTCCTTTTTATTGCTATATCAAAAATTTTAAATACTTTTGCAGTTCGTTTTCTGAAAACAGTAAAGATTATCAAATAAGATACCATGTATTTAACGACGGAGATAAAGAAAGATTTTTTCAAAAAGTATGGCAAATCTGCTGAAGATACTGGATCAGCAGAGGGACAGATTGCAATGTTTTCCTACCGGATTGCTCATCTCACCGAGCATTTGAAGAAGAATAAAAAAGATTTTGGTACGCAACGCGCACTCGTCAAACTTGTCGGGAAGCGAAGGCGCTTATTAAACTACCTGAAAGACCGTGACATTGAGAGATACAGAGCGGTCATCAAATCACTAAAACTCAGGAAATAAGTTCAGTAAAAACTATCGAAAAGGCAATTCTTGAAATTGCCTTTTTTCATATCTATAAATGTAAAGATTAAAGAATTAGAAAATGTTAAAAGTAATACAAAAGACAATCGACCTTGGTGATGGAAGAACCATTACCATTGAAACAGGAAAATTGGCCAAGCAGGCTGATGGTTCGGTTGTCGTAAGAATGGGCAACACCATGTTGCTGGCGACAGTTGTGTCAGCCAGTGAAGCAAGAGAGAATGTAGATTTTATGCCCCTTTCAGTTGAATATAAGGAAAAATTTTCCGCAGCAGGCAGGTTCCCCGGTGGCTTCCTCAAGAGAGAAACCAGGCCAGGGGATTACGAGATACTTATATCAAGACTAATTGACCGCGCACTCCGGCCATTATTCCCGGATGATTATCATGCGGAAACCTTTGTAAACGTTACCTTATTCTCTGCAGAAGCAGATGTCATGCCTGATTCACTCGCCGGATTGGCTGCTTCAGCTGCTTTAAGTGTGTCAGATGTTCCCTTCAATGGGCCCATATCTGAAGCGAGAGTAGCCAGGATCAATGGTAAATTAATAATAAATCCAGGCTTTAACCAGCTTGAACAGGCAGATATTGACATCATCGTTGGCGCTACCGAAGAAAATATCCTCATGGTTGAAGGAGAAATGAACGAAGTGTCAGAAGATGAAATGCTCGAAGCCATCAAGTATGCCCACGAGGAAATTAAAAAGCATTGCCGGGTACAGAAAGATCTGGCCGCTGAAGTTAATAAGGAGACCAAGCGTGAGTATGATCATGAAAATAATGATGAGGATATCCGGTCCCAGATTGCTGAAAAGGCCTATGATAAACTGGTGAAAATAGCCAGCTCAGGCTTGCCCAAACATGACAGGCATGAAGCAACTGTGGCGGTAAGGGATGAGATTATTGAATCACTTATCCAGGAAGATGATGAAGAGGCGGATGCCAAAACCAATATGGCCAAAAGGTATTTTCACGATGTTGAAAAAAAGGCATTGAGAGACCTGGTACTGGAGAAGGGTAAAAGAGTGGATGGCAGAAAGACAGATGAAATACGGCCAATCTGGTGCGAGATTGATTATCTGCCTGCAACACATGGATCAGCTGTTTTTACCAGGGGAGAAACACAGTCCTTAACCACGGTTACCCTCGGGAACAAGATGAATGAAAAAATGATTGATGAGGTACTCATACAGGGGACCGATAAATTCACTCTCCATTATAATTTCCCACCTTTTTCAACAGGAGATGCCCGTCCGATAAGAGGGATCAGCAGGAGGGAAGTAGGTCACGGGAACCTGGCTCACCGGGCATTGAAAAAAGTCATGCCTGTTGGTGAAGCAAATCCATATGCAGTCAGGGTGGTCTCTGATATTCTTGAATCAAACGGTTCCTCATCAATGGCCACGGTTTGTGCAGGTACACTTGCATTGATGGACTGTGGTGTGAAGATCAAAAAGCCGGTATCAGGTATTGCAATGGGACTGATTACCGACACAGACTCCGGAAAATATGCAGTGCTGTCTGATATCCTTGGCGATGAGGACCACCTGGGGGATATGGACTTTAAAGTGGCCGGGACAGAGGACGGAATTACGGCTACCCAGATGGATATCAAGGTTGACGGTTTGTCCTATGAGATCCTGGCTGAAGCACTTGAACAGGCAAGAACAGGACGACTTCATATTCTCGATAAAATGACCGGGGTAATCGATAAACCCAGGGAAGATTATAAACCTCATGTTCCGAGGATCGTCCAGATCAGCATAAACAAGGACATGATCGGTGCTGTGATCGGTCCGGGTGGGAAAATTATCCAGGGTATCCAGGCCGATACCGGAGCTACTATTGTGATTGAGGAGATTGACAACAGGGGAGTAATTGATGTCTTTGCAGACAACAAGGAATCCATAGAAGCTGCCCTGGCAAAGATCAATGAAATCACAGCAGAACCTGAAGTAGGCGAGACATACAAGGGCAAGGTAAAAGGGGTAGTTTCTTTCGGCGCTTTTATTGAGATCATGCCGGGACGTGAAGGTCTGCTGCATATCTCCGAGTTTGAATGGAGAAGGATAGAGAAGATGGAAGATGTAGTAAAGGTTGGTGATGAACTGGAGGTTAAACTTATCAATATAGATGAGAAGAACGGAAACCTGAAATTATCCAGGAAAGCATTATTGCCCAGACCTGAAGGATCACAGAGCTCAGGAGATCGCAGGCACCGTGACAGGAAACCCGAATAATTGCATAATAAATATACTGGAAACCGTAGCGACTTATGAATAGTCTTTGCGGTTTTCTTTTTTGTATATTTAGATCAAAGATGATCAATTACCTTGTCATAGAAGGGAATATCGGTGCAGGGAAAACTTCCCTGGCAAGCATGATTGCGGAGAGGCATAATGCGAGGCTCATCCTTGAACAATATGCAGATAATCCATTTCTTCCGAAATTTTACAAGGATCCGGACAGATATTCTTTCCCTTTGGAACTTTCCTTTCTGGCAGCAAGGTATAAGCAATTACATAAAGATCTTACATCACCGGAACTGTTCCAGCCATTTACTGTGGCGGATTATTTTTTCAGCAAGTCATTGATTTTTGCCAAAATAACCCTGCAGATAGATGAATATAACCTTTACCGGCAACTGTTCGATATCATTCATCAGCAGTTGCCAAAGCCAGATCTGTATGTTTATCTCTATGTGAGTGTTGAAAAGCTGATCTCAAATATCAGGAAACGGGGTCGGGATTATGAAAAGGAAATCACCCCTGAGTACCTTGAAAAAGTCCAGCAAGGCTATTTCGAATACCTGCGTTCATTATCCGGTCAAAAAATTCTTGTGCTTGATTTGGAACATTTGGATTATATTTACGTAAAAAGCCATTATTCCAGGATAGAAGATGTTATTTTTCGAGAGGATTATGTTATTGGACTGAACCGGGTTCAATTACCCTAAAATCAAGTGGATTTGTATCCTTTTTTTTCATAAATTGAAAAACATTATTAAGTTTGTATAAGCAATTCAAAAGACCATTAAGTATTAAACTAATAACCAAGTAATTATGAGAAGATTTAAGATTTTTGCATCATTTATTGCTGCAGCCCTTGTCGCCGTCAGTTGTGGTGGACCACAAAAGATGGCAGATAATGCTTCACTTGTGAATTACAAGGTGTCGCCCGATCCTCTCGAGACTCATGGAGGCAAGGTGGCCCTTTCAGTGGATGTAAGTTATCCTGAGAAGTATTTTCACAAGAAGGCTGTTGTTACTGCTACTCCGTACCTGCAATATGAAGGTGGAGTAACCGAATTAAAGTCTGAAACATTACAGGGAGAGCAGGTAGAAGATAATTTTAAAGTAATATCCTATACCTCGGGCGGCAGCTTCAGCTACACTGATGAAGTTGACTACACACCTGAAATGATGCGTTCTGAGCTTTATGTAAAAGGCAAGGCAACTGTTAAAAACAAAGAAGCTGATCTTCCACCCATTAAGATAGCAGACGGTATTATTACTACCCCCCTGCTGGTGATGAAGAACGCCAAAACCATTTCCTTTGGAGATAATTTCAAAAGGATCATACCGGAACAGTATGTTGCCGACATACATTATATAATTAACAGGTATGATGTCCGGAATTCTGAATTAAAGCAAGATGACATCACCGGCATGAGAGATTTTATCACCGCTGCAAACGAGAATGAGCGTGTTGATATGAAAGGCATCGAAGTTTCAGCTTACGCCTCTCCGGATGGAGCTCTAGATCTGAATACAAAGCTCTCCGGAAACAGGGAAGGCTCAGCCTCCCGCTACCTGAAGCGTGACCTGAAGAAGGCTGAAGTTGAAGTTCCTGAAGACGAAGCTTTTTTCAAAATGCTAACTACACCGGAGGACTGGGATGGTTTCAAGAAATTGATGGAAGCATCTGATATCCAGGATAAAGACCTGATCTTACGGGTACTTTCCATGTATTCTGATCCTGTTGTTCGTGAAAAGGAGATCAGGAATATAGCTGAGGCATTCGAGGAAATTAAGGTAAAAATCCTTCCCGAACTGAGGAGATCTGTATTCACTGTCAGTGTTGAAAAAATAGGTTGGTCAGATGAAGAACTCAAGCAATGGGTTGTTGATAATATGGACACACTGAACCTCGAGGAACTTCTTTACTCTGCCTCCCTGTTTAAGGACAATGAGACAAAACTTGCCCTTTATGGTAAGGCCTGGGAAAAGTATCCTAAGTGCATACGCGCAGCCAATAATGTTGGTGTTGTCAAGCTTGCCATGAAAGACGTAGATGGCGCAAAGAAAGCTTTCGAGGCAGCCAAGGCCATCAAGGATCATAATATCGTTAAGAATAACCTCGGTGTTATTGCGCTGACACAAGGCGACGTTGAGACAGCTGAGCAGTTATTCACGGCAGCTTCCGGTGCAGGAGAAGAGATAAATTATAACCTCTCTATTATCAAGATTTTACAAGGCGATTATGATGCCGCAAAGAGTTATCTCGGTGCCAGCCAGAATTTCAACAATGCCCTGGTCATTCTGTTGAACGGTCAGCCTGATAAAGCATATGAGATGTTGAATGGACTGAAAGGTGATAATGCAAAAGTTGATTACCTGATGGCTGTTGCTGCAGCCCGTGGAGATGATAAGGATGCCATGCTGGATGCGTTGCGTGCAGCCGTTGCCAAGAAAGCCAAGCTGAAGGAATACGCAGCCAAGGATGTTGAGTTCTTCCAGTATTTCGAGGACGAAGCCTTCAAGGGAATCATTCAGTAAGTACTTGGAAATATATTTAAGGTGAGGCTGTCTCAAATGGGGCGGCCTCTTTTTTTATGCCATGCATGTCCTTCATCGCATTATAACTGGCATAGTAATATAGTAACTCATTTATTATTAAAGCCTTAGTTGCCTGAAAACTTCCCAGAGTACCATGCCTGCGCATACAGAGATATTCAATGAATGTTTGGTGCCGAACTGTGGAATATCCAGGCTGGCATCGGACAGATCAACAATATCCTGACCCACCCCCCGGATTTCGTGTCCAAAAATAAAAGCATATTTCACATCCCTTTTTACCCGGAAATTGTCAAGGGAAATGCTTTCAGCTGTTTGTTCCACCGCCATGATAAAATAATTTTCATTTTTAAGAACCTTGATGGCCTCCAGGGTGTCAGGGTAATACATCCACTCGACAGATTCTGTAGCCCCCAGTGCAGTTTTGTGGATATCCTTATGAGGAGGGGTCGCAGTAATGCCACACAGAAGGATCCGGTCAATCAGAAATGCATCGGAAGTCCTGAAGACAGAGCCAATATTATTCAGGCTCCTCACATTATCGAGAACCACTACGACCGGGATTTTCTCTGCTTTTTTAAATTCTGGAATCGACAGGCGGTTTAATTCATTGTTTGCTAATTTACGCATGGTATTGATAATTATTTGCCGGAAAACAACCTGGCTGGCATGCTGAAGTTAAAAAAAAATAGATAAATTCGTCTTTGGTCTATTTCCAAATTATCAAGCACATGAATATACATGAATACCAGGCAAAATCCATCCTGAAAAAGTTCAATGTTGCCATTCCCGAGGGAAGCGTTGTTGATTCTCCAGATGCAGCAGTAGATGCAGCAAAAAAAATCCAAAAAAATGCCAATTCGGATACCTGGGCTGTCAAAGCACAGATCCATGCCGGGGGACGTGGTAAAGGAGGCGGCGTAAAGATTGCTAAAACCCTGGATGAAGTCAGGGAATATACCAAGAGCATTATTGGAATGACCCTGGTAACCCATCAGACAGGTCCGGAAGGCAAAGAGGTTCATAAAGTGCTTGTAGAACAAGGCATTTTTTATCCGGGGGAAAGTGACATCAGGGAGTTTTATGTCAGTGTTCTATTGAACCGGGCAAGTGGAAAGAATATCATTATGTATTCCACCGAAGGGGGAATGGATATTGAAGCTGTTGCTGAAAAAACACCTGAACTGATCTTTACGGAAACCATTGAACCGGGTGTTGGAATTCAAGCTTTCCAGGCCCGCAGGATCGCTTTTAATCTTGGATTATCAGGCAATGCATTCAAGGAGATGACCCGTTTTGTGCAATCACTTTACCAGGCTTATATTGGTTCTGATGCATCCATGATCGAGATCAATCCAGTCATGAAAACATCTGACAATAAGATCCTTGCCGCAGATGCCAAGATCAATCTGGATGACAATGCACTTTACAGGCATCCCGGCTGTTTAGAGATGAGGGATATCACGGAAGAAGATCCAGCTGAGGTGGAAGCGGGAAAATATAACCTGAATTTTGTAAAACTGGATGGGAATGTTGGCTGTATGGTTAATGGTGCCGGTCTGGCCATGGCTACCATGGATATTATCAAGCTTTCCGGAGGGGATCCTGCCAATTTCCTTGATGTAGGGGGAACTGCCAATGCTGAAACCGTAGAAGCCGGATTCAGGATCATACTTAAAGATCCCAATGTGAAAGCCATCCTGATAAACATATTCGGTGGCATAGTAAGATGCGACCGTGTGGCCCAGGGTGTGGTGGATGCTTACCAATCCATCGGAGATGTCCGGGTGCCGGTCATCGTCAGGCTCCAGGGAACCAACGCAAAGGAAGCCAAGGACCTGATCGATAAATCCGGACTAAAGGTATTTTCAGCCATCAGTCTTCAGGAGGCAGCTGACCTTGTCAAGGAGGTTGTATAGCCGGTTTCGGAGGTGCTCAGTCCCGTAATCCCACCCTGCGGTGTGAACCATCACAGAAAGGTTTATTCGCGGATCCGCCGCAACGGCATAAAAAAATCATTTCCTTTGTATCTATCACCTTGCCCTCGGAACACTTCAGGGTGAAGTTGCCGGTAACCTGAAGGGGACCGTTTTTCAGGACGCGGAATTCGGCCTTTTTCTTGCTGTTATTGTCCATTTTAGTCGCAGCTGTTTGTGAAATTTTCTATTCTGTGGGAGCCGTCACAAAAAGGCATCTCTTCGGAAGCTCCACAGCGGCAGAAGGATATCATAAGCATTTGCTTCAGTCCCTGGCCATCGCTTCCGATGATGGTAAAGTCTCCTTCCACTACATAGGGACCGTTTTTCATGATACGGATCTCAGCCGGCTGGTCTTTTGCTTCCTCCAACCTGGATCCTTTTGAGAGTCCCGATTCGGGAGGTTTTTCCGACACCTTTCCATCCTCATTCCATTCGTAAGTCAGCGCATCCGTAGGACACTTTCTGACAATGTCAATGATCCTTTCCGTTGAGGCGCCATCCATGTTTATCCAGGGCCGGTTCCGGGGATTGAAAACCTCGATGAGTTCCCGGTAGCAGGTGGTGGCATGGATGCAGGTGGAAGGCTTCCAGTGTACGGTGATTTCCTTGTTAGCGTATTTTCTTTCGTTTGGGTCCATGAATCAATTTTCTTCGATTTACAAATGAGAATACAAAGGTAGAAACAAGTTTGAATCGACAATGTTTCCAGATTCCAGGTTTTCATCATCTTCTCGAATCATTGATTTGCCGGACAGGCAATATCTTATTTACATGGAATTCATACAAAATTAACATGGATTTCGCCGCATGGCAGCTGCCAGTAACAATCCGTTCATGATTTAATACAGAGTTAATCTGACAGAAAGAAAAAATTAAACTAAACATAATACATGGGTGATATTAATGTGGTCATATGAGCCTTACTTTAATTCATTAAAAATGGATATCTAAGTGATGAAAGGAAGATCGTACCTGTTTCTTATTTTACTAATTCTTCATAACTTTTCTCTCTTCAGTCAGACCGGTTCCCTCCGGGGTAAAGTCATTGATGCGGTGACGGGAGAAAGCCTCATTGGTGCCACCGTGCTTGTGACAGGAACCTCCAAAGGGACGATTGCTGACTTTGACGGGCATTATACCCTGGCGGCGCTGGATCCTGGATCTGTGAGCATTACGGTCCAGTATGTTTCCTATGAACCTCAGGTTTTTCCAGATGTGCTTATCACGGACGGGGAGGTGGCTGTACTGGATGTAAATCTTGGTCAGGCCCTTCTGGATATTGAAGAAGTGAAAGTAGTTGCCCGGCAGCGCCAGCGTACCGAAGCCGCCCTCCAGGTCATGCAACGAAAATCGGCAACAGTCATTGACGGGATTTCCGCCCAGCAGATTTCAAGGCTGGGGGACAGTGATGCAGCTGCTGCCCTGAAAAGGGTTACTGGTATATCCGTGGAACAAGGGAAGTTTGTTTATGTACGTGGACTCAGTGACAGGTACAGCAAGACTACACTGAATGGGGCAGAGATCCCGGGACTGGACCCCAATAAAAATGCTGTGCAGATGGACCTTTTTCCGGCCATCCTCATTGAAAATATGATCGTTCACAAAACTTTTTCACCGGACCTTCCCGGAGATTTTACCGGCGGCAATGTGGATATCATCACAAGGGATTTCCCATCCAGGTTCACCTTACAATTTTCCATATCCCTGGGGTACAATCCCCAGGTTCACTTCAACGAGGATTTCCTGAGTTACCATGGTGGGAAGACCGACTGGCTGGGAATGGATGATGGGACGAGGGCTTTTTCGGCAGATGCCAGTACCATTGTACCCGATCCATGGTACGGCAAAGAAACGGATCAATTACTGGGCGATATCTCACGATCATTTAACAGGATCCTGGAGCATGAGAGAAATTCAAAGTTCCTTAACCAGTCCTATTCCTTTGCATTGGGTGACCAGGTAGACCTGGGCACAAAAGGGGAAGTCCTCGGGTACAACGTCTCCCTCAGCTACTCAAAGGACCATGATTACTATAACAATGGCAAGAAATACTATTATGAAATTCTGGGAGATCAGAGTGAGATCCTCAACCCGAAAAAGCTTACCAGTGATGAACTTGGTGATGAGAAGGTGATCTGGTCGGCTATGGCGAATACTTCACTCAAGTTAAGCAGCCTTCACAAGATCGGTTTAAGGTTTATGCATAACCAGAGCGGACAATCAAGCTCACGCTATAACAATGGTTCCGAGCCGGATGAGAACAGGTTCATCGAGGAAAGGGCACTTGGTTACCTGGAAAGAGGCCTGACCAGCTTCCAGATAAACGGCGAGAATGTTTTTCCGAATACCGGCAACCTGACCATGGAATGGTTCAGCTCATATACCGTGTCAACCCAGGATGAGCCAGACTTTCGCATGTTTTTCAATGATTACGAACCGATACTTCAGATCCGTTCCAACAAAGAACCCCGGAGAGATGGAAGGGAAATGCAGGAAACCAACTGGGATTCCAAGATTCATTTTACCTTTCCATTCCAGGCTTTCGGCAGGAGGGCAAAAATGAAATTTGGTGGGGCTTATCTCACCAAATACAGGACTTCTGAGGTTAACTCTTTCAGCCTGATCCGCCAGGGATCTGTCCCATACACCGGGGATCCTGTAGCTTATGTTGCCCCTGAGAACTTCATCGATTCGGTAAATAACTGGAACATGTTATATTATTATAATACGCTGCTGGGCAACCAGGTAAATAGCTATCGGGCAAATCAGTATGCATTCGGGAGCTATGCCATGGCAGACATTCCTCTTTTTGAGAACTTGCGTTTGGTCACAGGGGTTCGCTATGAGATATCCGGCCAGTTCGTAGAGAATTATGTCGATAACTCGGAATCCGATGCCAGGTGGTATAAGAGTGGGGAGGCGGAATACCGCGATCTGCTACCCTCTTTCAATCTTACCTGGCAACTGGTAGAGAATATGAACCTGCGCCTGGCTTATAACCGGACGATTGCCCGGCCTGTGTTCAGGGAGCTTGCACCTTATGCCTCATGGGATTACAAAGGGGGTTACAGGGTGGTCGGAAATCCAGATCTGAAACGTACTGCCATAGATAATATCGATCTCAGGTGGGAGTATTTCTTTGCCCCCGGCGAGATCATCTCTTTCAGTGCATTTTACAAATATTTCAGGGATCCTATAGAACAACGTGATGCTCCCATAACGAACAACCCGGAGATCAATTATGAAAATATAGCGGACTCCAGGCTATTCGGATTGGAGATGGAATTCAGGAAACAGCTGGATTTCATTCCTGTCCTGGAGGATTTTCAATTTGGGACCAATCTTACTTACATATTTTCTGAGATGGAGGAGGATTCCCTTTTTCTCGATGCAGCCCGGAAAACAGATCCTAACTATCCTGCCACGAGGGAAATGTACGGACAGTCTCCATACATCATCAATGCTTTCCTCGGATACCAGAACCAACGGGCAGGCATCCGCAGTGATTTGGTTTTCAATGTATCCGGACCTAAAATCTTCCTGATCACAAAAGGCGGGCTTCCAAATGTCTATGAGCAGCCCTTTCCCCTTCTTGATTTTAATTTCAGTAAATCCATTGGTGAGAAATGGACCTTTAGATTCTCTGTCAGGAACATGCTGAATCCTGAATTCAAGCAGACCTATACATACAAAGGCAAGGAATATTACTTTATCGGGAATCATCCCGGAAGGGAATTCAAACTGGGCATATCCTATTTGATCAATTAATGTTTAAACTAAAACTGCTATGAAAAATTTTACTGCTCTGTTATGTTCAATCCTACTTGCAGCGGGTGTTTTTGCGGCTGAGGTGGTAATTTCCGATGACGGGACCGGGACAGGTACTACTACATGGACCTCGGATAATACCTATATACTCGATGGATTTGTATTTGTGAATAGTGGGCAAACCCTTACCATCGAAGCGGGAACCGTTATCAAAGGTA
>DAOWJB010000311.1 GCA_030640625.1 Bacteroides sp.
AGGCCATGCAGCCAATGCCCATATAGACCTGGCCGTATGGAATTTCGGCGTTCAGGAGATGGTGCATTTCAGTGATGAAGTAAGGGAGGTATTCCCGGGCGCACCTGTCACTAAAAATGGATATATGTTTGTGAATGAGGCACCTGGACTGGGCATAGATATCGATGAACAGCAGGCAGCGAAGTACCCCCTGCCTGAATTCAATTATAACTGGACCCAGGTGAGAAAGGCTGACGGCACCCCTGTAAGGCCGTGATTTTTTTCAGGGCTGTTTTCGCTGCGTAAATTCACCGAAGGGTCGATCCGGGGAGTATATACCTCTCCCCCTGTAAATCTCAGGCTGTTTTCACGCTGGTCATCTGTATAGATTACGATTACATTGGGACTGCTCAGTCCTGCATTATCCTGTGAACGAACAGGCAGAACGCCAAGGATGAACAAAACAATCCTGCAATTTACTGCTCTATAGTATCCCATTGAATGAGTTTTATTTATATGTATCTTGCGAATTAATAAATTCCTATGACCATGGACACACGTCGTGATTTTCTTAAAAAATCAGCAGTCCTGACCGCCTACGGATTGTTGCATGGCTGGGCCTCTGCCATTCCGGCCAATGACAGGCTTGGCAAGGTTCTTCCGATGCGTCGGATCGTTCGAGGTGGTGAGAAAACAACTACATTCTGCCTGGGTGGCTGGCATATGGGCATGGCTGATGCCAGGCAGGCAGAGCAAATGGTAGAGCGGGCCATTGAACTCGGTGTTCGCTTTTTTGATACTGCCCGTGGTTATCAAAAGGGGGGCTCCGAGGAGTACCTGGGTCGATTCCTTACCCCTAAGTATCGTGAAGATGTTTTCCTGATGACAAAGAGTTTTTCCAGGACCGGGGAAAAAGCCAGCAAGGACCTCGAGCTTTCCCTGGCAGCTCTTAAAACCGAAACCCTTGATCTCTGGCAGATGCATACCATTTATACCAAGGAAGATGTTGACCAGCGACTGAACGATGGTGTGCTGGATGTATTCCTGGAGGCCAAAGCCAAAGGCAAAACACGTTATATAGGTTTTACAGGCCATGCAAGTCCCGCTGTCAACTTATATATGCTGGAAGAGCTTAAGAAGCGTGGACTGGAGATGGATACCTGCCAGATGCCATTGAACGTATGCGATCCCAGTTTTGAGTCGTTTCAGAACGGAGTGCTTCCTGTCCTCCTGGAGAGGGAATATGGTGTGATTGCCATGAAGACCATGGCCGGAGGCAGCATCATGGGAAGACGCATCGATACGACACCTAAGGAAATTGCCACGGAAGACATCCCCGATGTCGTAGGGGAGACCGGTATAACGCTTGCAGAGCTTCATCAGTATGTATATACACTGCCCGTTTCCTCCCTGGTAAGCGGATGTCTTACCAAGGAACACCTGGAGCAGAATGTAAGCGCACTGCAGCACCTGAAAAAACTATCGGAGGCTGATATGGCCCGCCTGATAAAAATTGCCAAGCCATATGCCGGGTTATATGTCGAGAATTACAAACGCTTGCTTAGCTGAAATAAAAAATAAATCAAATTCAACAGATCTGATATGACAAGAAAAGTAATAACCTTCGGGGAGATCATGCTGCGACTGGCACCTCCCGGACAGCTTCGTTTCACCCAGGCAAAGGAGCTTACGGCTACTTTTGGTGGCGGGGAGGCCAATGTGGCGGTCTCACTGGCAAATTACGGTTTACAGGTTGATTACATAACCCGGGTGCCTGAAAATGACATTGCCAGGGCATGCCTGATGAACCTTCGCCAATATGGTGTGGGAGTGGATAGCATTGTTTTTGGTGGAGAACGCTTGGGGATTTATTTTCTGGAGACAGGTGCCGTGAGCCGGGGAAGCAAGGTCATTTATGACAGGGCCAATTCCGCCATCGCCACCATTGAAAAAGGGATGATTGACTGGGAAAAGGTGTTTGAAGGAGCCACCTGGTTTCACTGGACAGGCATAACCCCTGCCATTTCCAAGGGAGCTGCTGATGTATGCCTGGGAGCTATCCAGATTGCCAATCAAAAGGGGATAACTGTTTCCTGTGACCTGAATTACCGCAAGAATCTCTGGAAATATGGGAAAACCGCCGGGGAGGTGATGCCGGAACTTGTTGCCGGCACGGATATCATTCTCGGTAACGAAGAAGATGCCGAGAAGGTACTGGGCATCGGTCCGGAGGGAGTTGATGTAACCGGTGGACATGTGGAAGGGGCGGCATATGAGTCTGTATCGAAGCAGATCATGGCAAGATTTCCCAGGTGTAAGAAGGTAATTACCACCCTGCGCGGTTCCATCAGCGCCAACCATAATACATGGTCAGGTGTGCTCTGGGATGGAGAAAAATTGTATGAGGCGCCTACCTATCAGATCACCCACATTGTTGATCGTGTGGGAGGTGGGGATTCATTCATGGGCGGTTTGATCTATGGATTGCTTACCTGGCCAGGTGATGACCAGAAAGCATTGAATTTTGCCGTGGCAGCTTCCTGTCTGAAGCATACCATTTATGGCGACTTCAACCAGGTAACGGTAGAAGAGGTGCTCAAGCTGATGGAAGGCGATGCCTCCGGCCGGGTCGCCAGGTGACCTGTTGGGATGCAATAAAGATATTAATTATGGGATTGAATATCAGGGATCCTCTAAAATTTACCGAATTTTAATGAAATACCGCCCGAAAATCCATTCAGTACATCTTCAGGGGTATCATACAACCTGATGTTGGAGGTATAACGGTAATAAGCCCCCAGTGCCAGGCGGAAAAACCTGACTACGTTGATCTCGAGCTCGATGCCGGGTTCCAGTACAAAATAAGCGGTGGCCTCTTCAATGAAGTAATGTGATTCATCCCAGTCATAGGGATTATAGTTCGTTGCATAAGCAATTCCGCCGGCACCAATCAGTACCGGGATTGATACATGGACCGGGAATTTGGGAAAGAGAATCGGTTCAAGGAGTAATCCACCATATCCTCCTGCAAGGTTAACATTCCTTCCTCCTGCGATATCCGGATTATAATGGTAATCATTAATGAATCCCATTCCGCCAAACCCAAGGGCAAATCCATGGTTGATCACCCAGGCGCCATGTCCGCCCATGAGAAAGGCATCTTTGCCATCTATGCTTGAGTATCTCATATCGATAGCACCATACCCACCATGTGAGATATGCTTGTCACCAAAAAGGGTTTTAAATTCTCCGTTATCTTCCTGAGAATAAAGAAGTGGCACCGTCAGTGCAACACATAAAAGTGTAATGATTTTTTTCATGATTATCTGGTTTAAAATGTATATTTCAGTGTAAATGCGACATCCCATACACTCATTCTGAAAAACTCATACAGCGATACCTCGATGAAGGGTTTATAATCAAGGCCAACCTGTACGGGAATTCCCGGGAATTGATATTCAATCCCCAGGTACCCGTCCATACCTAACAGGGGTGAGAATTTCCTTTTCGGGTAATGGAAGTACTTATTAAAGACTTTGTAGGTATGGGCATGGGTAAATCCAACATGTCCTCCATAGCCGTAGAGAATGAAAAATCCATCGGATACCTGCCACATGGTGGGCCTGAAATGCTCACGAAGGATGGTGAATTGCAGGCCACTCTGCCGGAAGCTCAGCAATCCTTCATAAGCCAGCTCCGGGTTCAGGAACTGCCGGTAGGTGACACCGGAAGTTAATCCCCCCCTGATCCCAACGGACCTTGAGAAGTCCTGGCCCATGGTGTGGATGGACAAAAACAATAATGCGGTAGTGATTAAGTGTTTCATTGGAGGTTTGTTTCAGACCTTATTTATTGCTGCTAATTACAGCGCCCGTTCCGGTTATGTTTGCGACGACACTTGGATTACCCTGGTAGTAGATACTGCCGCTGCCTGAAATATAGACAGTCAGGAGTTTTTCAACCTTTACCTCCATATTGCCGGAACCGGAAATATTGGCTATGCAGTTGGTCGACTCCATATGGAAGGATTTAATCCGGCCTGAACCTGTTATATCCAGGTCCGAATCAACCGTTTCTCCCCATAGTATGATCTCTCCTGACCCGGTAATCAGGGCATCCAGAAGGAGCACATTAAGTCCCATGAGATCTATCAGTCCGGATCCGGTCAGCTCAACCCTGAGCTCATCGGAGTGTATATTGTCCCCTGTAATCATCCCTGATCCCGTCAGGTTCAGGTACTCCACTTCTGGCATATTGACCCTTATCCTGATAGGATTGTCCGAGCGAAGGCATTTCCGTGTTCCCTGGTCCAGGATAAGGGTATTCCCACTGACCCTGGTCCGGATATACTGGATGAGGTTTTCATCTGCTTCTATTTCAACTGAAAAAGCAGTGTCAACCTGGATATATACATCGAATTCCCCTTCTGAAACCACGCCTGTAAAACCGGATATTGTACGGGTCTCGCTCCCCGGTATTCCGTTTCCTCTCAGGCAGGACCAGGTATTTTCACAGGCATGTGCAAGGACTGCCAATGCTGCCAGGAACGCTACTCTAATAATAATACTTGTTTTCATTTTACTACCTTATCTGTATGTTAATTATACATTTCTTCGGTGCCTTGATCTTCACCTGGGATGACGCATTTGGATACGGGCCAACCATGCCTTTCAGGTGGACAGCCTCGACTTCCTGGTCGATGACTTCAAGTTCGCCATATACATCCGGCAACTGCAGTACTACTTTATCATGCTTTAGAACTTCCAGCTGATAACTGGCCTGTCTGTTAAAGATCATCCTCAGATCAGCGAATTCCGTATTGACATTGATAAGGGAAAACTGGTTGGATATGGAATCTACCTTCAATGCACCATATTTCGGATTATAGTTGATTTCTACGTTAAGTTTATGGAGCCAGATAGTCGAGAACCAGCTTTCTCCGGAGAGATTATCGACACGGCTTATGGTATACTTATCCCTCCGGGATATAGTTTTCAGGATCCCGGCTTCATGGACCCTTATTTTTGAGGATTTGCTTTCAATGGTAAGCTGTTTGACCTTTCGAATCTCGATATCCGCATAGGCGATATTCAGCCTGGCATTATTCAGCTCGTTGATGATCCCGCTACCAAAATTCAGGCTGATGTTTGATTCTCCTGTCAGGCTGTTGGCTTTGATGTCTCCATTAGACAGGTTCACGCTCACACTGCCTTTCATATCATCAATATAGATATCCCCGTATTTGTTTGATATAGTAATATTCATGCTCGGGGGGACATGTATGGTATAATCAATTTTTACCTGGTTTTTGGATGGGATGATCTCCTTCAGGTCGGAAAAGAAACTACCTCCCCTGCTTCCAAAATTTGTGTTGGCTATGATATAGTATTTTGTGTCGGTAAAATCAAAATCAATATTCTTCTTGAGTTTATCAAGTTTTGAAGTACTGCTCGATTTGATGAACAGATCTATTTCAATATGCACCGAGTCCTTTCTCCAGGGAATTACATGGACGGTCCCGTACTTATTTGTCACATCAAGTCTTGTTTCCGCGTTGGCCGGGAAAGACCGCACGATCTTCTGCCTGTCAGTATAGGTCTGTGCCCCGACACGTGGCACGACAAAGGGCAGCATCGCAAAAAGAAACAAAAACTTACTAAATTTCAATCGCTGCATTTTCATCTTCATTGTTTTTAGAGGATTCTTCCATGTACTCCAGCAGATCTTCCATGATCTGGATTTTCAGCATGTAATTCTGGATCATTGCTTCTACTACCTCATCGTTGGCTATGTTGTCGCGCAGGTCCATTTGAAGTTCGGCATAGATACTGTCGAGTTCGGACAGGTCCTGCTTCAGTGATTCTCCCAGTTCAGGATTTTCTGAAAGCAGGGGTTCAATCTGGCTGATCTTGTCGTTGAGCAGGCTGGTATAATATACCTCGGCTTCCTGCAATTCAGGGAAATTATTGATCATCTCATTTTCTTCCTGGGCAGTCATCGTATCCCTGCGTTGATGCAGGTATTCCTGTATCATGAATGAGGCGCCGAAGATCAGGATCACGGCAGCAGCCCTCCACATCACGCCTTTCCACCCGATCCGGATGATCTTTTTCCCCTGGATATTGGATTCAATACCCGCCCAGAGCTTCTCGTCCGGTTCGTGAAGATCAAACTGATCTCTGTTATCACTGATGAATTGTTCTAACCTGTCTTTCATCATGGTTGTTTTTTAAGATTTCTTTGATTTTCTGCTTTGCCCTCAGGTACTGACTTTTTGATGTAGATTCAGAGATATTCATGATCTGTGATATCTCTAAATGGTCATAACCTTCCAGGGCATATAAACTGAAGATCACCCGGTAACCGTCTGGAAGTTTTTCCACGGCAAGGTGAACCCTTTGTACATCGAGTTCAATACCCCTGTAGTCTATCTCCTCATCAGCAGTATCCGGCTCCAAAGGATGTTCGGGAAACACCAGGTCAACCTTTTTCTTATTGATGGCATTTATGCATTTATTGATGACTATCCTTTTAAGCCAGGCACCAAATGATGATTCATATCTGAATGAGTTGAGTTTCATAAATGCATCTGTAAACGATTCCTGTAATAAATCTTCTGCTTCTTCTTTACTGTTTAACATAAGGACACAAATGTTGTACATGGCCTTGGCATACAGCTTATACAACTGATACTGAGCCTTGGGATTTCCCGCCTTACTTAGTTCGATGATCTCCCTGTGTATGTCCTGATAAGCCGCAGCCAATTTTACTTATGTGTTTCTGTTTTAAAAGGACAGCGAAAAGATACTGGAGTTGCACAATGGCAAAAAAAATCTATAGTGGAAATTACATGATTTGAGACGGAAAAGCAAAATGCGGCTATTTCCTGTGGGAGATGAGGATCCTGGTGATTGTATAGAGCAGGATCAAGAGGGAGAAGAAATAGGCAATGCGTGCAATATAATCGCCATGCAGAGTATAAAATGTGAGTTTGTTGTTGACATTCAGCTCACCCCTCAGGGCATCCGGTTCCCAGTAACTGGTATGCTGGAGGACCTGACCTTTCTGATTGATCAGGGAAGTGATACCTGTATTGGCCGAACGTGCGACACTCCTGCGGTTTTCAATGGCCCTGAGCCGGGAATAACTGTGATGTTGCCTGTATCCCGGAGTATCTCCCCACCATCCGTCATTGGTAATGACAAATATGAATCCGGCATCTTCTTTGATGTAGTCTGTGACAAATTCTCCAAAGATTGATTCATAGCAGATAACCGGAGCAATACCAGTTGAGTCATCACGGGAATAGAGGTTTTCCCTGAACTCCTGATAACCATTGCTGCGGAAAGTCCCACCCAGCCGCACGGTCAGTTTTCGCAGGACACCCAGGTACCGGGGGTAGGGCATAGTTTCCACGCCTACCACAAGCTTGGACTTAATATAAACCTGCTCAATTAATGATGTATCTACCTGGGCAGCAGCATTATACATGTCATACCAGGCATCTGAACCTGAGAATTCACGGGCGGTTGTTGACTTTTCTTCCCCAGCGTGATACAATTTATAGTAGGTAAGTCCCACAATAAAATGAGATTTGGGATATTTATGCCTGATGAAATCGTAAACTGAGAGCATACTCCGGTTGGAATATAGATTTTCCTCCCATATATTATCATTGACAAAAGTTTCCGGGGCTACAAAATAATCCGTTTTCGGGGTGCCGAGTGAGTCTGCCAGGCGAAGCAGTATATCCATCTGCCTTTCCATTTCCATTCCCCCGAACTTGGCTCCGTATGGATCTATGTTGGGTTGCAATACAACAATTTCTTTAGGATCAGGTTTTTCCTCATAGGTGCTGAACCGGATCAATGAGAAAATGATAGGGATCAGGATAACTCCACCCAGGATAGAAGTCTGGATGATCTTATTTTTGATCGTCCGGTGCAGGATGAAATGTTTCAAAATTGTAAATCCCAACACATTTACCAGCAAGACCCAGAAGCTACCACCGAAAGTACCAGTATATTCATACCATTGAATGAAAAGGATATCGTTGGCAAAACCATTCCCGAGGTTAAGCCAGGGCCAGTTGATCTCCCCGTTCATGTAGAAATGTTCATAGACCAGCCAGTATGAGATGAAAGCAAAATGGCCGGTCCCGCTACTTGTATTTCTCCGGGTAATGTGGGCCAACCAGAAGACAAGGGACATCAGCGTGGAATTAATAATCACAGCAAGGAACATCCCTGGTATGGTTGCATTCCAGAGCCACCATGTAGAGGAGAGGTTCCATACAAAGAACGTGATGAATGCATACAGGAATGCCTTATGTGGCCTGTGTTCTGACATGTTTTCATACAGGTAGTCTTCGATGAACAACAGTGGGATCAGGGCGAACAAAAGGATCAGTCCCGTTCCGAATCCATACCATGCGGGTGTCAGCAGCAGACCGCTGAGGATGGAAAGGTATATGAGCCGTGATTTCGTCATACAGGTGATAAAGATATTATTTATTTATAAGGTAGACACCCACCAGGATAAGGGCAATCCATAACAGCTGAACGAGCCTGATGCTTTCCCCGTCAATGATCCCCCAAATGATGGCAAACAGCGGGATAATGTAGGTAACAGAGGCGGCAAACAGGGGCGTTGTATATTTGATCAGGTGATTAAAGATCAGCACGGCAATCACTGAACTGAACAGGGCCAGCAAGGCTATATAAACGAGGTTCAGTAGGTAGTCAGGTGTTTGTGAGGCCGGGGTCAGATCTGTAAACAGCAGGTAAGTACCTGCAATCGGACCGGTAAACAGAAAAGCCAGGCTGGTAATTTCGAGGCTTGACAAATGAGCCAGTTTAAACTTTACCTCGTTTATGTTTATCCCATAACATATAGTTGCAGCGACGATAAAAAGGGCAAATACATTGATCCCTTTCAAAATATTCAGATCCCCGTTCCACATCAATCCAATGGCACCGATTAATCCCACAAGAAGTCCAACTACATTCATCCACCTGGCACTGCTCCTGTAGAAAAATAGTCCAACAACAAGCGTAAACAGCGGAGTCAGGGAATTCAGCATACCGGCAAGCGAGCTATCGATCCTTGTTTGTGCTTTGGTGAATAGCATGGCGGGGATGGCAAAGCCAATGATTCCCACGATAATAAGGGACTGAATATTATCCCTGCGGATCACCTTTATGTTATTAATGGTAATGGGAAGCATGAAAACAAAACTGAAGAAGATCCTGAATGCTGCAACCTGGGTATGGCTGTATGATTCCAGCCCCTTTTTCATCAGGATGAAAGATGTCCCCCAAATCAAGGAAAGGAACAGTATGATGGCCCATTGCCAGGCTTTGTTATCAAGCTGGATCTTTTGTTGTTTCATCCGGCATAAAATAAAGATGCAAATATAAAAAAGGTGAAAATCTTATCACGAAGAAAATCGCAATATTATAGGATTATTCTTTATTTTGCAATGAATACGCTTAAGCGCGTTCCTGGAAAGAAATGATCCCTGAAGTTTTCATAAAAGGCGTCCTGATCGGATTGCTGGTCTCTGCTCCACTGGGACCTATTGGGGTTATGTGTATACAGCGGACGCTGAACAGGGGATATATGTCGGGATTTGTTTCCGGACTTGGTGCTGCTGCAGCCGATGTCATTTTTGCCATAATCGCCGGATTTGGACTGACAATCATTATTAATTTTATTGAAGAGCGACATATTTATTTTCAGATACTTGGAGGGATATTTGTGTTGTATATCGGCTTGCGGATTTTCTATACGAATCCCGTCAAACAACTAAGGCTTCAGCGCCTGAACAAAACCCGTCTGTCACAGGATTTTGCCTCGGTTTTCCTGCTGACATTATCCAATCCCATGGCAATTTTTCTGTTCATTGCCATCATGGCGGCAATAAAAGTGGCCAATGACATACTGTCGTTGTTTGAAATATTCACGCTAACCGCAGGCATTGCAGGTGGGACCATCCTATGGTGGTTTATCCTTGCATCAGTAGCCAACCGTTTTCGCAAGAGGATAAGGCTGAAAAGCATCTGGTGGCTGAATAAGATAACGGGATCTGTGGTGGTTCTGTTCGGGATCGTTGTCCTGGTCAGTATATGGATCATTAAATGATATACATCAGACCGGAGCCCATTTAACCAAAAAGACTTATATTTAACGCAGTTTTAACATTGTCTTAAACAGACATGAAGTTAATTGATACAGATGATCTCCTGCAGGCTGCCAGGGTGAAAGGGATAGCGGGAGAAAGTGCAGCCAAGTTCCTGATGTTGCTGCTCCGGTTCCGGAGAATTAATAAAATCTACGCTGAGAACAGTATGAAGTCCGGCATGGACTTTATCGATTCCATGATCGAGGGATTGGGGATCCGTTATGAGATCAGCAAGGAAGAACTTGATAAAATACCCCGGGAAGGGGCCTTTATAACCGTATCAAATCATCCCTTCGGCGGTATTGACGGCCTTCTGCTGATTAAAATGATCGCATCAATCCGCCCAGATTACAAGGTATTGCCCAACTTTGTGTTGCAACGGATGGAGCCTGTCAGCAAGAATATCTTTCCTGTCAATCCTTTTTCAGGTCATGCAGAAGAGTCATCCGGGTTTGGGAGACTGAAAGATGCGATGCTTCACCTGGAAGATGGGAAACCCATCGGTATTTTTCCGGCCGGGGAAGTTTCAATTTTCAACCAGGATATCCAGGCCATCACTGATCCCCAATGGCAATACCCGGTATTAAAAATGCTTAAGATGGCCCAGGTACCCATCTTGCCAATTTACTTCCAGGGCAAGAACAGCCGGTTTTTTCATATACTGGGAAGGATACATCCCAAACTTCAGACCCTTAAACTGCCTTCCGAGTTGTTTAAGCAACGGAAAAGGGTCATCAGGATCAGGATCGGTTCACCCATCCCCTTAAAAGAACAAAATGAATTCAGCGACATTGCCAGGTATGGCAGGTACCTGAGGACTAAAACATATGCCCTGGGAACATCCCTGGAGGTAAATAAATTCTTTTCGGTCAGCCGTGGCAGGCTCAAGCGGGAAGAACCCATTGCTGACCCGGTGCCGGCACGAAAGGTTGAAGCAGAAATCACCCGCGTTATAAGCAAGTACTCCCTGTTCAAGATCCAGAATTACAATGTGATCTGCATCCCATCGGTTGAGATCCCCAATATCATGAATGAGATCGGCAGATTGCGGGAGATCACCTTCCGGGATGTTGGGGAAGGGACCAACCAGCCTATGGATATCGATGAATATGATCTGTATTATCACCAGCTGTTTATCTGGGACGAAGAAGAGCGGAAGATCGTGGGGGCTTACCGGGTAGGGAAGGGAAAAGACATCATGGATATATACGGGATCAGGGGTTTTTATCTCCAGAGCCTGTTCAGGATGCATCGGCGCATGTACTCCATCCTTTCACAGTCCCTGGAACTTGGCCGGTCTTTCATCATCCCCGAATACCAGCGAAAACCAATGCCTCTGTTCCTGCTCTGGAAAGGCATCTTATATTTCCTGATAAAAAATCCGGAATACCGTTACCTGGTTGGACCGGTAAGCATCAGTAACCGCTTTTCAGATTTTTCCAAGGAACTGATTATCAAATTTATAACTGAGTACTATTACAATCACAAAATTGCACGGTTCATTCGTCCCCGCAAAAAATTCACCGTATCCCTGCATCACCTTGATACGGATATCCTGATAGAGAGTGCCAGTGACCTGAATAAATTTGACAGGATCATCAGAGACATAGAGAAGGCACAAAAAAACATGCCGGTTTTGCTTAAAAAATACCTCAAGCAAAATGGTCAGATCGTTGGTTTCAATATCGATCCTAAATTCAATAATGCCCTTGATGGCTTGATGATCCTGGATCTGTTTGATGTGCCTCCCAATACCATCGCCGCTCTTTCAAAAGAGATCAACGATGAAGGTCTTCTCGAGCGCTTCCATTCTGCAGACCTCGAACATGAGGAGATAGAACCCGGAGATGAAACGTTGCCCGGTCCGATTTCCCTCTAACTTTGCTTTTGAATTTTTCCATTATTTGCATATTTGCAGGATATTAATATCTTAGAATCTCATAAAATCAACAAAGCAGAAACATGGCCATAGACATTTATAAACGAGAAGAACAAGCCGATGGGCAATTTAACGGTGGAGCGATCCTTGAAAAAAAACCCATCGGTTTTCCACAGGATGGAGGGGCTCTGCGTCCGTATTCCAACCTTTATTACTGGGCTCATGCCTGGAGCGATGGTGGAAGTACCATCGGCGAACACCAGCACCAGGGATTCGAGATCATGAGTTTTGTCCTGACGGGTAAGATTGAACATTATGACAGTAAGCTTAAAGGCTGGAAAACCCTTGACGCAGGTGATGCACAGATCATACGTGCCGGTAACGGGATTTCACATGCAGAACGGCTGCATGCCGGTTCCAGCATTTTCCAGATATGGGTGGACCCTGACCTGAGCCAGACCCAGTCGATCCCCGCAAGCTATGATGACTACCCTGGGGACGGTTTCCCGGTGCTGGATGAGGGGGAATACGATCTCAAGATTTTTACTGAAAACAGGTTGCCCATGGATATGGTGACAGAAGATCTGTCAATTTTCAAATTGACCGGTAAGACCGAGCAATTCACACTCATACTTGAACCACATATGGTTTACTCAGTATTTGTGCTGAAAGGGTCACCCGGTATTGGTGAACAATCTGTAAGCGAAGGTGATTTCTTCATTGCCCGCGAGGAGGACAAGCTGGATCTGTCATCTGCCCTGGATGCTGAACTGTTTATGATTAAGTCCCCCTCCAAGATCCCCTATCGCACGTATGGTGAACGATATCGGAAAGCTTAGTATGATATGCTGTGGCAGTAATACGATTTTAATGCTATTTTTGGAGATCGTTTTTCAAATACCAGTGTAACATGTCTCATAAAGTTGTTTTAAAGGCCTTAATTCTTTCTGTAGTAGTTACTCTCTTCAGTTGTAAATTTAATTCAACGAAGGAGATTTCCCGGAATGAAGCAGTCCAGGTCCACCAATCTCTGTTAACCATTGATTCCCATACTGATACACCTTTGAGATTCTTCAGGCGAAGCATTGATCTTGGCATAAGATCTGATTCCCGCAGTGGAGGAGGGAAGCTTGACTTTCCCCGAATGCAGGAAGGTGGACTCGACGGAGTATTTTTTGTCGTTTTTGTGGGACAGGGACCACGGACTGAAAAGGCAAATGCAAAAGTTAAAGAGGAGGCATTGATGCTGTTTGATTCTATTCATGCAGTAGTGGATCGCCATGCTGACCAGGCGGCAATCGCTTTGTCTGCTGATGACCTGGAATTGATCAGTAAGAAGGGCAAAAAGGCAGTATATATTGGCATAGAGAATGGATATCCTGTCGGAAGGGACCTTTCAATGGTCAGCAGATTTTATGACCTTGGTGCCAGGTATATTACCCTTTGCCATACCCGGAACAATGATATCTGCGATTCATCTACTGACAAAGATGGACCGGAACACGGGGGACTCAGTGAATTCGGCCAGCAGGTTGTCCAGGAAATGAATCGGCTGGGGATCATGATCGATGTGTCCCATATGTCCGATAAGGCATTTTACGATGTAGTTGAGATCAGTAAGACACCTGTCATAGCTTCTCATTCCAATGCCCGGGCGGTTCGTAACAATCCACGCAACCTGTCTGACGAAATGTTGCTAAAACTTGCGGAGAACGGTGGTGTTATCCAGCTCTGTCTGGTAAGCGATTATGTAGCTGAAATGGAACCGTTTCCAGAAAGGGATTCTGCCAGGCAGGTACTCTGGGCAAAATATGAGAATTGGAGTGAAATGGATGACAGTACAAAGCTGGCACTGAAACAGGAATTTTATGCCCTCAACAAGACATATCCTCCTCATTTAGCCACGGTCTCCCAGTATTGTGATCATGTGGATCATATCGTAGACCTGATCGGGATCGATCATGTCGGATTCGGATCCGATTTTGATGGTGGGGCCTCGTTGGAGGACTGCTTTGACGTCACTGAATTGCCCAACGTGACCCATGAACTGCTGCGACGGGGTTATTCCGAATCAGCTCTGCAAAAATTCTGGAGTGGAAATTTTCTGCGTGTAATGAAGGAGGCAGAAAAGGCAGCTTCCAATTAATCCTTTCTTTTGTTAAGTATTTGGATCGGAAGATTTATCATTTGTGGGGGAGAATGAAAAAAGGGACCCCGTTTCCGGCGTCCCCTTTAAACCAACCAATAACTAATAACAAAAATTATGAACCAAATCTATTGTTAACCTCAGCCCAGTTTATAACATTCCAGAATGCCTCAATGTATTCGGGCCTTTTGTTCTGATATTTTAAATAATAAGCGTGCTCCCATACATCCAGTCCCAGGATAGGCAAACCCTTCACTTCAGCAACATCCATCAATGGATTGTCCTGGTTCGGAGTGGAAGTAACCACCAGTCCACTATCGGTTTTCACCAGCCATGCCCAGCCAGAACCAAAACGGGTGGCTGCAGCATTTGAAAACTGGCTCTTGAATTCATCGAAACTTCCAAAAGCCTTGTTGATGGCCTGAAGTACTTCACCCCCGGGTCTTCCTTCACCATTCGGTGTCATCACTTCCCAGAATAAATTGTGGTTATAAAAGCCACCTCCGTTATTTCTGACTGCTGCTCCGTGAGCGCCTGCACCTGCCAGGATCTGTTCAATGTTCTGGTCTTCCAGGGAACTCCCTTCGACGGCTGCGTTTAATTTGCTGGTATAAGCCCCATGATGCTTGCCGTGGTGAATTTCCATGGTCCGGGCGTCTATGTAAGGCTCCAACGCATTATAATCGTATTTTAAATCGGGTAAATTGAATGCCATTTTAGTTTTGTTTTATTCACGCAAATATATAATTATTTAGACTAAATAAAAATAAATGAAACAGATTTAAGAAATTTTTAACGGATTTCTGCTTTTTGACATCATCGAAACCTGCTTTTTATCATTTCTGTTTTTTTAATTATCCTTTATTTTAGCGATGGTTTTTATTAACGATGGGATCGACCGTAAAAAAACAAACCCTTCATAATTTTTAATTATCATGTCAGAAAATATCGTATTCGCACCCAGGGCCAAGAACGAACCGGTTAAAGGGTATTTGCCCGGTTCACCCGAACGGGAAGAAATCATAAAGGCAGTCGATGAGGTTTATTCAAATGTAAAAGGGATCCCGATGTTCATCGGGGGCAAGGAGGTAAAATCGGATAAGATCATACCCATTGTTCCACCTCATAAGATCAATCATAAAATTGGTGAATACTACCAGGGGTCTGCCGAGCATGTAAATATGGCCATTGATGCGGCTCTCTCTGCCCGGGCATCATGGGCCGGTATGTGCTGGAAACAGCGCGCTTCCATTTTCCTCAAAGCGGCCAGTCTGCTGGCCGGACCTTACCGTGCAAAGATCAATGCTGCGACCATGATAGGCCAGTCCAAGACTGTCCACCAGGCAGAAATTGATGCGGCCTGTGAGATCATTGACTTCCTGCGTTTCAATGTCCAGTATATGGAGGAGATCTATAACAACCAGCCAGAATCGTCTGAACATGTCTGGAACAGGATCGAACAACGTCCGCTGGAAGGGTTTGTTTTTGCCCTTACACCCTTTAATTTCACGTCCATTGCTGGCAATTTGCCAACGGCACCGGCCATAATGGGTAATGTGGTCGTATGGAAAGCCTCCAAAACGCAGGTTTATTCTGCTTCAGTATTGATGGATGTGTTCCGTGAGGCAGGGGTACCCGATGGTGTGATCAACCTGGTATTTGCATCCGGACCGGTGATCGGGGACATTGTTTTGAACCATCCGGATTTCGCTGGGATCCATTTCACCGGATCGACCGCGGTGTTTAATGGTATCTGGAAAACCGTCGGAAATAACATCGACAAATACAAAACCTATCCGAGATTGGTAGGGGAGACAGGCGGCAAGGATTTTGTCATGGTCCATCCATCGGCAAATGCGCAGCAGGTCGTCACGGCATTAACAAGGGGTGCGTTTGAGTACCAGGGACAAAAATGTTCTGCGGCTTCACGTGCCTATATTCCTGAAAGTATGTGGGGAGATGTTAAAGCGGGACTAGAAGCTGATCTTAAATCAATTAAAATGGGTGCTCCTGAAGATTTTACAAACTTCATGTGCGCGATCATTGATGAAACATCTTTTGATCTGCTGGCCGGTTATATTGAAAGGGCAAAGGAAGATAAGGATGCTGAAGTGATCATCGGAGGGAAATGCGATAAGTCCGAGGGATATTATATTGAGCCAACCGTGATCCAGGCCAATGACCCTAAATATATCACCATGGTAGAAGAACTGTTTGGTCCGGTACTCACAATTTATGTTTATAAGGATGATAAATTTGAGGAAACCCTTGACCTCCTGGATGAAACTTCGCCCTATGGTTTGACGGGTGCCATCTTTGCCAGTGACAGGCAGGTAATTTCATCTACTACGAGAAGACTTGTCAATGCAGCGGGGAATTTTTATATCAATGATAAACCTACCGGTGCTGTAGTCGGACAGCAGCCCTTTGGTGGGGCCAGGGCATCCGGGACCAATGACAAGGCTGGTTCCTACCTGAACCTGCTTCGCTGGGTATCCCCCAGGACGATCAAGGAGAGTTTTCTTCCTCCTGTTGACTACAGGTATCCGTTCATGCAGGAATAGGGCATGTTGAAAAAAACCGTACTGCTTCATGATTAAATGCCTAATTTTACTGCATGAAGTGGCCATATATCAGGCGGGATTCCATCATCATGAAAGGCCTCAGGAATAAATACCTGATCGCCTTTCTGGTGTTTCTGGTATGGCTCATGTTATTTGACAATAACAGCCTGATTGACAGGGTTAAGTATATCAATACACTTCATGAAATGGAAAAAGAAAAACAATATTACCTGGAGAGGATAGAGGAAGACTCCAGGCGGCTGGAGGAATTGAAAACGAATCAGGAAAACCTTGAAAAATTTGCCCGCGAGCAATACTTCATGAAGAAGGAGAATGAGGATGTTTTTGTGATTGTGGAGGAGGATTAATCACCTATCCTGCCCGTTTCTGGATCTCTCTAAGATATTGCAGTATCTCAATTGCGCCACCATCATCCTGAAATCCCGCATCGGTTTGAACTAAAAAACTCCCGGCTGCTTCCCGGACAGGTATCCGTGAATAATAATGCTGGTGAGCATAATTGATATATTTCAGGGTCCTGAACATATTGAACCAGCGATAAAAACGTTTGATGAAACTGGTTTCATGTGCACTGTTTCTGCGGATCTCTCCAACCCTTGAAAAGAACTCATACCGGATATTTTCCCTGACAGATGGAGGGTAGTTGTCCAGCATCTCCTGCAGTTCTTGCTGATCGGAAGTATAGATAGATTTTACGCTGTCAATATATTCCTTCAGGTCAAAAAACACATCCGGATGATAGGTATCCAGTTCGGTGTATTCACCCCGCTGGAATTTACTGATCACAGGTCCGGTTCCAAAAGCCACCCTGCTTGACGGCCTGGGTGATGGAACTACCATGGTGGAATTTACCTCGTAAAAACCTCCCAGGGGGATGATCTTCTGGAGGAAATAGAAATCCTCCCCGGCTTTTCTTTTGTTCATCCCTCCCTGGCTTGCATAGACACCCGCCCTGACGCCAAATGCAGATCCAACTGTATGAAAAGCATGTGGATGTCCTGCAAAACGAAGTGCCTGTATATAGTACCTCAGGTGGAGTTCATACTGTATAATGCCCCGGTAGACAGTGTCCGGGAAGGTTGATCCTGTAAGTGGATGTTCAAAACGGATGGAACAGGCTTTTGTGTCTGGATGGTCCAGGAATTGTTTCTGTACCTCAACCAGGTAATTCCCTTCGCAGTTTGTATCGGCATCGAGCGATAGGATAACCCCTTCCGGCCTGTTCAGATGGTGGAACCTGCTGAGGGCATGGTCCATTGCGATCTTTCTTGCCAGTCCGGCCCCGGCATGCCGCCCTGGAAGTTTGGATTGATGTGAAACCAGTATTCGAAATCCTCTTTCTTCATGGGCGAGGGCGCAGGTCCGGATCTCTTTTTCTGTCAGTTCGTTTTGTGACAGGACATCTGCCGGGTCTGATTCAGCGGAATTGATGATGATAATAAGCTCTACAGAGCCTTTTGGCCGCTGGCAACTGAGCAGGGATTCAAGTGTCTGCAGTATGCCCGGTTCATTGCATGCCGGTATGGCCACAACGATGGCCAGATCCTTGTCGGGAAATTGTTTGTCTATGGATGGATCGAGGCTGACCTTTTCAAGATAAGCATCAGCAAAGGACATTATTTTCCTTTTTCAGACGTGTATTGTTCGTTCAGGCCCTGCAGGACACTATTGGTAATGTCGAGCTGATTATCGGCAAACAGTACATTATCTCCGAAACTGTTGCTGAAAATAAACTGGTAATTATAATCAATATTATACTCTTTAAGGTATTCCATGATGGCATTGATCAGTTTCCTGTTACTTACCTGTTCTTCTTCAGAAAGTTGCATGGACATCTGATCTCGTAATTGAAGCAAGCTCTGCTGTTCTCCCATCAGCTGTTGTTCGAGTTCTGCCGCTTCCCGTCTTGTAACCAGGCCTTTCTGAACCTTGTTCTGATAGTCCATCGCACTGGCTTCATATTGCCTGGAACGGGTATTCAGTTCAGCCTCAAGTTCTGACTGTTTATCGGCAAAATCATCCTGCATGTCCTTAAAATATTCGTAATTATTCAGGAGGGTATCGATATTGATATAAACAATGGGTACATCGGGCCTAACCAGATTAACACCTGCTGGTCTGGCCGGACTGGGTTTGGCGTTTCCCTTGGAACTGAAATGCAGATAGAACAATGCGCCAACTGCTACGATCAGTACAGCGTTAATGATCAAAGAAAGATTTTTCATTTCTCAGAATTATTGGGGTTCGAAAAAATCCCTGCAAATATAGGTAAATTCTTTCTAAAACTCGGGACAAGGAATCATATGACGCTTCCTCTTTTTACGCTTGGACGAGAATTCATAGATCAGGGCGATCTCATGAGCACCCCCGGTAGAGGTCAGCAACTTATTGATGGTAAAATCATAACTGTAGCCCACACTGAATTGTTCAATTTTATAGCCCACCAGAAAACAAATGGCATCTCCCCTGATTTCCCTGTTAAGGAAGGGAATACCGCGATACCACAAGCCAAAAACAAGCGGATTTTTGTACCAGTAAACCCCGATATCAAGCTGGGTAATCAGTCCCTGGTGTTTCAGTAAACCAGCAACGGAGAGGATTTCGTCTATGGGTTTGAGCAATCGGCCTTTGCGTCTTAACTGATAACCACCGAACAATGAATACTTCATGGAAAGACGTGTTACATCCCCGTACAGGGAATAATTGGGACGGAAGAGATGGTCGACAGCTGCACCGATCCATGCTCTTTCAGAATATGCCAGCAGAGAAACGGAGGCGTCAATATCTCCCTTTTTATCGAGGGAAGGGACCTCGATGGTAGGTGTGATACCACTGGGAGAGATCTGGTCTCCCCACAGCAGCTTATTAAAATCAATCCCCCGCTGGGTATACAAAACATGGATCCCCGGTCTCAGGTGCCAAGAATCCGTTAGCTTGATGTCGTATGAATACAGTACACCAATGTTTGTGGTACTCAGGTTGCCCGAACCGGCCACATCACGCAGGATCAACAGACCGACCCCACTGTTGAAGTTGGCGAAAAAGTGATCATATGAAAATGTGTAGGTCACAAAGGTCCCAGGCATGGAGGGCCACTGGTTGCGATAAGTGGTGGCGACACGGTGTTGCTGGGTGGCCCCGGCAAAGGAAGGGGCGAGATAAAGGGGGGAGGAATAGAACTGTGTTAATTGCGGATCCTGACCGTGCGAAAAAAAACATAAAAAAAGAAGTAATGATATGACCGGAAGTTTCTTCACGTTTCTGGGTTGAGAATCTTTGCTTTATAATCTAAAAACCGTAACATTATCTTGAAAATATCTGTTTTCCAAGTGTTCTGAAGCACAAAGATATTAACAGACAAAGCTACCGGTCTGCTGAAATAATATTCAATTAAACGAAACAATGGTCTATAAGTTTCATATTGGCTTCATAATTCCATGAATCCAGACAGATTGTTGAGTAATGGGAAAACGATATGCATGAACCAGAGGGGGTTGGCTTTTGCTGGTCATGATGAAACGGTCAGTATTGTTTTATCAGGGTTATATCCCCGCTCTCCACGAAGGGTTTGCCATTGTTGAATTTACCTCTTAATTTCCAGATATAAACGTCCTGTTTCAGCAGTTGTTCATTGTAATACCCATCCCATCCGATACTGATGTCTTTGCTTTCAAAGAGAAGCACGCCCTTGCGGTTGAAGACCTTTAGCTGGTATTCAAGCAATTCGCCATTGATGACAGGATGGAATACGGTATTATCATAAGCGTTTACATCGTAGTATCCTCCGGTAGGACCATTCAGGTTCGGTGTAAATGCGTTTGGCACTTTAATATTTTGCTCCTGGGAGCCAAAGGCATTATAGATCATCATGGAGTCATAGCACTGCTTATCGGTCCACACCTTTAACTTAACATGATAACTGCCCGCCTTGTCATAGTAATGTATGGGTTCCAACAGGTCCGATCGCTGCTTGTCTCCGAAATCCCATTCAAAATAATCAGCCCCCCGGGAATAATTGTAAAAATAAACGGGCTGGTTTTTTGTAAGTTTTACATCCTCATCAAACTCGAAGAGGGCTTTGGGGGTTTCAAAAACCTGTATGGTTTGCTGCCGGCTGTATTCCCCACCATCTTTCCCCATGATCTTCAATGTAACCACGAAATCTCCAGGTTCATCAAATACATAGGATGGATTTGGCTCATGAGAATTACCTCCGTCCCCGAAAGTCCAGTTAATACCATCGGCATTTTCAGAAAGACTTTGAAAATTCACGGCAAGGGGGGTGCATCCACTCATGGGATTTGCCTGAAATTCAACCTTTACCTTTATGGCTTCAGGCACTGAGATGGTTTCACCTCCGGCAGATGCTGATTGTTCCGGAGGAGTCGCTGCGGTTTCAGTTTCCTTCTGCTGAACGGCATTGTTTTTCTGTGGATCAAATTCCGGTTCAGATTTCTTTTGTTCTGTGGCAGTCCGGCTGGAAGATTGCGTATCAGCCACCTTTACAGTAATGGCTTCGACTTTTTCTACCGGTGCCTGTTCACCCGTGGGAAGATGCTCCCGGACAATTGCCTGATCAGTTGCCGGTTCTGCCAGAGTAACAACATTTTCAGCTGATATGAATCCTGCCGCTTCAGAGATCATCTGGGAACCGGTGGAAGGAAGCATGAAATATGCCCCGGCACCTGCCAGGGTTATTGCTGCAGCAAGATAATATACATTGAAAGAATTGAGGCTGAAAGACAGGAATTGCTTCCATGCTATTCTTGCCTGGATCTGTTTCCAGAGTCCCTGTGTAGGATTTACTTTAAATTGTTCGAACAGTGTCCGAAAAAGATCCTCAATATTTCGTTCAATCCTGCTCATCAACTTTTTCTGCAATTTTTTTCAGAGAGTCAAGTTTTTTCCGGATCAGGCTCCTTGCCCTTGAATATTGTGATTTAGAAGTGTTTACATCGATATTCAGCAGGTCGGATATTTCCTTGTGCTTGTATCCTTCCACTGCATACAGGTTGAAGACCATCCGGTACCCCTGGGGCAACTCTTTAATGATATTAAATAACTCTTCACGGGTAAAATCAGCCGAATCATATTCGGATCCTTCAATATCCATTTCATGGATATCATCAATATCCTGGTGATAGTGGTGTTTGAGGTTCCTGTGATAATGTGTTATGGCTGTATTTACCATGATCTTTTTCATCCAGTTAATAAATGATCCCTTTCCTGCAAAATACTTGATATTAAAATATACCTTGATTAATGCATCCTGGAGAATATCTTCTGCTTCATCCCTTCTCCCCGAGTAACGGATACATACCCCCAAAAGAATGGAAGCATACCTCTCGTATAAAGCTTTCTGGGCTCTTCTGTCATGCCGGCAACATCCTTCAATTATTTCTTTCTCATCCAGCATTTTCAACTATCGGTAAGACCTTCGCCACCTTGGAATGGTTGCATATTAGATGACGAAGAGTGTTAAATATTTGATAAAAGTTTCAATCCGGAGGATAAATCCACCGTATCAATTTTGGTCATTATTACGGAGTTAGGGTAGATTTTGTTTCTGATCGCGCCATATTTCTTTAATAATATGTTAAAAAGGAGCCGGTTTCAAACACCTTATTTAAATTAATTTTGAATAAGGGTGATAATGTGCTATAGTTGGTTCCGAAATAATAAAAACCTGAAAATGGACAAACGTACTTTCCTGAAAAACACGACAATACTGACCCTGGGTGGAGCCTTGGCAGCATCCTTGCCTGGCAGTCTTAAATCGGTATTAGCAAAAAGTTC
>DAOWJB010000080.1 GCA_030640625.1 Bacteroides sp.
GACACAATTAATACTTGCAATAACGGGAATGTCAACTGCAGCCCTCGCCTGCTCGATGAGGTCAAGGTAATTGTCAACATTATTCGAGCGGGTATAATGATGGATGTAATCATCCGCCTCAGGATAGTCACTGGATGCTGCCAGGTGGCGAGCCTCGTACACGATCTGTTCTTCAAACAGGGATTTTAACACAACAGCCCCGGCACCGGCTTTCTCCAGTTTCTGAATTTTTTCGACTGAATCTGTTAAACCGCTGCTGCTTACTATCAGCGGGTTTCTCAACTTCAATCCGACAAAATCTGTACTAAGGTTTGCCATAATTAAGGGTTTAAAATTAGTAATTCCTGGCACCGAAGATAATGGTTCCCACCCTGATCATTGTGCTTCCTTCATCAATGGCGATCTCATAATCACCTGACATGCCCATCGAGATATGCCTGAAATTATCTGATGCTGCAAAACAAGCATTTTTTATTCGTTTAAATACCTCTCTGAGGTACCGGAATTCCGAACGGACCTGTTCCATATCTGGTGTATAGGTCGCCATGCCCATGAGTCCATCAATCCGTACATTTTTCAAGGCAGCAAACTCCTCCGATTGGAGCAGGTTATTTAATTCTTCTTCTGAGAATCCAAACTTGGTTTCCTCATCGGCAATAAAAACCTGTAAAAGAACCGGGATAGTCCGTTTGTTTTTCAGGGCCTCCTTATCAATGGTGCGCAGCAATTTTATGCTGTCCACACTGTGTATCATGTCCACAAACCCGGCGATGAACTTTACCTTATTGGTTTGCAGATGACCTATCATATGCCATTTTAGATCTTCAGGCAGGAGAGGTTGCTTTTCTATCAGTTCCTGGACCCTGTTCTCGCCGAAAATCCTGTGTCCGGCTACATAAGCCTGCATGACATCTTCTGCAGATTTTCTCTTAGAGACGGCAATTATGCTTACATGACCGGGTATTTCTGCTTTTAACCTGCTGATATTTTCTGAAATACTCATTTATCCTGTCTGTTAATCGTCCAGTTTATGAAGCACCAGGCCACTCCTGAGTTTGGGCTCAAACCAGGTAGTTTTCGGGGGCATAATATTATTCGTATCGGCAATTTCCATCAATTGTCCCATACTTACAGGGTATAGGGCGAAAGCCACTTTCATTTCCCCGGAATCAACCCTTCTCTCCAGCTCTTTCAGTCCCCGTATGCCCCCCACAAAATCTATCCTTTTGGATTTTCTGAGATCGGTAATATCAAACAGGGGAGCAAGCACCTGTTCAGACAGCACGGTCACATCCAGCTGGCCGATGGGATCACTGTCATCGTAGGTTCCTTCCCGGGCAGTCAGGGAGTACCAGGTACCTGAAAGATACATGCCAAAATTATGAAGTTTTCCTGGTTTGTGTATCTCCTTTCCTTTCATCTCAATCTCAAAGGCATCCTGTAGTTTTTTAAGAAATTCCTCATCACTCATTCCATTCAAATCTTTCACCACGCGGTTATAATCTATGATGGTCAATTGATTTGATGGAAAATGAACAGCCAGGAAATAATTGTATTCCTCTGCACTGGTATGAGCGGGATTGGCCAGCCTGCGTTCATCACCCACCCCGGCCGCAGCAGCTGTCCGGTGATGGCCGTCAGCCACATAAGTGAAGGGAACATCAGCTGCGAAAATCGACTCCAGTTGAGTTATCACTTCAGTGTCACGGATCACCCATAACTGGTGACCGATCCCATCTTCTGCAACAAAATCATATTCCGGTTCCTGTTTTGTAACTTCAGCCACTATCTCATCTATCTGCCGGTGGTTCGGATAGGCGAAAAAAACAGGTTCGGCATGAAAATCAGAAACCCTTACATGCTGTTTCCTGTCCTCTTCCTTATCTGGCCTAGTCAATTCATGTTTCTTAATTACATTGTCCAGATAATCCTGCACGCTGGCACATCCCACCAGTCCATACTGGGTCCTGCCAGTCATCGTCTGGGCATACACATACAGGAAAGGGGCTTCATCCTGAAAGAGGATACCCTCCTGGATCATCTTATCGAGATTCGATTTCCCCTTCTGATAAACCTCATCTGAATATAGATTAATATCAGGCGGGAGGTCTACTTCAGGTTTTACTACATGAAGGAAGGAATAAGGATTTCCTCTTACCTCCTCACGGGCTTCTTCGGAATTCAATACATCATAAGGGCGTGATGCAATCCTGGCAGCGTAATCCTTTCCGGGTCTGAATCCCCTGAATGCTTTTAATATGGCCATTGTTACAAATTTATCGGCACCCACATAAACAGGTTGAACCTGCAGTAGGGTTTCCCGGTATTATTTATTTACCTGAAATGTGGTATCCCCTGTTTCGAGGAATGCCTCAATCTGATTGGCAGCTGCCACACCGGCGTTAATATTGGCTTCAGATGTCTGGGCCCCCATCTTTTTAGGGGTGAAGAAACACCTGTCTGCATAGGCTTCTTTGAGCTGGACTGCATTATCCGGAGCGATATCGGAAACATACCTGAAATCCGGGCGCCCGGCAAAGATCTTTTCGAGAGAATCCTCATCGATCACCTCTTTCCTGGCAGTATTCACAAGTACGGCCCCTTCAGGCATGACTGACATCAGTTCATGATTGATTGACCCTCGTGTTTCGTCATTGGCCGGTATATGCAAAGAGATATACTGACAGGTTGAATACAGCGCTTCTGCACTATCCAGGCAGGTCACACCATCCCCCTCTATCACTTCCCGGTCAATATATGGATCGAAAGCGTATACATCCATATCGAATCCCCTGGCGATTTTTGCTACAAGTTTGCCAACGTAACCATAGGCATGTATGCCCAGTGTTTTTCCACTGAGTTCAGTTCCGGAAGTCCCATTAAACTGGTTCCTTGCCATAAAGACCATCATTCCCTGGGCCAGTTCGGCTACTGCATTGGAGTTCTGACCGGGTGTATTCATGGCCACCACTCCCTTCCCACTGGCAGCCTCAAGGTCAATATTATCATAGCCTGCCCCTGCCCTGACAACGATTTTCAGCTTGCCGGCAGCATTGATTACCTCACTGTCTACCTTGTCACTGCGGATGATCAGGGCATCTGCATCAGCCACGGCAGCAATCAGGTCACCCTGGCTACCGTATTTTTCAAGCAGTGCAAATTCATAACCCGCTTTTTCAATGATCTCTCTGATCTGGTTAACGGCCGCAGGAGCGAACGGCTTTACAGTTGCAACTAATACTTTGGGCATATCAATCTATGTTTAGTTTAATTCTATTTTCTCTTTCTGATCAGGGTATACCTGCCGGTGTTCACTTCTTCTCAAATTCCTTCATGGTTTCCACGAGTGCTACTACACTCTCCTTGGCCAGCGCATTGTAGGTAGATGCCCTGAAACCACCCACAGAGCGATGTCCCTTGATCCCGACCATCCCGCGTGACCCAGCGAAAGCCAGGAAATCAGCTTCCAGTTCTTTGTACTCATCTGTCATGATGAAACAAATATTCATCAGGGATCTGTCCGCTTCATCCTCAACGGTACACTTGAACAAGGGGTTCCTATTGATCTCATCATACAGAAGTGCAGCCTTCTCGACATTGATCTTCTGCATGGCACTCATACCACCATTTTCCTTAAGCCATTTCAAGGTCTGCAGGGCAGCGAAAATAGGTACAACAGGAGGTGTGTTAAACATTGACCCTTTTTCAATATGTGTGCGATAATCCAGCATGGTGGGGATGGGCCGGTCAACCTTGCCCAGGATATCCTCCCGGATGATGACAAATGCCAGCCCTGAAGGGGCCAGGTTTTTCTGGGCACCACCATAGATGATCCCATATTTGGATACATCCATCGGGCGGCTGAAGATATCAGATGACATATCTGCCACCAGGGTCATGGGCACATCCAGATCTTCCGAAATTTCGGTTCCGTATATTGTATTATTTGTAGTAATATGAAAATAATCCGCATCAGCAGGCAGTTCATAGCCTTTTGGTATGTAACTGAAGTTCTTATCCTTTGATGAGGCAACTTCTACCGCTTCACCAAAGAACCCTGCTTCCTTCAGTGCCTTGGATGCCCAGGAACCGGTATTCAGGTAAGCAGCTTTTTTCTGCATCAGGTTGTATGGCACCATGCAAAACTGCATGCTTGCTCCACCTCCAAGGAACAGGACATGATAACCCTGCGGGACATCAAGGAGTTCCTTTATGAGTGACAGTGATTCTTCCATGATGGCCATAAATTCCTTACTCCTGTGCGATATCTCCATCACAGACAATCCTGCACCTTCCAGTTCAAGAATTCCTTTGGCTGTATTTTCAATGGTATAGGCTGGCAGGATGGATGGTCCAGCATAAAAGTTGTGTTTTTTCATAATTTCCTCATTTAAAATTGCTTACATTCATTTACTCAGTTCTGCCAATGTTGCGGTAAATTTCATAAAAATCTGGCAGATATATACTGGCTGTTTATAAGTTTTTAAACTTCGCCTGGGCTGATGTCAAGTGCCTCCAGGTGATTGTTCCGTAATACGGGTATGACCCTGGTCACATCAAAGGTATGGCAGTATTCGATGACATCATCCAGCTTGTTCCTTCGCAACCTTTCCCGCTGTGCCACCTTATCAAGGTATTTCATCAGGTCAGCACTGGCCTGGCCATACAGGTCCATGGATGCCTTGGTCGAATCACAGATGGTTTCAAATGCTCCGCTTGTGATCAGGTTTTCAGCCATGGCCCCGGCAAAAAGGGTATCCTCAAGATTAAATTTGTTCTTCCAGCCGGCACATAAAAAAATCACATCCCGTTGCTGATTTACGATCCAGTCTTTCAGGGAGGTAAAATTCAAATAAGCCCCGATCAGCACCTGGGCACAATCCCTGGCTACATGTATGGCCTGGGTACCATTGGTTGTGGAATATACGATCTGTTGTCCAGCTACCCTTTCCCTGGTAAAATTAAAGGGGGAATTCCCGAAATCTGCAAAATCCTGAACGAGACCATCCCTCTCTGCGGCCACCATATAACCTTTCTCTTTAGAAGCCCTGGCCTCCTCAAGGCTGCCTACGGGAATGATCTTATCCACTCCGTTTTCAAAGGCGGTAACAATGGCAGAGGTGGCTCGAAGGATATCAACAATCACAGCAATGGCCCCGGGATTCCTGAAATTTGAAAACAAGACCGGTGAAAAACAAACCTCAATATTTTTCTTTTCCTGCATGATCAATAACTAACTGAGCAATTCATTAATCTTTTTTGTAGATAGGCAGTTTAACGACCACTGCCCTGGGCTCCTTGTTCCTGATCCGGATAAGGATCTCTTGTCCGGGTTCAGCAAAATCCGGAGGTAAATATCCCATGCCAATGCCTGTATTCATCATAGGGGACATGGTACCGGAGGTAACTACCCCGATTTTCCGGCCCTCTTCGTCCAGGATCTCATAGTACTGCCTTGGGATGCCCCTCTCAAGCATGGTAAATCCGGCCAGTTTGCGGCTTACACCCTCCATTTTCTGCTGCTGCAATCGTGCCCTGTCAATAAAATCATTGTTATCCGCAAACTTGGTAATCCATCCAAGTCCAGCTTCAATCGGCGAAGTGGTTTCATCAATGTCATTCCCGTAAAGGCAAAATCCCATCTCGAGCCTCAGGGTATCCCTTGCCGCCAGTCCCACAGGCTTAATGCCAAATTCCCGGCCGGCCTCCATCACAGCCTTCCATATTTTGACAGCATCTTCTTGCTGGAAATACAATTCGAATCCGCCGGCTCCCGTATACCCTGTAGCAGAGATAATTACATCGTCCACACCTGCGAGAGATGCAGTATTGAATGTATAATAGCCTATCCCGGCCAGGTCAATCGTGGTCAATTTCTGCAATGTCGCAGCAGCATCTGGTCCCTGTACAGCCAACTGGGCTGTCTGATCAGAAACATTTTCAAGTTCCGCATCATACGTATTCATTTCCTTCAGCCATTTCCAATCTTTCTCTATATTGGAGGCATTTACAACCATCAGGAAGTTATCTTCTGCAACCTGGTATACCAGGAGATCGTCGACAATCCCACCCTGCCCATTGGGAAAACAGGTATATTGTATCCTGCCATCATTAAGTTTATAGACATCGTTTGTAGTGACCCGCTGAATGAATTGGGCTGCCTGGGGCCCTCTCACCCATATCTCTCCCATATGGGATACATCAAACACCCCTACCGCGTTCCTGACCGTCACATGCTCATCTTTTATACCGGTGTATTCCAAGGGCATATTATAGCCCGCAAACGGTACAATCCTCGCTTCCAGCTTCCTGTGTATACTGGTCAGTGCAGTGTCTTTCATGGTTTTTTCTGATGTGACGATTTTTACTTTTTGATGGATTCCAGCAAATTTTTATCGGAGGAGTGGTCGGCATCAAAAATGACATGGTGCGCATACAAGGCATCGGTCAAACTGGTAAGAGGCATTTCCCTGCCATTATCAAGTGCCTGGAAGAAGGCCTCGAACTGGGTTTGATATGGATGGTCTGATACATCTCCCGAATCAAGCATATCCATGGAGAGTTCGCTCCATGTACCTTTATTCAATCCTCCCAGCTGTGTAGAGTAAAACTTATTGTCAAGCAAACTGCCTTCACTCCCGATCAGATGAATATGAAAATAATACGGCTGAAAACAGTCAATGACAGACGCCACCTTTCCGACTCTCCCGTCAGCGAACTTCAGGATGGTCACACTGCTGGTAGGATATTCGTAAACGGCGAAATCTTTGTTCGCCGATGAGGTTGAATAACTGCTTACAGTCTCTACTTCGTTGCCCATGAACAATAGCAGTGTATCAAGTGCATGACAGCCCGCCGATAAGAGGCTGCTGCCGCCGGCATTTTTTTGCGTGTTCCACCTGTACTGACCATACCAGGGACCTATCCCGTGATAATAATCTACCTCCGCATAGTGAATCCGCCCCAGTAAGCCTTTATCTATCATCGACTTTATGGTGATCACCTGATTTGAAAAACGGCACTCAAAGCAGACGCAGGTTTTCACATCAGCTTCCTCCACTGCTGATTGAATGGCCAGACAGTCGTCCCAACTCAGCGCCAGAGGTTTCTCAATGATCAAATGCTTTCCTGCCTGTGCTGCAGCGATAGCTTGCCTGGCATGCTCGTTGGGATAACTGCAAATGGAAACCACATGAATATCCGGGTTGGCCAGCATTTTATCAATATCGATATAGCAAGTGATTTTGCTTCCGTGCTTCCCGCTGACCTGAGCTGAATCAAGCTTCCGGGAGGAACAAACTGCGGTGACTTGTGCATATGATGTTGCGTTGATCGCTGCGATGTGCGCTTCTGCAACCCAACCGTAACCAATGATACCAACGTTGTATTTCTTCATGTGATTATGCATAATATGAGAATTAATAATTCTAAAGCAAATATGCAAAAAAATAGAATGCCATAATACACTAGGGAAATATTGAAAAATTGCCTAATTTGATAATGCCTATCAACCTGTTCTAAAGATGAAATTTGAAATAATCCTGTTTACTGCCGCATCAAATAATGCAACAAGTTATCACCCAAATTATTTCATGGATGAAAATCAATTCAGCGTACTCGTTTTTTAAAAACAGGATGAACAAAATAATATTTAGTCTCATCCTGCTAGTTTTTCAAGCAAGCCCAGATATTAAAGCCCAGGAGAATAATTCTGTTAATAAAACGGATACTCTTCATTATAACTGGGAGCGATTTTCAGTAAGTTTGGGTGGTTTTATGACTGGCTTAAATAGTGATATTATCCTTGGTAGTCAGCAGGTTGGACTCGGGCTTAGTATCAATCTCGAAGATGCACTTGGTTTACAATCATCTACTTTGGTTTTAAGAGGTGATGCAGGATACCACTTTGGTAAACGAAATCGCCATTCATTGCGATTTGGATACTTTGGTTTTTTTCGCGATGCAAAAAAAGTACTTGAATCCGAAATTGAAA
>DAOWJB010000205.1 GCA_030640625.1 Bacteroides sp.
ACATATTTTAATAAAGAACTTCGGGTAACAGAAAGCAGGAGTGCAGAATACGAAATTTTACCAAATAATATAGGTTATGTTTTTTTATCGGATTTCCACGAAAACTATCTGACAAATGAATTTCCGGGTATTTTAGAATACTTGAAAAATACAAAAGGACTGATTATCGATATCCGGCAAAAAAGAGGCGGATCGTTTCAGAATATCGAAGCAGTTGTCACCCGGTTTATGACAGTACCCATGGATAAGCCAAAATATTACCGGCTTGGTGAACCCGTCGATTTACCTCAATTCCAGCCTCGGGGACCGTTCACCTATGTTAATCCGGTTGTTGTATTGATAAACGGATCCACATTCAGTGCCGGTGAATGGACAACGGAAATATTAAGACAATTGCCAACTGTTACGGTTGTCGGTGATACGACAGGCGGCGGTGGAGTAGCTTCATCCAATGCCTCACCAAAAACAGTTGGTGAATACCGATTACCCAGCGGAAAACTCGTTTACATCGGGACAGAATATTTTGAGCGGTATGACGGACGGATGATTGAATGGCTTGGTGTTCCGCCGGATATTCGTGTGGTGCAAACTGCAGAAGATGTAAAACAAGGCAGAGATAAACATTTGGAATTTGCAATAAACATGTTAAAATAATGACTTCCAGAAATATCAAGCAACCTTAAGGTCAGTAAATACATCTAAAAGGAAAGATGCTATTATGTTACAGGGCATTTCAAGAAATACAACATCATGAACAATTTAACCCAATTTTTCAGTTTCGCAATTTTAGTTTTAACAACAATGACTTCTTGCACGAAAGAAGAATTTGATGAGATTCAGAATATTGAAAATTATTCTATTAGAAGCGAAGTTAATGATGGTAAAACTACTTCAATGTATATTTATAACAGCATTGGCAAAATTGCAGAAAATGAAGGATTATATTTCTATAGCAGATACTTATATGACATTGATGGTCGTCTTATTAAACGGGAATCTGCTATGGACCCATCAATGCTTTCTTCCTCTTCACATGTTGAGAAAACAGAATTAATGACCTCCCAAAATACTACCATTACAAATTACCAGATTTTCAAATATGACCAAGATGAAAAATTAATAGAAATAAAGAATTACACTAAAAAAAATCGTGATTTTGTAGATGCTTCCATGAGGAGTTTTGAATATAACGGAGACCTTATTGTTAGAAGGAATTTGTATAATTCGGAGGGTACTATTACTACATTTAACACTTACGAATACGACAATAATGGAAATGTGCAAAGAAAAAAATATTATTCTTATCTTTTTACTGAAGGCTCCGAACCCAGAATAATCAGTGAAACTTCCTTCAAATATGACAACAAAAAAAATCCATTTATAATATTTAAAGCATTAGGTAGACCTGGGCTTTATACAAATACAAATAATGTAATTGAGACAAACTCAATTTCACATGTAGATACTCCGGGAATAGATAAGTATTCGACAAGTAAAACAACCTATGAATATAATCGGAAAGACTACCCGGTAAAGGTAATTAGTGAAAACAGTGAATATGAATACAAATATTATTAAAAGTAATGTGCCTGAACGCAGTTCTAAACCAAATTGCTTATTAACTTTATCCATATTATCAGGTTTTCTGGCAGCCATTATTTATATAGGATGTGAAACAAATCTTGATCTGAAAAGTACACTCCCCCTGAATGATACAATTGAGATAGCAAATTTTGAAACCAGGTATAATTTCGAAAATCACATAGGTATCAGGATGGATTCTGTACTGAGTGATTCCAGGTGTCCGTCCAATGTACAGTGTGTCTGGGAAGGAAATGCCGAAGTAAGGTTTCTTTTCACTGAGGATAGTATTCAAACTGGTTTTGTTCTGAATACACATGGCGGTAGCAAATTCAACACCGATACTGTTATCAATGGATACAGGATCGAGATGTTAAATTTATTTCCATATCCCAAAGATCCGGGAGAGATCCTGCAAGTGGAATACTATTCGGAAATATTTATCGAAAATAAATGATGTAAAATGCGTAGCAAATATGCATTTTTCATTATTTATCATGATAATATTTCCAAGGTATTTCGCATATTCTGGCTTGGGATATAAATTGTAGAGCTTGGTATAATATTCAAGTGATTGCTTGAAATCATTGGTAACGATTTTAAATGCTTTCAGCAACTCAGCATATTGCTTGCGTGTTTTGTTCTCGTTGTAAGCCTTCATCTCTGCCTGGTACCTGTTCTCTGCTTTCCAATAGTATTTGTGCGCCATCCAGTTCAATGATGGTTCATTTTCGGGATTTTTTTCCAGGATTAACGAAGTAGTTGACTTTGATGATTATTATCAATAAATTGTCGTATCCAGGTCACACTTTAAAATAAATACCATGAGAACAACCCTGATTACCCTGATAATGCTCTTTACATTCACACTCGGACAGGCACAATTCAGGTCTGTTGGCTTCATTGTCGGAGCCGGACATACCATCGTTGATGTTGAGAAAGCCGTTGATTACAGTCCACTTGAAGAATGGGATAATATATCCGTTGTCATTAAAGCCACTGCAGAATACCAGTTAAAGGAAGGCCTGATGCTGGGTGGAGAGTTTGGTGCCAACAGGCTCTATTACTGGGAATATAAATGGTCCGATGGATTCTATTCAGGTACCCGCTACCGGTCAGAATGGACGACCAACTTCGGGGTCCATATAACTAAATATTTCGGGAAGGTATGGTTTGCCCAGGGAGGTGCCGCCATTCATATATTCAATGATGGTTCAGGTACTGTAGCTGGACTGCTGGCTGCGATAGGTGCAGATCTCTCTGTATCTGAAAAAATCAGTATCCCAGTGGCAGTGAGGATGGAACCTGTTTTTGGTAATGCCACTCCCATTGCCATTTCCGTTGTTACAGGTTTAAAATATATAATCAGATAGGTAGAAAGCAAAGAGATATTTATCTTAGTGCCGGTTATCATACAGGGATTTGGTTCATCCAACTTGGCAAACAACTTAAATATCAACGTTTTACATTATTAAAATGAATAAAATACTTATCTTAATCACATTCATAGTTCTGATTTCAGCATGCAAGAATTCAAATTCCAGGAAATCCGAAAATGAGGCTGATATTCACAAGGTGACCGTTGAGGAGGTATTGCATGCAGCCGGGTACACTTATCTGCTGGTTTCTGAAGGCCGAAAGGAGCAGTGGCTTGCAATCCCTCAAATGGATGTGGATCCGGGAACAACCTATTATTACCAGGGCGGTTTGAAAATGACTGAATTTAAAAGCAGGGAACTGGACAGGGTCTTTGAGTCTGTCATTTTCCTGGAGCAGATCAGTCTGGAGCCACCTTCACCCCTGGAGAGCGGTTCTGTTTCCATGGATCATTCGTCAACTATCCCAGTTGAAAAACTCGACATCTCAGTCGAGGTTGCCAACGATGGGATCACTATAGCAGAATTAATTTCTGGGAAGAAATCCTACAAAGGGAAAATAGTGAGAATCCGGGGACAGGTAACAAAATACAATGCCGACATCATGGATAAAAACTGGATTCACCTCCAGGATGGTACTGAGCATGATGGGCAGTTTGACCTCACCATTACTTCAGACATTACCGTTAAAACGGGAGAAGTGCTGACTTTTGAAGGCAAAATTGCTCTTGACAAGGATTTCGGTTTCGGATATTTCTATGAGATCATTATGGAAGAAGCAAAAATCATCGACTGAATCATATCCGGATAACCCACAGAATTAACAATCCAGTTGCCAGCCAATCCTACTCAATCATCCACAATGCAATTGTTTCCGAATCTTTCATGTAAATCCTGTTTCCAGCAATCACCGGATGTGCATAGGTCGGTGTCTCAGCGACTTTGATATTAGCCAGCTCTGTATATGCCTCTGCAACCGGTTCAATGGCAATCAATTCAGCACTGCTTGGCAGGGCCAGTATCATCGGGCCAGCATCAATAATGGCTGCGAAACCACCCCGATCATGTTTGGTTGTATCTACCCAGGCCGTTTCTCCGGTTTGGGCATTGAGGCAAAAGAGATTACCCATGTTTGAGTAGCCGAAAAGCAGATCGTTTTTAAGTACAGGTGTATTAAACTGCACAGCGACCCCGGCATTGCTCCAGAGTTCTTTGGCTACAAAACCGTCCTCCTGCTTTTCGATCTTTACAGCCTTCGTACCCCTGCCTGCCCCTGTGAAGATGACGGTTTGTCCATCTACGATTGGTGTTGCAGCATTGTAGGCTCTCCTTTGGGGTGGGAATGGAAGTTTCCAAAGCAGCGTTCCATTTAATACATCTAATCCTACAATACTTTTTTCTGTTAGTGTTACGATCTGTTTTGTCCCGGCAACCGTTAACAGAACCGGTGAGGCATAGTCAGGTCCCTCGTCAGACCACCGCCAAATTTCGTCTCCGGTATTCAGGTTATAGGAGATAATCGCACCGTTCTCCGCTCCTCCCAGCTGAGCAATACACATGCCGTTAGCGATCAGGGGTGACATGGCGGTGAAAAACATGGGCACTATCCCAGGGAATGGATCCTTACGCCATTCTACTTTTCCTGTGGCGGCGTCCAGGCAGGAAAGAATTCCACCTACGCCAAGTGTGACGATCTTTCCGTCTGCCACAATTGGCGAACTCCTGGGTCCAGGATGTCTTGCGGCTGCTCCAGTCACAGCCTGTGCTTTGTACTCATCCCTCCACAACTCATTTCCATTATCTTTGTCCAGACATAAAACAACTTCACTCTCGTTCTGTCGTGTAAATACATAGAGCTTGTCACCAACAAGAGCGGGTGTTGCATCTCCGGCACCAACATTGACTTTCCATACTAAAGAAAATTCTTCTGGCCAGTTCTCTGGCACTATGAAACCAGTTACCACACCATCCCTATCTGCTCCCCGCCACTGAGGCCAGTCTTGGGCAAAAATCCTTGTGACACTGGATAGAACCAGAGTTGCTAGGATCATGCTGATAAACAATTTCGTGTTTTTCATGATATCACATTTTTGATTAATATATTATTCCAAGGTTTTCCACAGCTCAAATGGATTGAACAAGCCATAATCCATTAGGTAGTACTGATCAAATCCAGGTTGATTTTCCGGGGCATAGTTCCAGTCATGTGGCCCATTGATCCATTTCTGGTTGTCTGCATAAAAATAGCCGAATGTGTTTTTAAGGCTTCCCACTACCCGGATGGTAATTTCATTTTCACCTTCATTACACAGTTCGGTCACATCTAATTCTTCCGGTGGCCATGCAATGATACCGGCTTCCTGATTGTTTACCAGTACTTCAGCTACAGTTCCATTCCATCCTGTAAGTTTCACCTTGAAATTGGAATTTCCTTTCTCAATGATAAATTTCTGTGAATAAGAAACTTTGTCAGAATAAAAAGGATACCCGGCATCCTGCCATGATCCCAGTGCACTCAGGCTCCCCTTACTGATCTCAAAACCCTTTTTCTGTGGCTTAACTATGAAATCACCCAGAATATAAACCGGCATGAGTTCGGCATAAATTGACATACGATTCGCCTTGAGAGAAAGCGTATTCTGACCATGTTTTACATACTGCCCAATATTAAAAACCGGATAATCAAGATCGATCCAGTATTCTCCATTCTGTTTTTCAAGCAGTGTATCATTGATGCTGACAGTCCAGAGCTCAGGTCTCTCCACCACCGCTTTTGCATTGGCCAGTTCTGAAAGATCAGTTCCTTCTGCTACCTGGAAGTGGTATTCAACCTCAAACCCTGAACTATCAGAAAATTGGTCGAGGTCGATATAATCCGTTTTGTATTGAATTTTATGCTGCCAGGGATTGCCAAACTCAATGCCGTTTTCATTGTACAAAGCGACCAGCGCATTCATGAAATATGTGTCATTCATCTCGCCATTTTGCGTTTTGAGATCCAGATAATTTAACACCAGAATATTATCCGACTCCGCTTTGACCAGGATATCTGCCTTTCCGGGTACTTCCGACCAGGTTTGCTCCTCATCTGTGATTTCAGGTTCATTTTCAATCCTGTCAGAAATAAAGTACAGCGCGCTCCCAATAGGTTCAAGTTGTATATCGAAAGATAGTTTACCCTCTACAATAGTATTTGGAACATGGTTAACAATTCCATTCTCGAGATCCATCTTTACAATACTTTTTCCTGCTGCCGTAATTCGGGCCACGACCCTGGAATGCTTGGCTGAATTTACCAGGAAGAGCAGTTGGCCATCATTAAGCACCCGGCGTTGGTGGTATAGCTCCCCTTCAGCAGTCATTTCTCTTATTGAAAAATCATCTGAGAAAAGAAGTGCTACGGCCTTTGGATCATCGAGGTTATTAACCATGATCCATTGATCCTTGTAGTTTTGCTGCAGGAGGTATGCATCTTCAGTTTCTGCTCCATCTACACGGGATATTTTGGGACAAAATGACAATACTTCTCCCCCATTAGCGAGGAACTCCTCCAGCAATTCATAGGTTGCCCTGTCTATATTTTCCATATGTTCGGGGATGACTACAATTTCATACGCCCGTTGACCCACAACCAGCTGCCCCTCTTCCACTTTCCCCAGGGTTTTCAGTACATTTTCCGATCCCAGGTCATATTCGATTTGTTCTCTTTCCAGTTGATAAACAAAATGCTTGAAATTTTGCCGGATCTGATCGATTGCCGGATTGCTTTTCAACCGCGAAAAGTACATCCAGGCCGTAGTATTCGGTTGCAGGACCAGTATGGAATTAAGTTGTTCGCCTGCAGACATGGCCATACTGATCCGGCCGATATAATCCCCCATCTTATGGTAGTTGTTCCACCAGGGCTCATGATATGAAAATGATGGTGGATAATCAAACTTTCTGACTCCCTTGAGGGTGTAATAGGACAAATGCTGGTTGACAAAATTTACTCCCAGTACTCCCTGCCAATCCACCAGACGTTTGAAATTCCGGAAATCCATTTCCCAGCCCCCGCCACCATAGGTCTCACTCAGTGTCCTGGTCCGGCCAGCCTGGTTGGCTGCACTAAGCAGTTCCCTCACAGCACGGGTATTTCCAAATTGGCCACCCTGTCCATCATCGATCAGTTCATTACCCAGCATATCGATCCCCGGCATCTGGTGCCAGATGTAAAATGCCGCCTCATCAAAACCATGGGTGGGTTCGGGCCATCCATGTTCCCAGTAATGTCCTGTCCAGGCCAATCTTTTTTTATCACAATAGTCCGACCATGGTTTGGCCCATCGGTCCAGGAACATCTCCAGGATCAACTCATAATAATCATGACGAACTTTCTTCCAATTTCCCACTTCATATAACAAAGCCGGAAGATTCACCTTCAGATCATACCCCCACCGGATATGGAATTCCTCCCAAAGATCCGGTGTCCAGCGCAGAACCGTGCCCGGTCCCATGGCGGCCTCCAGATTTGGTTCGTCTGTAAAAATTCCGGGGACCGCCTTTCCGAAATCATTCTTATTATATTTTTCATATCCACTCATGGTAAGCTCCATGAATTTCTTGGTAACTCCTGTGTACAATAGGTCAACATAGGTTTTCCCGCCATACCAGTATGATGTTGGCGGATACGTGCGTTTGAACAGGTAATAGTTTCCTTGCTTCCCGGTATCAGCCTGAAAATTACTGGAAATATCCTCATATCCCCCATCCGTTTGTTTTAGTACAACCTCATAAGTATCTGTGTCGGCCGGATTGAAAACATCCTGAACTTCCACACTCAAACCCGTTCCATGTTGATAGGAATCGGGCATTTCCGCCGATACATGGCCGCCTGCAAAACCGGAAGGGTATGAATTTTCATCGTAGATCCATACCAGGAGTCCTAATTCCTTTCCCTTTTGTACTGTAAAATCAAATAGCTGATGCCAATCTTCCGAAAGATATTCGGTAATCAGTCCCGGGCGGGGATGAACAAATACGCCACCGATCCCCGCTTTTTTAAATTCCTGAAGCTGGAATGATATTCCTTCCTCTGTGATCCTGTCGTTCCAGTCCCACAACGGAGCACTCCGGTATTCAGAGGGAGGATCAATCAGCCACTCTTTCAGCTGGGAGTAGCTATTCAATGAAGGTATCCCTTCCTTTTTAACAGGCTGGCAGGCGACTAGAAAAAGGCCCAACATACTGGTTAATAATACTTTTGTGTTCTGAAAAGTGATTTGTTGCATATCTTCTGTTTTTAAATGTCAGGTATTATGTCCCGGGTGATTTGTCAATGGTGAATGCCTGTGAAAATGACCTAGCTGATGCATCCGGTTATGTACGGTACGATGGGCAGATTCCAGCAACAGGCGCAATCGCTTATAGGTCTTATCGTCAGCCCTTGTTCCAATCGTATCCATATATGCCATCGCACCCTCAATTTGCTCAAGGATGGTGACCGCATCTGCCGCAGCAAGCATTTGAGAGTCTTCAATATGAATCATCACAGGTGAGGAGTGAGCTGCAATAATCTCAGGTTTATCAGGATAATGTCCCCTAACCAGTAAGGCATACCAGGAGCTCTTATCCACCATCACATTCCAGTTGCCCCTTGCCTTATCAGGAGAGACCGCCAGGCTTTCAGTGATTTCTCCGTTTACGATCAATTCGACACGGGACATGGGTACGGTAACACTGGCTACTTCCCAGCTTATGTCAACGGTGCCTCCTTTTGACGACATCTCGATCCTGCTCCCCATGGGTTTGCCATCTACCGTGAAGTTCATAAGCGGACCATAGGATACAAACGTGTATCCCATTCTTATGGCCTGTTTCCATTCATCAAATGTAAATTCATGATTTTCCCTGATTCTGGCATATGTCCGCACTGTTCCAACAGCTGTATTGGCAGACATTTTATCGGTACCTCCCACGGCGGCAACAAAATATCCACAGTTTAGATACCTGTACCAGTCTGCCAGGGAATATGGATCAATTCCTCCATAAAGACTTCCCCATGAAGTCATTTCAACACCGTGGGCATTACCACTGACGATCGTTGCAGCATTTTCCAGCCTGGGATTTGGAAAATGAGGAATGATCACGATCCCATCCTGCTTTTTACATTGTTCAGCCCATTCTGTGAGCAATGTTTCAATCGGATCTCCCAGCGCCGATTCATCTGGTCCCCCGGTAGTCAGAGGAGCTATAATGTCACCATCATATCCCAGCAAGGAAATATGGCCCAATACATGTTGCCTGTTTTCGGTTCCAACCCGGACAAGATATTCTCCATCACCACCCGCTTCCTTGGATCCAATGGTCGTTTTTCCATCAAAATCTCCAATGTTTGTAAATAACTCACCCCACTGGCTTGCAAGCAGATTGATAATATTTACCCCTTCTGCAGATCCTTCAAGGAGGGCAGAATTTGGAGATAGGAAATGAACATGGGTATCAGCAGAGACCCAGCCTTTTTCACGCCAGGAAAGTACTTTTTCGATTTCTATCTCGACTTCTTCAGTATAAGCAGAAATGGTTACAACCTTTCGAACCGGTTTTATTTCAAATCCTTTAGAAACTTCAATATAAACCTTTCCTACAGGTAATTTTACATGGGTCTCACCAGGTATGTAAGTGCAGATATGACTCCCATTGTGTACAAAATCGACACTGTAATCCTCAAACCATGCATTGTTGGGGATCCTGTGCCGGTCCACAGGGGCAAGATATTCGCCAGTATCTCCATGTATATGAAGTTTTACGGCAACAGGTTTCCTGCTGCCTTTTTCCATGATCCTGATTTTCACCTTCTGCATAGCAGGTGGAATAAATTTTATCTGGTTTTCGCCAGATGGATCCCTGGCTTCAGAAACAGAAATCATTTTTCCATCTGCCAGATGAAATTTTGCTTCAGGATGCGCGCTATATTCGATGAATACCTCATTAACCGACACTTCCGGTAATTTATTATTATAGCCCTGTGCCCAGTCTTCTTTTGAATATAACGTTCGGGGTGACGCCGATATAATCTGACCCAGATCAAGTTGTAACTGGGATAACAGCCCATCCCCGGTCAGGGAGGGATCCAGTATCCCATCATCAGGAATAGCGAAAATGGCTTTCTCTCTTGCCTGCCACCTGAGTGGATTCGATGTAACCTGACCTGAAGAGATTGCAGAAATTACAATTGAGGTTTTGTTTTTCGGTTCAAAACGGAAGCCTGTTATTTGTTTCGCGGGATGAGGGTTTTCCCATGCCCAGAGCCAATTTATCCAGGGGCCCCTGTCTGCTGCACTTACACGTGTCTGGCTATGACCCCAGCCCCGGGTCATCTGTTCATGATGAGCACGCAGGGGTTTGGGTTTGTGATGCGCGACTGACAGAATACTGTTTTCTCCCCATCCCTGCTGGAACATCCCGATCTGATGACGTTCCCTGACAGTTGCACGCTCCTCGGTCCCGTCACCATAAACAATGACATAGTCAGCGACTTCTTCATTTAACTGACCTCTTCCCTTGAAAGGTTGCTTGTAAACATTGTTCTCTTCATCTTTCAGGTTTATGGAATCTGAGGTATGCAGGAACACCAGGAAGTTTGCCTGGACAGGCGTTATTTGCAGGGAGAATGATTTGTCTTTAATGAACACAGGCCTTTCGGGAATATGAAATGGAATCCCCCAGGCAGTACCCTCTCCCACAGGGGCCTGATCAGCCGCATCAGCCATTTTTGCTGATAAAGATTCGCCCAGGGAAGAAAACGCTGTGTTGCCCTCGAATGGAATTACATCAAACAGGGGGGATTGCGGTCCGTCGTACAGAACAGGTCGGTTATCTTCTTCGCCGTCCAATAAACCTGAAGATTTAGCTGATCCCAGATTATCTGTTTCATTAGTTCCAAAGGAAGTAGCAATAACCGGGATTGATGTAGCTGACAGCACAGAGGTTGCAGTTAAACCTTTTAAAAAATCCCGGCGGGTATTTTTGATGTAAGTCATGACCTTTTATTTTCTTGTATAAGTTATTACATCTGTATCTGAAAAAGAAATATCTGGAGTGGGATTATGAATGTGGAACCCTCATTATTCTCCGGTGATCTCTTGAATGGCAACAACATCAATCAGGAAAACGGCCGGTCTACTTGCTGGTAGATCTGTTCCTGCAGATGTATCCAAGCAAAGTACAAATATCCACTTCCGTATCTTTCTGCTTCCTGAGGTAAGTTTCATAGTCTTTTAGCTGATTTCTCAATCCTTTCACTTCATCGGCAAGCTCCAGGGTTGTTAAAGTCTTATTTTTCCTTCGCTCGAATCCTGGTACATAATCTCCAGGATTTATCAACAATCCCGCTTCAAATACAGCCTTCTTACTGGCCTTGTCAGGAATATTTTCGCTATCTAACTGCCTCAATGTCAGCACAAATGCATCTTTTCCATCAGGTGATTTATCATCCACCATCAGAATAATTGGTAATATCGTTTTTTTCTTGCTTGCCATTGTTTAAGGTTTATAGTGGTTTCAACGATGATCAGTGTTGTAGCTCATCAATTAATTCATGAATCCGGGTAAGTCCACCGAGCAGGTACTCTTCAGGTAATCCAAAGCTAATTCTAATAAACTTATCCATGCCAAAATGATCTCCCGGAACAATCATCACACTTTTTTCCCGGACTAACCTATCTGTCAGCATGGTAGAGTTAATGTCCAGATCATATCTGGCAAAGGCAATGGCAGCTGCCTGAGGCGGGATACAACTAAAAATCCCGGGGTGCTTGTTCATCCAGTCCTGCAGAATGGGGAATCCTTTCCGGATATACTCCCTGGTTCGTTTTATCAGAGCAGGGCGAACATTTTCTGATAAAGCCAGTCCAGCCAGTATATTTGATAACATGGTAGCACTAATGGTTGTGTATTCATGCCTTGCCCATATTTGATCGATCATATCTGCCGGACCTGCCAGCCATCCAATCCTCAAGCCGGGTAGTCCATAGGCCTTACTCATGCTTCCAACGGCAATTACCTTGTTATATCTTCCATAAAAGGAAGGTGCTTCTTCGTCTGTTAAATGTTCAGCTCCCCTGTATACTTCATCGGACAAAATCCAGGCCCCCACCCTGTCGGCATATTGAACAATTGTATCCATTTCTGATTCTGTGAGAATGTACCCTGTGGGATTGTTGGGATTACATATGGCGATCAGGCTCGCATTTTTACTTATCAGACTTTCAAGTTCATCCAGGTCAGGAGCCCAGTTACGTTCTTCCTTAAGGGTAAAAGTTTTAACCCGGTAACCGTGATTTCTTGCGACGCCCCAGATCTGCATATAATTCGGCAGCATTACCACGATCTCATCCCCTTGGTTTAAAATGGATTGGACTGAAATCAAATTCGCTTCAATCGCCCCAACCGTAACCAAAATATTTTCTGATGTCGCACCGTCATACATCCTGGCAATATTCTCTCTCAGTTCCGGGTTGCCATTTGCAAAAGCATAGTTTAATTCTGTTTCCAGTAACGTTTCCTTCATAAAGGGATCAAAATTTAACAAATCACGCAGCAGTAAAGGATGAACACCACTTTCAGATAAATTGTAATCTACGTCCTGTTCAAAACGGGACATAAAACGCTCCATTAAGAAAGGCTGGAATTTTGACATTTAGTATAGTATTTTATCCCCTAACTTAACAAGTATTTTGAAATATGAGTAGGCTGATACCGGATTTACCTGTAATCTTTAGATGAGACCAATTTCCCTGTTTCATCAAATGTATACCAGATGTCGTCTCTCTCTTTATTCTTATAAGTCATGTCGTACCTGAGGATCCCATTATCATCCCAGATCAGCCATTTTCCGTGTTTCTTTCCCTTCTTGTAATTCGCCTCAGCAATACAAACACCTTCTTTATTAAAAGTTTCCCATTTGCCGTCCATCAGGTTATTTTTGTATTGTTGGATTTCACTGATCCTGCCGTCTTCATAATAAATTTTTGTAACTCCGTGTTTCTGCCCTTTCTTGATGGTCATTTCAGCTTTTAGTACCCCAGTGGGAAAGGTTTCTTTGTAAATACCCGTAAACAGATCACCGTTTTGATCATAGAACAGATCATCATCAGCTATTACTATTTGACCGGCAAGGGATAAAGAAAGGAACAAAAGAAAACTTAATGAGCTTAAATATTTCATATACCCATTCATTTTTAGCAGATTGCAAATATAAGAAAATTAGCGACCAAAAACTCGATGTGCTACTGCCCATACTTGGTTTAACCGCTAGAGGTGTTGGGGTCAATACACTTTATAGTTTGATTATTCTCTTAGTTGTTACAAAGCCTTTTGACCTTACAGTAATGAAATAGACTCCTTTCTGGCAGGATGAAAGGTCAACCTGGTGAGAGGCTCCGGTGAGGTATTTGCTTTGCATAATCTGACCTGTCACAGAGGTGATCACCATCGAGTAGATACCTGTAGCATTGGTATGGACAGTAATCATATCATACGCAGGATTGGGATAGCAGACTAAAGATTGAAGATCAGCATATTTTTTGTCTGTCTTTGTTATTGAATTGCTGGTAAATTTTTTCACAGTCAGCAGTTTGTCTTCTGTAAAATTTACCACAGGTTCTTCGTTGTGAACGGCAATATCAACTGTACCTATATTTGACTTAAAATGGTTCTGGACCGGAGGCAGCCCGTACCAATTTTCACCATCCCACAGGTTTACAGAAATCGCAGTATCGGATTCCGTACTGGCATAAGTAACATACAAATGGGATGAAGACGCCGCCATCCGCAAAGAATACAAACTGCCGGCCGCCACAGATCCTCCACCAAGAATCATCCATTCAGAACCATTCCACTCTGCAATGTAAATCTCTGTCTTACCATTTTCAAACCAGGCAACAACAGGAGTGCCTTTATTTGACATCCTCCCTTCCCTGAAGGAAAGGGATTCCTGAGGCTTTAACAAGCCACGGACAGTACTTCCTCGCGGTTTCCTGCAGGTTCCTGCTGCCGACCGCTAACGCGGTTCGCTTGACAGGCCATCCCCGTCTGCCCGACGGTTAAAATATTCTTTGCCGCATTGACATCTGCATTTTCCTCATGACCGCAGGCCAGACAACTGAAAACTGCCTGTGACGGCCTGTTCTCTTTTGCCCT
>DAOWJB010000077.1 GCA_030640625.1 Bacteroides sp.
AAAGCAGGAAGCAAGGATTGTTTATGAGAAAATGATCGAAGCTTTAGATGGTTTGGATGGGGAGATATTGCCAAAAAACCGGCATATACCGGGTGGATCGGAGCAGTCGATATCATTATACACCCGATCACTGGCCCTGGAGGGTCTTGGTAAAAAGAAGGAAGCGGAAGCATACCGGAGTAAAGCATATGATCTCAATCCCCTGGTTGAATTAAGTGCTTTCCGCCCACCGAGGGCCGGATTCTGATTGGAGTTACATATAAACATTTAAAATAAAATCATTAACCATGAAACATTTTATTAGAACTATCATTCTATTGGCTTTCTGTTTTATGATCTCTGCAACTGAGACTTATGCATTAAGGCCTTTTCGTGTGCTTGTTATCATTGGAGATCAATGGGAAGATCCTGCCAGCTACATGGTTAGCCGGCCTGCATCAACTGGTGAATATTCCGGGTACTACTCGTACCCTGAAGTATCCGGTCCTAATGATTTTCACCAGCTCATGATCCTGCTCAAATCATGGGGCATTCCTTTTGATGTCATTCGCCTGGATCAGCAATTCCTTGACCGTCATATGTTTATGGATATGCATGGAAAGCCAATCTATGGAACCATTATCTGGAATGTCAATCAGAGTGATAAATTATTACATCCTGATTATTCGATCATGCAGGAAATGGTACAGGATCATGGAATCGGATTAATTGCCTTGTCGGACCGAATTTCCCAGGCAGAGATACAGTCTTTATTGGGATTGAAATATGAGGGTAGCTGGGAGAGTAACAAAGAAATGAAACCGGCAGGCGGACATTTTTTAACAGAAGGGCTTGATTCTCCTTTCAAGGTAGACAAGATCACTGCCAAGGACCTTTCTTATGGTACCCATTTGAAACGTCAAAGAGTTGAGGTTCTGGATGGTACCGAAATCCTGCTCATGCAGGGATCCTATGCGCAGGCAACTGCTAAAACATACAAATCGGGTGGACATGCAGTATGGATAGGCAACGATCATAATAACATATTCAATTATCAGGATATACGCACACTCCTGAGACGTGCTATAACATGGACCATCGGATACAATCTTTATAAGACCTGGGAAAATGATATAATTATGATAATGGATGACCCGGGAGCTACACAGAATGCCTGGCTGGAACACTGGCAGTATCCCACCTTAACTGAGGATATCATAGAAAAGTATCTGATCAGGCCTTTGCAGGATAACAATGCCGTGCTAAATGTCAATTTCGTACCGGGTTTTGTGAATGAAGAAGAAAAAAGACTTGAACCAGCCTGGAACCAGAATTTTACCGATGAATTTGGTACCAAACAGGATTATATTTCAGGCAAGCGCGGTTACGACAAAGGAGTTAAACTCGGGGTCTTTGAAGTGTTGTGCCATGGACTGACACACATGCAGCCCGATCTTGTTTCCGATCCGGGCTGGTATGGAGCCTCTCTGGACCAGGAAAAGGCTGAAGTGGGCTGGTATCGCGAGTTCGGAGATACCCGACGGCAGAAGGAGATTCCTGCAGCCGAGCAGCTCTGGCGCATGAAAACCGGCAAACGGTGGCTGATTGAACAGTTCGGGGTCACTCCCCTTCAGTTTTGTGCAGGCGGGAATGGCACTTCAATCTCGTATTATAACAATACATTCAAATTGGCTGCCCAGGCTGGATTTGGATGGTGCGGATGGGAAGAGGGCTATTGTGGCACCGATATGGTCATCTTAGGATGGGATTTTCTGGGAACCAGCGAGTCTCCGCTGATTATTGCAGCCCCGCCTGATGCACACGATTTTGGGATTGTGAGGAACCCGGAGGAATTTGCCACGGTTTTCAATAAGTACCCTGAGGGCCGTTTCATGAGTATAAATGAGTTTATAGGTTATATCCATGCCAATAATTCAGGAGTTTGGATGAAGGAGGATGCAAAACTCACACTCTATGTCGGTTATGACCCGCACTATTGCCAGTATTTCGACGACCGGACATCCTCATGGAACCTGGAGCTGGCCGATTGGCTGGAGGAAGAATCGGGAAAAATCTCTGCCATTAAAGTAGATGGCAAGAAAATCCCGTTATCCACAGCCGGTTTAAGGATTCCGGTTCCCGCTGGTTCCGGAGAACATATGATTGAAGTTGAATTTTGATCTGTAATAGTCCATAAAATGAAACGAAGAAAATTCTTTAAGCTAGCCACGACCGGTGCAGCCGGTTTAACCATGGCTGCATCCTGTACAAACCAGAAAAAAGATACTGATTCAGGGATAAGCGGACCGGATCTGCCCAGGGAGGTACCGGCCTATAGAAAAAGTAAAACCACTGCTGCCACATCAGTTAAACAAAGGAGTGCCAATGATAAATTGGTGGTGGCACTCATTGGTGCCGGCCATCATGGTATCAAAGTCATTACGGATGCAGCCGGCCTGGGTGAGAACATCCACGTAAAATATTTTTGCGATGTCGATGACACCAGGGGTGGATACGGGATAACAGAGGTGGGAAAGATCCAGGGAATCGATCCCCTTCGCGTCCGTGATATGCGCAGGGTATTCGATGACCAGGAAGTGGATGCAGTGTTTATTGCTACCCCTGAGCACTGGCATGGACTGGCGACCATGTGGGCATGCCAGGCCGGGAAGGATGTTTATGTGGAAAAGTGTATTTCCCACACGATCAACGAAGGACAACAAATGATAGAAATGGCCAGGAAATACAACCGTATTGTACAGTGCGGCACACAGAACAGAAGCTCAGATTATGCTTATAAGGCCCGGGATTATATCAAAAGTGGTGAGCTTGGTGATATCATTTCTGTTCATATAAAGGAACTTTTAGACGGTCCCGTCCCATTCGTGGAAAAGGAGGAGGCCAAAGCCCCCGACACCATTGACTGGGATATGTGGTTGGGTCCCGCTCCTAAAGTACCCTACTCTGTGTCCCGGAATAAATCCTGGGGCTATTACTGGGATTATGCCGGAGGTCATGTCATGGCCGGAGGGATCATACACCAGCTTGACATGGCACGTTTGGTGCTGGATGATCCGGGATTCCCCAAATCAGTGTTTTGCTCAGGGGGAAGGTATTTCTTCAATGATGAAAGAGATGTGCCTGATTACCAGATGGCAACCTTTGATTACGGGAATTTTACATTGACCCTGGAAACAGGTGAGTGCACGCCCTACATGAAAAAATCCGGTCCGGAGATCCGCTTCAGTGATGATTTTCCCGAATGGATGCAAAATGCAACCAGGATAGAGATCCTCGGAACAAAAAGGATGATGTATGTGGGCCGTATGGGAGGTGGATGGCAGGTATTCGATAAAGACGGGCAGATTGTAGCCCAGGAACCGGGATATTACCCGCTGGAAGCCCATATTAAGAACTTCCTCGATTGCGTACGGTCCAGGAATGAGCCCAATGGTAACATTGTCCAGGGACATAACAGCTCTGTCCTGATACACCTGGCCAATCTTTCCTACCGTATGGGCAATAAGCAATTGACATTTTCTCCTGAATATGAGGTTATAATGAATGACAATGAGGCCCTGTCCCTGTCCCGGCAGAATTATCGAAAAGGATATGAAGTGAACGAGAGCATGTAACCTGTAAAGATCCATCCATGAGAACTATATTAAAATGGGGTTTAGTATCTGCCGGGATAATCGTTGGTGGCCTGGTCTTTTTTGCCTTCTCACGGACATGGAATAAAACCGAGATAGAATTCCTGATACATATTAATGAAGAACTGGTGCAGCAATCTGTATTTGGAGAATCCCCGACATTTGCCATCTGGCTTGAAGATCCTGATAATGGACAAACGTATACAGCCTATGCCACCAGGCGTGTTGCAACGGGGGACTGGGAAGGGAAAGCAGATGTGCCTGTTGCCCTGCCATTGTGGTCTGAAATAAACCGCACCGAAAAAAATAACAGATCCAGCGATGCCGGGATGGCCGGGGATGAATTAATTTCCACCGGGGCTACCCCTTTGCCGGGATATTTCAGGACAAGGGTCAGGGTAAAGCCCGGCAGCAAATGGATCTGCTGGATAGAATACAACCTGTCTGGGGACTTTAATGAGGTTTACCCGGAATTTAACCCTGAGACCAATGCCGAGGATGAATATTCCTCCGGACAACCAGCCATGGTCTATAAAGCGGAAATTGAAGCGTTGAAAGACATTGTGGTTGTCCCCGAAATAGCTGGCATGTGTGTCTTTGACCAGGAGAACAAGGTGCTTGTTGAACCTTTACATGGCATAACTACAGCCTCTGAGGTACTTGATGAGATCAGCATTACCGTTGTAAAGCCCAAACCCAGGATCATTAGCAAGCCAATCCTTAAAATTCAGGATTGAACTAAGAAATGTGAGAAATTTAGTCCTCCCGCATAGGCAAATTCATTTTCTTAAGCAGTTCAATATACCTTGGGTAGTCCTTTAATTGATTCCACCTTGAACCGAGATAAGGCATACTAGGATGGTGAATTTCATATCCTTTTTCAAGCCAATCTATTGCCTTGTCGAATTGATCAAGTGCCAGATATCGATTTACATGTCCAGTGATATTTACCTGTTTTTCATTGGCAGTCTCCTCATCTAGTTTTATTATCATTTCAGTGGCAGCTAGATATCCTTGCTCATAAAAGACTTTGTCGATTTCTGCAATGACCTCGTCATCATACC
>DAOWJB010000246.1 GCA_030640625.1 Bacteroides sp.
ACAGATCCGGATTCGATCATCCTACGAATGACAGCGCCTTTGCCGACCAGGTGTTCCTGTCCCAGGAAATCATCCAGGGTAACCGGTCGCATCCGGTCCGCCAAAGGCTGGTTGGGAATATCCATAAAGCAGGTTTTTATATGATCCCTTAAAATTAAGTATTAACCAAGGAATCACAAAGTCCTTCGGAGATGCAACAGATTGTGGAAAAACTCCGTCATACTTAAAACAAGATTGGTTTATATTCGTATACCAGAATCAATAAGCAACATAAATTCCTTCATTTCATGAAAACATCAATAAGATCAATCGTATTGGGCAGTGGATTATTGCTGGCGACAATTACTTCTTCTTTTGGACAGCTTGAAGATATCGGTCTCATGCTTACCGGTGGAGTGGATGATGCTGAACAAATGCTGACCGAATATCTCAGGCCTATGGCAAACGCATTGGGGGCCAATATCAATGGAGGCTGGTACAATACGGCCAAGGTACACAAGTTCGGCGGTTTTGATGTTACTTTTACTGCCAGCGTAGCTTTTGCACCGGATGCACATAAAACCTATGACCTGAGCACCTTAACGCTGGCGGCACTCTACGATGACAATATTGCCAATACCATTGCAGGGGCTAAAAACACAGGGCCGGAACTGAGTTATCAGCAGGATATCCTGGGGAATCCTGTAACCTACCTCGAATATGACCATCCGGCGGGTACGGGTGTGAATTTTATCCCTTCTCCCATGATCAATGCGTCTGTTGGATTGCCCAAAGGTTTCGAAATCATAGGCCGGTATATGCCTACGATAAAAATCGGCAATACGGACGCTAAGGTAGGCATCTGGGGAGTGGGATTTAAGCATGATATTAAACAATGGATCCCGGTACTGTCAAAAATGCCGGTGTTACAACTGGCCGTTATGTATGGTTATACCAATGTTAAGCTGAATATGGAGTTGACAAGCATTACACCTGAATTGATAGAAGCCACCGATGCCACTGAGAGTGTCAGTTTCGATGACCAGAACTTCGATGTCGTGACCCAGGGTCATACTGCAAACGCCCTGGTTTCTGCCAATCTCCCGGTAGTTTGTTTTTATGGTGGTGTCGGTGTCAGTATTACACAGACCAATCTTAAAATGAATGGCTATTATCCGGTACCCTACATTGTCACTGATCCTAATGATCCCAACTTTGATCCCACATTTACGCCTGTTGTTACTGATCAGAGTGCATTAAAGGATCCCATTGACATTGAGATAAAAAATCAGGATGGCGGTACAACAAAGCCACGGCTGAATGCGGGTGTCAGGTTTAAATTTACAGTGGTTACCCTTCATTTTGATTACACCTGGGCCAATTATTCTGTAGCCACTGCCGGTCTCGGAATAAGTTTCCGTTAGAAACCCTTCAAATCCATTGTAACAGTAGGGATCAGAAGGAGAAATCCAAGGATCATCAGGATGATCATGAATGGGGTGACCCATTTCACCCATTTCTCATAAGGGATTTTGGCCACACCGAGAACCCCGATCAGCACACCTGAAGTGGGGGTGATCATATTGGTGAATCCGTCCCCGAATTGATACACCATCACGGTTGTCTGCCTTGAGATGTTGATAAGGTCGGAAAATGGTGCCATTATCGGCATGGTCAGGGCTGCCTGGGCAGAGCCGGATGGAATGAATACGTTAATAAGGGTCTGGATGCCATACATAATCCCTACAGAAGCGATTTGTCCCAGGTTATCCATACCGGAAGACAATCCATGTAAAATAGAGTCAATGATCTTCCCGTCCTCCAGGATAACGATAATACCACCTGCCAGTCCAACGATCAATGCGGCAGACAGAATATCCCTGACCCCATCCAGGAACAATGCAGTTATCCTGTTGGGTGAATAGTTCATGGCAATTCCCGAAAACAGGCCCATGGCAAAAAACAAGGTGGCAATTTTCATGATATACCATTGATAGCCCATGACCCCGATGATGAGAAATAATATGGTAAACCCGAGTAGGGTGAGCTGGAAGAGGTGGACCGATTTCCTGAGGCTCAGAAAACCTGTCAGGGCAAATAATCCCGATGCCAGGGGTATCATGGGAAAGGTAAGGGAAGAACCTGCTCCCGAATCAGGCTCTCCTATTACGAGTGTGGTCTCAGGGTTGAAAATGGAAAAAGCGATCAGTCCTGCCAGGATGATCCCGTATGAAATCCAGGCAGATAAAGGTGTACTTGTGTTGATGGATTCCAGCTCCGTCCTGCCTTTGTTCCTCCAGTAACTATCCTCCCGGTATACAGGTGATTTTTCAGGATGGGCCTTGATCCTTTTTGCATACAGGAGTACAAATCCAATCCCGACAATATTGATGACAACCCAGCAAAGAATTCTGTACTCCAGTCCGGAAAACAGCGGCAGCTCAGCGATCCCCTGTGCAATCCCGATAGTAAAAGGATTCAGGACAGCTCCGGCAAAACCCAATGCTGCGGCCACAAAGCAAAGACAGACTCCTACTATTGAATCATATCCCATGGAAATGGCCAGGGGTACCATAATGATCACGAATGCGATGGTTTCCTCACTCATCCCGAATACTGCCCCGAACACACTGAACAGGAACATAACCATGGTAATAACTATATTATCCACCCCAAGGAACCTTATCCATCTGTATTGTTCAAGCTTTCCCGAGAAGCGGATAAATGAAAGAATGCCTGCATCAATGGCTTTGCTGCTGTTCATGATCCAGAAAGCCCCACCGATCATAAGGATGAAGACAATGATGCCGGATTGTTTCACAAATCCCTTGAAAATGGCTGAGAATACTTGCCAGGATTGGGGATTCTTATCCATTTCCCGGTAGACCATCTCCGTTTTTTCGACACCGTCTGTGCTCACTGTTTCCTCAATATATTCACCTCCAGGGATGATCCATGTAAGGATGGCTGAGACCAGGATGATATAAAAAACAATTACATAGGTATGTGGTATCTTGCGCATCATCCGAAAGTACTTATTTTTCGACTTTAGGCAATCACAAAAGAATAGTATTTTTGCCAGTGGAGAGATTGATGTATGGCCATAAAAAAGAATGATATAAGATCCGATAAAAGGATTGTGCTCCTGTACAGGGAACTCCTCAGGATCTGTAAGCTAGATCTTGATGACAAAGAGTTTGGCGTGTTGAAGGAAGCCATGAGCCTTGCACTGGATGCCTGTCAGGACAGGCCTGTAAAACTCGGGGATAATACCATTTTTCATGCCCTTGGTGTGGCAAGGATAGTGGCGGGTGAGATAGGTCTGGGTGCTACATCAATTATCAGTGCCCTGCTATTTGATTTTTATCTTGACGGCAGTTTGGCTTCGGAAGACCTGGAAAAATTTTTGGAGCCCCGGACCGTTCAGATTATTGATGATGTAGCCAGGATCAGCAGGATAGATACCCAAAAATCCAATGACCAGGGGGAGAACCTGCGGAATCTTCTGCTCACCCTTTCCAGTGATATCCGTGTCATCCTGGTGAAGCTAGCTGACAGATTGTATTTCATGCGAAATCTGAAGAATCTGGACAGGGCTGAACAGCTTACCATATCTGCTGAAACCTTCAATATATACGCTCCTCTGGCTCACCAGATGGGATTGTATAATATTAAATCTGAGATGGAGGATCTTCATTTGAAATATACCGATTCTGAAGCCTACCGGAAAATTACTGACAAACTGCAGGAAACAAAGGCATCTCGTGAGAAGTTTATTGCTGAATTCATCGCCCCCCTTCAGCAGCAGTTGACCGATGCGGGTTATCGTTTTGAAATAAAGGGGCGAACGAAATCCGTGTATTCCATCTGGTCTAAAATGAAGCAGCAGCAGGTTGATTTTGAGGAGGTCTATGACCTTTTTGCCATCCGGATAATTCTGAGATCTGATCCCAAAACTGAGAAATCAGACTGCTGGAATGTATACAGCCTGGTGACAGACCATTATCAGCCGAATCCCAACCGGTTGAGAGACTGGATCTCCGTGCCAAAATCCAATGCTTATGAATCATTACATACAACGGTAGTGGTTCCGGGAGGTAAATGGGTTGAGGTTCAGATCCGGACTGATCGGATGAATGAAATAGCAGAAAAAGGGCTGGCAGCCCACTGGAAATACAAGGGCGGATCGGATCAGGCTGATATGGTAAACTGGCTGAACAGGGTCAGGGAAATGCTTGAGAGTCCGGAACCCGATGCCGGTGACATCATTGATGACTTTAAACTGAGCATTTACAACAAGGAGATATTTGTATTTACGCCAAAAGGAGATCTCAAGAAATTCCCGGAAGGAGCTACCGTTCTCGATTTCGCTTTTGATGTGCACAGTCAGGTCGGGATGACCTGTATGGGTGCCAAGATCAATGGGAGAAGCGTTCCTATCAGGCATAAATTATCCAATGGAGACAGGGTGGAGATCATCACTTCGAAGGGACAGCGGCCCAAACAGGACTGGCTTCAATGTGTTGCAACATCGAAGGCAAAATCAAAGATCAAGCAGGCCCTGCAGGAGACCAAACTGGCCGAAGCTGAGGGAGGGAGAGAAATACTTAAACGAAGGTTCCGGAACTGGAAGCTTGAGTTTGAGGATATGAATATCAATAAGCTGCTCAGGTATTATAAATTAAAGACAGCAACGGATCTTTACTACCTGGTTGCCATAGAAAAGATTGACCTTTTGGAGATTAAGGAACTCCTGCAGGAGAAGGATAAGTCCCCTGCCCAGGGTAAACCAGCTGAGATAGCCGATTATGATGTTGAAAAGATTATGTCTTCCGGTCTTAAACAGGATGATTACCTGATCATAGACAAATCACTTGACAAATTGGACTACAGGCTTGCCAAGTGCTGTAACCCGATCTATGGAGATGAGATCTTTGGGTTTGTTACCGTGAGCGCTGGCATAACCATTCATCGTGTTAATTGTCCCAATGCCACTCAGCTAATATCCAGGCATGGCTATCGGGTTGTGAAGGCTCAGTGGGCAGTTACAGGAGGAGATATTTATCTGCCGGCAACCATCAGGGTGACCGGGCTCGATGATATTGGAATCCTGAGTAAAATCTCGGATGTCATATCAAAAGACCTCCGTGTAAATATGCGATCCGTCTCCATTGATTCTACGGAGGGAATGTTTGAAGGTAACATTACCCTGTTTGTCAAGGATACCAGGCATCTTGATGTACTGATCAAGCAGCTGGCAAAGATCAAAGGGGTGTTAAGTGTTTCCAGGATGGCCCTCTGAACACTGAGTTATGATCCATCAAGGGCAACTGAGTTTATATTTTTATTAATATAATCACAAAGAAATTACTATATTACAAACCATATTTTCTGCGTTAATATATCATGCGATTAATCTTTATTACCGGACTTCTGTTCTTGCCTTTGCTGGGCTTTGCCCAGGAAACAGAAAAGGAAATCCTTCTCTTACAGCAACTTAACGAGGGTCAGGATGTGATAGCCGTACCTGAACTGAAGAAGCCGGTCATGGATAAAATTGACTTCGGACTTCAGGCTGGTGGTTCCTTTACCTCCTTTGGCAAATATGGTTCCATCTTCAGTTCCTATGTTGCACCCGAAATCCGTTACCAGGCAACATCCCGTTTTCAATTCAGAGGCGGAGTAATGTTTACCTCATCCTTTATGCCCGGCGCAAGAGAAGGTTTATACGGAGCAGGCGGACCTGCCAATCAATTCAACCAGTTCCTTGTTTATGCTGAAGGAGAATACCGCGTAAACGATCGATTGTCGCTGGGAGGAATAGTGGTAAAAGAGTTGGATAATAATACTTCCAGGCAAATGAATGCCTTTCAGAAAAATGCCGGCTTTCAATCCATGGGTATGAGGGTCAACTATAAAATTACCGATAATTTTCATTTTGGTGCTCAGTTCAGTGTAACTGAAGGCAGGCCGTATTATTATTCCAATCCCGCCAATCCCTTCATGCGGCGTTCCCCATTCAATCAGGGTTGGTAATACAAGAACCACCCGATGAACCTGATAATCCTTGCTCTTGCACCTGTTTTTATCATTGCCATTTATATCTACATCAGGGATAAATACGAGCGGGAACCTCTGATAAACCTGCTGGCTTCCCTGGTGGCTGGTGTTGTCATCACCATTCCGGTCATATTCATGGAAAAATTATTATCCATTCCAGGGGAGGGCTTCAGCGGATTAACTTCAGCAGCCTGGAATGCCTTCGTTGTGGCCGCCTTTACCGAGGAGCTCTTTAAATTCATAGCCCTTTACCTGCTCATTTGGAAAAACAAGAATTTCAATGAAAAATTTGACGGTATTGTTTATGCATGTTTTGTTTCATTGGGTTTTGCAGGAATTGAGAATATCCTGTATGTGACCGACGGGGGACTAAGCATTGGTTTTATCCGGGCATTTACGGCTATCCCTGCCCATGCATTGTTCGGGATCATGATGGGTTACCAGTTTGGTCTTGCCAGGTTTTATCCAAAAGAGCGACCCCGGAGAATATTCCTGGCTTTACTGATCCCGATCATTTTGCATGGCATCTATAATTTCATACTTATGTCGGGCCATCCTTACCTGCTCTTTGCTTTCATCCCATATCTTATTTTCCTTTGGTTTTTTGGCTTTCGCAGGCTACGTCAACTCTCGGATCGATCTATTTACCGCAGGTTCTCAAGCAAATGATCGGGTCAGGTAAATTCATCATTTTTTGGTTATCTGTCGCTATTTTTTTAGTAATTTCAGCAGCATTATTATCGAACCCCTAAACTGGTATTGCACGGCATTCTCATGAAGAGATACTTTTTCCTTCTTCTACCCCTGGTTATTCTTTATAGCTTACCCTCGAAAAGTCAGAATCATGAACGTGGAATACGACTCCCATTATCGCAACCAAATGTAACAGATCTGGAATTTGCTTATACGGGAACCACACATCTGACCTTAAATTATGATCACGTGTTTTTCCTTATGCCGGTCAGATCCGGTCCGGGAATCTTGCTGCGGGCTGGTCTTGGGGATGGCCTCGGTCCGGGATATGGATTGACCGTTCTGACAGAAGCAGCCTATACTACCGGATATCTGACTTTTGTTGAATTGGGGGCAGGGTATAATGGCCGGATATATGAGAGCCACTGGCAGCACATTCCCTATTTTCTGGCGGCATTCAGATACAGGGCAAACGGCGGTTTCTCCCTCAGGTTGATAAGCCGGTTATTGATGCACAAATCTGACGCTGTACCCTTATTTGGTGCAGGATTGTCTATTGGATTTTCTTTCTGAACGAATATATGATCGCTAATACACCAATGATAAATACAAATGTTCCCGGGGCAGGCAGATCTTCAAAATTATCACCTGCAATATAGATCTCGCAAGGCCATAGTGCTGCATACCAGAGTATGAATATGAGTCCGGCCAATCCTTCCCTGTTAAACCATAGAAAATAGAATCCAACCAGGAAAATCAGGAACAAAAGGATAAATATGCTATTTTCCAGTGCATTTTCTCCAGGGAAAAATTCAAGGATGAAGGCTGCTAAAAAACCAAATGTAATATATCCAAATAAAAATAAACTTGCCAAAACCCTTATTACCCAGAGGAAAGGAGTGGGCTCTGATCTAATTTTACTGGCCACCACAGGCAAAGAAGAACGATAAACCGAATGTAAATCCGAATGCACTGGTATAGTCTATATATTCATCAGTGGTGTCTTTATCTTTCCAGGTCACACGCTTGTATACGACCATCATGTCGACACTTACGAAATCGCTAAGAAGAAATGTAAGACCGGGACCAATGGCAAATTCGGACAGCCCATACTTATCTGTATAGGTAGAACTCCCAGATGTATATGAATCCTTAGCACTGCCAAATAAAAACTTACCCTCTGCAAAAGGTACAATTTTACCGCTCATGAGTGCATACTGCACAGCATAGTACCTGACGAAAGGTCCGATGGTCAACACGGACATTTTATCCTTATCGCCATTTTCCTCCTTCCATGATTCACCCCTGATGTTGATATCCAGTCCCCCGACGAGACCATCAATAAAGAAGTAACCAACTTTCGGTGTAAAGTTCCAGCCTGTAGCCTTTTCCTTGTCTGATGTCTGGCCACCGCTTTTGGTCCAATTGGAGATGAAGGATAGCCCGGCTTGATTACCTCCACCAGAATATGCATGGGAATATAAGCCGCTTGACAGATCAGTGGTAGTACCTCCGAACCATTTTCCTTTGGTGAATTGAGCATTGGTGCTAAGTGAAAAAATGCATAAAATGCTAATACTGGTCATTAAAGTTTTCATGGTATGGCAGTTTTTGATTTAAATGATAGGATTAAATTACTACATTTCAGCTCGAACCGCAAAATTTCCCGATTAATATTTGACTACAACAGATAATTTTATATGATTCCTGATAAAAAACCCAACTTCCTTTATCCAGCCTGGATTTCCGCATGAATATTATTTAGACATTATTTAGTCTATATAAATCAGACCTGAATGTCTTTTATTTATATATTTGATTTTCAGCAAAATCAGATGTCAGATTAATAAAAATACTATGAAACGAACATGATTTTTATTAATCATAAAATCATAAAAAAGTATGATTAAAAAAAATCATGTGAGAGCGAAGCGGTTGCATTCGTTCTCAAATTTTAAACGGATGAAAAAGCTATTCTTTCTGGGTGTAATTATACTCGGATGTTTTATTACAAATGGACAGGACTCTTACATCATGTACGAGACCATGTACATCAAACCAAAATCCAGCAAGGTTAAAGAATTCAATGCTGCCCTGGCTGCGCATAATAAAAAGTTTCATGCCGAGGGAGCGAGTACAGTCGCCATACAATCTGTGGTCAATGGTTCAAAGGCCGGACAGCTGGTGTGGGTAATGGGACCCTTAACTTTTACTGATCTTGATAACAGGCCATCGGATGACGCTCATATGGAGGATTGGAATGCTGTGATGCCTTACATTGATAAAGTCTCCGAGGTTGAATATTGGAGAATGGATCCGGATCTGTCCTATACACCCGATGGCTGGATCTTTACCAGCAAGATCCATATCAGGTACTGGGAACTGAAGCATGGCAAAAGTGAAGAATTTATCGGGGTCATGAAAAAAATTGTTGAGGTCTTCAGAACAAAGGAATATGATTATTCCTGGCATGTATACTTGAACTATTTTCAGACCGGAAACGGCAGGGATATCGCAGGTGTCTTTGGATTTAACAAGTGGGCCTATTATGATCAGGACCCGGTTTTTGTGAAGGACTTTGAGGAGATCCATGGGGAAGGCGCATGGGATGAAGCCTATGAGACAATGATCGCCCTGACCGCAGGAATGACCGAGGAACTCCGTCGGCTGGTCCCGGAATTAGGTGGCGCTCCGGAGTAGAATATATTACCATAGGTCAATATACCATAGCCATGGCACATGTAAGCAGCCATGGCTTTTTTTCTGCCATTTTGCCTGCTTTTTTATGAGGCATGGTTTTGGTGGGTTGGTGGAAATACCTAAAACTCAAATCATGGTTCAAATATTGAACATACAAAACAATGAGCCGGATACCCGGCCTTTTCAAAATGAAAATCACGTAGAAGAAGACCAGTATTTGCTGGATGCTTACTCGGAAGCAATCATTTCTGCCACCAGGATTGTTAGTCCCTCAGTAGTAAATATCAGGATTACCAGATCATCCCAGGGACGGAGGCGAGGAGAACAGCCCGGTGGTGGTTCCGGATTCATCATCTCCCCGGAAGGATTCATTGTGACAAATAATCATGTGGCGGAAGGAAACCGGAAAATTGAAGTAGAATTGCAGGATGGGAATATATATGATGCCGAGGTAGCTGGACTAGATCCATATACTGATCTTGCCGTTTTAAAGATTTATACATCGAATCTCCCGAATGTGGAATTCAATCATGAATATGCTGTCAGGGTAGGCCAATTGGCCATAGCCCTTGGAAATCCATACGGATTCCAGTGTACGGTAACGACGGGCGTGATCAGTGCCCTTGGCCGCACTCTTCAGACAAAATCGGGAAGATCAATCGATAATGTTCTTCAGACAGATGCTGCCCTGAATCCGGGTAATTCAGGTGGTCCCCTGGTAGATTCAAAGGGAGGCGTAATAGGGGTGAACACTGCCATTATTTATCCTGCCCAGGGACTTTGCTTTGCCATCAGCGCAGGTACAGCAGAATATATTGTCAGTAAATTAATCATGGAAGGCCGGATACGCAGGGCATTTCTTGGAATTGCAGGCCAGTTTATATCACTTCCCCTGAGGGTTATTCATTATAACAAGCTGGAGACGGGCAGCGGGATTAAAGTGGAACAGCTGGAAAAGAGCAGCAGGTTTGATAATACCTCCCTGAGAAAGGGGGATGTTATTATCCGCTTTAATGGAGAACCTGTCACTGGTATCGATAGTCTGCAGAAATTGCTGGATGAGAAAACCATCGGAAAACGTATGGAAATGGGCATACTAAGAAAAGGCAAGAAACAGCTTATTGAGGTTACTCCCGGAGAATTATTGGAAAAATAATTACGCGTCAGTTCTGCAATGGAATGCTTTACAAGGGTTTTGATTTTCTGATTTCGGTATATTCCTGGTAGAAGGATGGATGTGTGCTCGAAAAAACAGTCATCAATCTGTCAAGTCTTTTTTCAAGCAATTTACGATTGACTTTAAGAAACTGACCGGATTTATTCTCGGATCTGCTCCGGTTGGAAAGAAGATCTTTATGTAGTTTGAGGGCATACTCATATTGGTGGATGGCGGTTTGAAGATCCTCCACCATAACCGGTGTTAATCCGTATTGGGACAGCTCACTTTCTGTCTTGTTCTCATCAGGATAGTGTTTCTCAACGGTTTTCATCATCCGGCCAGCGTGATCCAACAGTTCCTTCTTCTTTAATTTATTTAATGCTGACTGGCTGATTACCATGCTTCTATCTCCTTTTTTTACATTATGATCAGATCTATAGACAGTCAGGATATTGGCAACAGGAAAGGTCTTTTCAATTAATTGTGCATATTTTTCTTCCTGATCCTTCTGTACTGGGTCCAGGTTTTTTTCGAGGTCAGGTTGCAGATCCGTCAATTTTTTAAGGATATTTACGAATTCATCATAAGTTTTCCTGATCTTTTCGATTGATTTCCACTTCTCGAGCTGGTCTTCCATCAGCTTATTTATTTCCTGGAACTGCAGGATCCAGGCAGATCGTTTCTCATTTTTCATCGCTGGGATTATTTAATTGTTTTGGTCATATGCATTATTGGCGTATACCTTCCAGTAACTTGCCAGCCGGTCAACCATCGAACGTGGTTTTTCGCTGTAGGCTATATCAGCCATCATCCAGATATTAGAGAGCAGCATGGTTTTCTTGGCTTCGCAGGCTTCCTGTAATGCTTCGCTTACTTGTAAATCCGATATGATTTTTGTTTCAGAAAGAAATTCCTGTAAGACTTCCAGATCATGATAAACACCAAGGTTCTCAGTGATTGTTTCCAATGTGCTGGCATAGGCTTTCATCAGACCGGGAAAAATGGGTTGTAGTATTTCAACCTGGTACCAGAAGTACTTCATCCGCTTTCTCATATTGTGCAGTTGGGTGAGCGAAGGGGAAGAATCTTTTCTCACATCCCGCAGGTATCGTTTTCCCTGCCTGTAGATTCTGAACAATCCACCTTCAAATGCCCTGAAATCATCATGCTCAATTGGAAAGTCATAGATCCTTGCTTTCGCATTTTCTATTTCACCTGCTATTTGTTTCACCAGCTGGGTGAGCCGGATCTGACCTCCTGACACCATTTCCAGCTGCCTGCTAAGTTCCTGTTCAAAAGAATTAAAGACCGAAGCCGGGATGGTATTTGAAAGGTCGGCCTGCAAATTATGAATGGAACCTGAAAGTACTTCATAATTCCTGATATCGGAAAGGTTCCGGCTGAGGTTCCTGAAAAAAACATTTTCCCTGTGGTAGGAACTGTATCCAATCTCATCCCTGATCATCCGCAGTACAGCACGAATCCTTTTGATACTTTTCCGGATCTCATGGATGGATTTGTGAACATCTTCCTGGTCCTTTTCAGCCTGCTTTTTGATATAATCAATCTGTTCAAGGAAAATCCGGTGGATGTTTCCGGTTATGCTTTCACTGTTGGATATACTGAATCTTTTCATTAATAATTGACGCTACCAGTAAGTCGATTTAGCTAAAATTACGAATATGCATCTGATTGTCAAAATGCATCAGTACCGTGGATCCGGCTTCACCGGTAGTTTGGCCAGTTTTTCGACGGTAATACTGGGGAAGCCGAGTTCCTCTTCCACCTTCCCCAGGATCAGGTAGACGCCGTATCCCCGGAAGGGATAGTTTTTGAGTGATTTTGGAAAGTGTATGGTGTCAAAGAATTCCCCTTCGGCATCGAGGAAGGCGGCAAAATGCATCCATTCCTTTTTGACGGTACGCACATTTTTTATGGTGACAAGATTTCCCACCATCCGCACTGTTTTGCCTACCTGTTTCATCAGGTCACGAGCCATGACTTCCCCCCTGAATGAAGTTTTCAGAAGGTCAAAGGAGGTCAGGGTAACCGGGAACTCCAGCAGTTCAATCTCGTCATAGACATCTTCCAGGGCACTTTCTTCCAGTTCAGGGAGGGTAAACTTTTTTTCAGGCAGCTGGAAAAGAGACTTCTCACGTTTCACCCTTGTGTGTTGTCCCAATTGCATATGGGCATTCCAGAGCAACACCTTTTTCCCCTTGCCGGTGAAGCGGAAGGCACCTGTGCGGATCAGGATGACCAGCTGTTCTATCCCGATAGATACCCGGCTGATAAAGTGCTCGAGGCTTTTGTAGGGACCTCTCCCTTCACGTTCCTCCAGCAGGGCTGATATGGTTTTGGATTCCAGGTTGGAAATATGGATGAATCCCAGGTAGATATCCTCCCCCCTTATGGAAGTCTTGAGCTGGCTGCGATTGATGCAGGGCAGGTTGATGGTGGCACCACAGCGCCTGGCTTCATTGACATAAACCCAGGTGCGGTAGAATCCTCCGAAATTATTGATCACGGCCACCATGAATTCCAGGGGGAAGTGGGACTTAAGATAGAGGCTCTGGAAGCTTTCCACGGCATAGGATGCTGAATGAGCCTTGGAGAAAGAGTATCCGGCGAAGGATTCGATCTGGCGCCAGACTTCCCTTGCCAGTTCGTCAGGATAGCCCCTGGCTTTGCAGTTTTCAAAATACCTGGCAGCAATCCGCTTGAATTCATTTTTTGAGCGGAATTTCCCGCTCATGGCCCTGCGAAGCACATCAGCATCGGCCAGGTCGAGTCCAGCGAAATGATGGCAGACCTTGATCACATCTTCCTGGTAGACCATTACGCCATAGGTTTCCTTCAGCTGCTGTTCCATGACCGGATGGATGTATGTAAACTCACCGGGGTGGTGGAAACGCCAGATATATTCCCGCATCATGCCGGATTTGGCCACCCCCGGACGGATGATGGAACTGGCTGCCACCAGGCTGAGGTAATTGTCGCAGCGGAGTTTTTTCAGGAGTCCGCGCATGGCTGGACTCTCTACATAGAAACATCCGTTGGTTTCTCCCCGTCTCAATTGGTCGCGTACCTTCGCATCTTTCTTAAAGGCTTCCACCTCATGTACATCTATTCTTTTGTGCTGGTTGTCCAGGACGATGTTCACACATTCCTTGATGTGCCCGATGCCCCGCTGACTGAGGATGTCAAGCTTCTCGAAACCGATCTCTTCGGCCACGTACATGTCCCATTGCGTGGTCTGGAACCCCTTCGGGGGCATGTCCAGGGCCGTGTAGGCGGTGATGGGCTCTTCGGAGATCAGTATGCCGCCTGCATGGATGCTCCGCTGGTTGGGGAAGTCCATGATCTTATGCCCGATGTACATGATCTTCTCGGTGATCTGGCTGCGGTTCATCATGTCATCGGGATATTGTACCAGGTGGTCTATCTCCGTCTTGGGCAGTCCGTAAACCTTGCCCAGTTCGCGGATGATGGAACGGTCACGGAAAGTCGAGATGGTGCCCAGCAGGGCCGTATGCTTTTCCCCGTAGCGTTTGAAGATATAGTCCAGTCCCTCGTCGCGCTCTTTCCAGGAATAATCGATGTCGAAGTCCGGGGGACTCGTTCGCTTGGGATTGATAAAACGCTCGAAATACAGGTCAAGTTCAATGGGGTCCACGTCCGTGATCTTCAGACAGTAAGCCACCACGGAGTTGGCCCCGCTGCCACGCCCCACATGGTAGAACCCCCTGGACATGGAGTAGCGGATGATGTCCCAGGTGATCAGGAAATAGGCTGAAAATCCCATGCGGTCGATGATCTCCAACTCATGCCTGACCCGCCGGTTGGCTTCCGGGTTGTGCTGACCGTAACGATGGAGTATCCCGTCGAGGGCCAGTTTTTCCAGCAGCAACTTGTCATCATAGCGGCTGCCGGTGAAACAGTCCTTGTTCTTGATGGTGCTGA
>DAOWJB010000011.1 GCA_030640625.1 Bacteroides sp.
AACGGTAACCGGACTGGTTCAGGGGGTTGGTTTCAGGCCGTTTATTTACCGGCTGGCACATGAAACAGGTCTTGAGGGATGGGTGGCTAATACCAACGAAAATGTCAGGATTGCTGTCAATGCAGACCGGGCTGGCCTGGAACAGTTCATTCATCTGATCCGCCATCAGGCTCCCCCTGCATCCCAAATTGGTACGATCCATGCCAAAACTACTGCTCCTGAGAAGTATTCCGGTTTCAGGATCATTGAGAGTGAGAACCTTTCTGATGCGGTCACCCAGGTTAGTCCGGATATAGCCGTATGCGAGGATTGCTTGAGAGACATGTCAGCGCAATCCAAGCGCATCGAATATCCTTTCCTGAACTGCACAAATTGCGGTCCGCGTTTCACCATCATTAAGGACCTGCCCTACGACCGATCCCATACCACCATGCATGATTTTAAGATGTGTGCTGCATGCGAACAAGAGTATGGTGATGTACTGGACCGGCGGTTTCATGCCCAGCCGACGGCTTGTTTGGATTGTGGTCCCACTTATACGCTTGTATTGGGACCGGAAAGCATACATGGGATAAAGGAAATAATCAGCCGGACCGCAGGCCTGATAGACGGGGGTGGGATCGTGTCCATTAAGGGACTCGGGGGATTCTTTATGGCCTGTGATGCATTGAATGGAGTAGCGGTTAACCGTCTCAGGGCTTCGAAAAACCGGGAAGGAAAGCCTTTTGCCGTCATGTTCAGCAGTTTGGAACAGGCCAGGAAGTATTGCGTGATCTCGGATATTGAAGCAACTTTGTTAAGCTCATGGAGGCGTCCCATTGTTATTTTGAAAGGGAAGAATGGGCTGGCTCCCGGTGTATCCAACGGGTTTCCCACCATCGGGACAATGTTGCCCTATATGCCCTTCCATTACCTGCTGTTTGAGCAGCTGAAAACCCGGGTGATTGTACTGACTTCGGGCAACCTGGCAGAGGAGCCCATCATCATTAATAACCAGCAGGCAGAAGAGAACCTCGGACCGGTTTCTGATGCCGTATTACATTATAACCGTGACATCCATAACAGGGCTGATGATTCAGTATCAATGGTGGTCAGGGACCAGTCCCGTTTGCTCAGAAGATCAAGGGGGTATGTGCCCAATCCTGTACACCTTGGATTGTCCGTTGAAGGCATCTTTGCAGCAGGCGCTGAACTGGTGAATTGTTTCTGTCTTGGAAAAGGAAACCAGGCGATCATGAGTCAGCATATCGGTGATCTGAAAAACTTTGAGACTTTTGAGTTCTACAGGGAGACATATGACCGGTTCAGGGCTTTGTTTCGTCTTGAACCCGGACTGGTGGCTTGTGATATGCACCCGGACTACCTGTCAACAAGATTTGCCAGGGAACTGGAATTGCCAACCCTGGCTGTTCAGCATCATCATGCACATATTGCCTCGGTAATGGCCGAACATGGTATAGATGAAAAAGTGATAGGGGTCAGCTTTGATGGGACCGGACTGGGAGAAGACCGGCATATCTGGGGATCTGAGTTCCTTTTATGTGACCTGGCCGGATATGAGCGGGTATCACACCTGGAATATATGCCTATGCCCGGAGGCGATATGGCCACACATGAACCCTGGCGTATGGCAGTTTCTTTCCTATACAAAATATACGGCAGAGACCTGCTGGAACTGAACCTGTCTTTTCTGAAGAAATTGAAAGGGTCCATGGTGGACCAGGTGATCCAGGCCATCGAAAAAAATATCAATTGTCCCCTGTCCTCCGGTGCCGGCAGGTTATTTGATGCCGCTGCTGCACTCCTGGATCTTTGTTCCTTTTCAAGTTTCCATGCAGAAGCTCCGATGAGACTTGAAAGTGTGATCAATCCGGATGATTCAGGCGCTTATCCTTTTGTTGAGGGAGACGATATATCCCTGGCACCAGCCTTTCAATCCATGGTGGAGGAATTGCTGGCAGGATCGGGCCCGGGCTCGATTTCAGCCAGGTTCCATAATACGATCATTGATATCATTATCAACCGGGTAAATAAGATCAGCCAGGAATCTGGCATCCGAACAGTAGCCCTCTCCGGAGGTACCTTTCAAAACAGGTATCTGTCAACCCGGATAGAAGACAGCCTGCTGGATAGTCAATTTAAAGTACTGGTTCCCAGGCAATTGCCCGCCAATGATGGAGGGATCGCCCTGGGACAGCTTGCCATTGCTGCAAAAAAGCGTGAAACAGGGGATTATTGATGCCCGTAACCGCTTGAGGTGATGTATTTTTCGAGATCCTTGATCGTGATTTCTTGTTCTTTAATAATGGCATTCACGACATCACCAATGGAGACAATACCAACAAGCTTGTTATGATCAAGTACGGGGATATGCCTGACATGCTTATTGGTCATTACAGCCATGAGCTCCAGGGTGGTTGATTCGGGCTTGGCAGTGGTCAGTTCAGTGGTCATGTAATCTTCAACCATGGATTCCTTGGATGATTTGCCATGAAGGATGATCTTGCGTGCATAATCCCTCTCTGAGAACATCCCCACCAGTTTCCCATCGCTATCCATTACCATAAGGGCTCCACAATTTTTATCTGCCATGATCTGCAACGCTTCGAATACTGTTGCACCGGGACTGACATTGTAAGTCTCATTTCCCTTGGTCTCTAATATTTGCTTTACGGTCGTCATAATACTGTTATTTTATTTTGCCAATAAAGATACAATTATAAGCAGATTTTTTAAGAGGTTATAAGTAAAAAATGCCGGTCATGCAAAAATCAAATTTCCATTATTATGTATTACTTTTAGGAACTCAAATCCTGATAAGATGCATGAGTTTTCCATAGCCATGGACATAGTCGATATCGCCACCAGCTATTCAAGGAAGGAGAAAGCCAATGTCGTGAAAGAAGTTGAGATCGAAGTCGGACAACTCTCAGGAGTTGTAGTTGAAGCTCTTGAATTTTCCCTGGAAGCCGCAGTAAAGGGAACCATGCTTGAAAATGCCAGAATGAACCTCATTTTCATACCGGGCAAGGCCAGGTGTACCAACTGTGCACAGGAATATGAAACCGATACAGTGTACATGCCCTGTCCGGCCTGCCAGACCGGTGCCCCGGATATCTTTCAGGGGCGGGAACTCAGGGTAAAATCCCTCATCATAGACTAGGGCACATTAAAAATCAGTGACGTGCCAGTATTGCCTGCAGAGTCCAATTTTACTATCTTTGTCGGGATCAAATAATATGTATTATCATGTGTGACAGCTGCGGATGCGGACAGCCAGGGAAAGAGCCCACCATACTCAAACCAGGGGAACATCCCCACCACCATACACATACCCATGATGGGGTGGAGCATTCCCATGATCATGACCATGACGGGCATCATCATCATACTCATGACCATGACCATAGACAGTACAGGAAGGTGGAGATTGAACAGGATGTGCTGGGAAAGAACAATTTGCTGGCCGAGCGGAACAGGGGTTATTTCGAGGCGAAAAACATTCTGGCACTGAACCTGGTAAGTTCACCCGGTTCCGGAAAAACCAGTCTGCTGGAGAGGACCATCAGGGAACAGGGGAAAAACCTGTCATTCTTTATTATCGAGGGTGACCAGCAGACCATGAATGATGCCAACCGGATCAAGGAGGCAGGAGCCCCTGTTGTGCAGGTCAATACCGGAGAGGGTTGCCACCTGGATGCGGATATGGTGAACAAGGCGGTGAAGAAGCTGGAGGTTAAGGACGGATCCATATTGATGATCGAAAATGTTGGCAATCTTATCTGTCCGGCCATGTTCGACCTGGGTGAATCGTCCCGTGTGGTCATTATGAGTGTAACCGAAGGAGAGGACAAACCCTTAAAATACCCTTACATGTTCCAGACCTCGAATCTCTGTATCATCAATAAAACAGATCTGCTGCCCTATCTTGATTTTGACCTCGGACAGGCCAGGGAATACGCTCAACAGGTCAACCCAAAGCTGGAATTCATTGAGTTATCCGTAAAAACCGGTGAGGGAATGGACCAGTGGTATGACTGGTTTAAGCAAGCAGCTACTCCTCCTCAAGTTTGAAGGGCGTGACCTGGTAAACATAATAGTTCAGCCAGTTGGTATAGAGCAGGACCGCATGGCTCCGCCACTGGACCATGGGCAGTTTTGAAGGGTCATCCTCCGGGAAGTAATTTACAGGGAGCTGGGTATCCATACCCTTGGCAATGTCTCTTTCATATTCATCCCTTAGCGTGTTGGGATCGTATTCTGAGTGTCCGGTCACAAAGATCTTTTTACCGTCCCTTGTTCCCAGGATGTAAATACCTGCCACATCCGATTCTGCAATGATCTGAAGTTCCTTAACCTTGAAGACGTCTTCCCTTTCGATATGCATGTACCGGGAGTGAGGAGCAGGGAAAAGATCGTCGAATCCGCGCACCAGGGGGATTTTGCGATCCAGGACACGGTGTTTGAAGACACCAAACATTTTCTTCTGCAGTAATTTTTTCTCGATCCCGTAAAAATGGTAAAGGGCTGCCTGGGCTCCCCAGCACAGATACAGTGTGGAAGTGACGTGGGATTCAGACCAGTCCATGATCTCCTTCAATTCCTTCCAGTAAGTTATATCCTCAAAGTTTATGAAGCCAAGGGGGGCCCCGGTAATGATCAGTCCGTCGTACTTGTGATCCCTGACCTGGTCGAAAGTCTTATAAAAGGTCTGCAGGTGCTCGATGGAAGTGTTCTTGGAAGTATGATTTTTTGGATGGATCAGGTCAATCTCAATTTGCAGCGGAGTATTGGAAAGCAGTCGCAGCAAATGGGTTTCCGTGGTATGCTTGACCGGCATAATGTTCAGGATCACGATGCGCTGGGGCCGGATATCCTGGTGAATGGCCCTTGTCTGGTCCATGACGAAAATGTTCTCCTCCTTAAGAACAGCTGCTGCAGGCAGATTGTCAGGGATATTGATAGGCATATTGTTCTATTTCTAATTGTTGGTAAAAATACTATCTCGTTGAATAAGATGAAATTGCTGGACCGAAAAAAATGGCATTCATGAACAACTTATTTGTTCCATACCAGAATCCACGGAAATTCGGGTTATCGATAAAAGAGATGATCTTTCCTGATCCCAGGCTGTTAATGATCACCCCGGGAGTGTTCCGGAGCTCATCGTATTTTTCTTCCGGGACATATCCACTGAGCAGTGGTTCATCTGTATATCTTACCGGATAGGCATAGGGACGGTGGTCTGGCAGGGCAATCAGGGAATGGTTCCTGAAAACCGGGATGGTCTTCCGCCCGAGTCCATACCCGATGGGGTGGCTGATATCCACATGGGCCTGGAATATACTACCGCTGATCCGTTGTGCCCCACTGTTGTTTCTCAGGTCCTTATATGCCTTATATCCGGAGCTGTCAACTGGATTTGCCTTAAATTTCATGGAGGTAAGTTTGTTCTCATTCAGCCACCGGTTGGCAGTATTCAGGGCAATGATGGTTCCCCCTTTGTTGACCCATCGGGTAATCTCCTGCCGGCCGGTAGCACTGATCCTGTTGTATGAACCTGGAGGCATGAGCAGATGTGTGTATCCTGAGAGGTCCATGGAGTTCAACTGCTCCTGATTGATGAGCACAACGGGCATATGCATACGTGCATCAAGCAGGTTCCATATCTCGCCGGCATCCAGGCTGCGGACACCATCACCGGTAAGCAATAATACTTCAGGTTTTTGAAGGGGAACGAAACGGCCGCTGCCCATGTCCATGCCCTCAATCGTATAGGATGTACCGAGCGAGTAGGCAATGACGCTGGTTTCACGGACTGCTCCATCAATGATGTCATATACCTCTCCGGGGGGGGACTCCTGTTGTTGGACCGGTATGAAAATGCTCCCGTAGCTGAAAGATTGATTGATCTCCTGGTTTTGATAAGCTATGGGCTCTGTGCCTACCTGGGTTATTAACCCGGCGGATTGGATCTTATACAGGGCTTTTGGTGCATCATATTCATTCCAGCGGAAAATATAACCTACCTCACTTACCTCTCCGATGATCTTTCCCTGCTGGCTGTCTGATTTCAGCATCTGCTCACCCTTCAATTCTCCGGCCAGGCTGGATTGATTGACAGCGGCATAGGGTATGTTAAAGGCATAGGGGAGGGTCCAGGCAGAAACATCATAGAACAAACTGTCGGCAAAGGTTTTCTGGGGACGGAAAAGGCTCTGAACCAGCCTGAATTGGAGCTGGTTTAGTGGGACTACATAAGCCTTTGCAGGTGTATATGTAACGCCGTCAATGGTATGGTTTTGCTTTAACCTGTATACCTCGATCCGGTGCTGGAGCAGAATATCTATAAAGCTTGCCAGGGTGCCTGCACCATCAGCATCCCCGAACACATAGGCCTTTTCGGTTGCAGCATCGTATTGGGAGCTGTATGCCTTGTAAAAATCCCGCTGGTGTTCCAATAGTTCAGTCCGCATTTCATAGGATGCTTTCAGGGTAGAGAAAGATACCTTGACCTGGTTTCTGATGGCATAGGGGAAAGTAAGTTTTCCACCGGAAGTGTTCCGTTCAAATCCCCTGGTACCGGCCTGTTCGAAAAGGATGCCTATGCTGCCGTTGACATCGGGATAAGAAGATCCCTTCCCATAGTAAAAATCATCAAAGATCTCTTCCGTAAAATACAGGCTGCCAATTTCATCGAGTGCCCTGGCATGGTACTGCCCGATCTTGCTGGTCAGGTCCGTGGTACCCTGTGGAGTATAAGGATTGGTGCGGGAAGGGATCCCGGGCTGGAAGAAAAAGGTCGAAGATGAACCCATTTCATGATGGTCTGTCTGCACATTTGGTCGCCATTGATGGAAAACTTCCACCCGGCCCCTGGATTCCGGATGTTGCAGCAGGATCCAGTCACGGTTCAGGTCAAACCAGTAATGATTGGTCCGGCCCCCTGGCCATACTTCACGGAATCCTCGGCTGTTATCGTCTGCCACCGGGGTTTGGGATTTATGCATATTGATCCAGCTGGCATGTCGGTTGAATCCGTCGGGGTTCAGGCAGGGATCGATCAGGATCACCATCTTGTCCAAATAGTCCAGCACAGCCTGATCCAGGGAAGCGGCCAGGTAATAGGCTGCCAGGACCGATGAATTGGAGGCACTCGATTCGTTTCCGTGAACACCATATCCCAGCCTGACCACCACCGGCATGTCTTCCAGATCCAATTGATCACTGACTGCGGGATCACCGAGTTTCAAATGTTCCTCCCTGATCTGTTCAAGCCTGGCGTGATTTTCGGGAGAGGTTATAATGAGATGGAAAAGGGGACGGTTCTCCCAAGACCGTGCGTATTCCTGCAGTACCACCCGGTCAGATTCTTGGGCCAGTTTGTCCAGGTAGGCAGCGAGCTTATCGTGGGTCAGGTGCCACTCTCCAACCTGGTGACCGATAACTGATTCCGGTGTGGGGATCTCCGGAAGGGTTTTTTCACCCGGCAAATAATAATCCAGCTCTACCTGCGAAAAAACAGACAGGGGCAGTATATAAAACACAGCACAGACAAGAAACCTTCTCATGGTCAGCATGCTTTGATGAGGGGGTAAAAATAGTCAAAAAACAAAAGCCGTCGAACAAAGCCTTATTACCTTTTATAATCGTATTCGTATACCCGGACCTATCAAAAAGAACCACTTCTGGTACTTCAACTGGTATCCCCCGCCGATATAGAGGGGGAAGGTGAGTTTAACATCCTTGGTCGTAGGATAAAGGCTGCCAATGACAACCAGGCCGATGTCACGGTTTTCCGCATTATCACTGAAATTGAAAGTGTTAAGGGCAAGAAAGCCGGCACCAATCTTATAGGGTCGCTGGACATTGATCTTTTCGGGGTGGTAGAAGGTAAACTGGGCAATCATGGCAATGCTGATCCCGGTCAGCTGTCCCAGGCGCTGATCCTCCGCCCCCTCCTCGGGCTTAGACACAGTGATGAGTCCCGCAGGAAAAGATACTTCGATATCGAAAGACATATCCTTGCGCAGGACAATGTCGAATTCCTTGGTCTCACCCCGGCCGCCGTATTTTTCCTTCATGTGTGAAAGCCGGATCTTTATCGTTGACCAGATATCCAGGTTCGAGGTCTGGGTCCGGATATAGCTGTTCAGATCAAAATTCTGAAGTCCGCAATCCCGGTAATTATAAAATTCAGACCTGGGGGATTTGATGCCCGGACAGATCACAATATCATTGATCATCTTTACATCTATCAGTTCACCTCGCCTGCCGGTGACGGTAATATCCATCCTCAGGTATTGTTTTCCGTACATTTTCTCGTCCGTATCGATCATATCAGGATCACTCCCGAATTGAAAGTTCTGGATCGTTCCATCTGTCAGGTTGGTTGCGGGGAGGTCAGAGATCCTGTGCTTTTTTCCCTGGTATTCAATCCAGATAAAATCCAAGGGTCTCGGTTCCTGGTATTCCTTGACGTTCAGGGTCCTTCCCATGGGCTGTGCATAGTTGAATAATTCCAGTCTCCGCTTGGAGACATCCATGGGCACCTTGAATTCGTATAATGCCATGTTTTCCCCCCTGATGGTGGAATCAGAGGTGACATCCTCCAGCTCTTCAAAATTGAATGCTGCCTTATGAAGGCCGACACCTTCAATTCTCATATCTATTGTCTCACCGGGGTAAACATTCAGGTTCTCTGACCAGTCACCACCTCGCATGATACTGATCCGGCTGACGGTTGTTTTAGGGGTGATATCGAAATTGGTAATAAACCGGGGAACATCACCGTCTTTGATGTACAGGTAGCCTTCAGCATTCCGGTGGAGGTTGTACACCCTGAGCAGGCAAAGAACCCGGTTATTTGTCAGCTGATACTTCGTGAATAGTTCAGCGATCAATGTTCCTCCGGCCTTTTCCTGGTTTTCTACCCGGTATGTCTTCTGCATTTCCATCAGCAGGCCATGATCCATCTGTACCTCGATGCCCATACTTTGTGTGGAGTCATCCAGGGTGATCTCCTGCCTGTCAAGATTCAGGAACTGAAGCCTGGTCCGGCTTACATAGAACCTGTGTTCGATGGGGGGAAGGTCAAATACCAGATCACCAAGCTCATTGATCATGGGACGCTTTAATTTAAATGGTATGGAAATGCTGAGCCTGCCAAGGACCTTTGGGATAATGTGTAATTGGATCTGGTTGAAGGTCTTGGTGATACGGTAGTTCATCCGTGAATTTTCCACCCAGTCATTATTAAAATGGATATTCTCGATGTTGTTGGTTACCAGTTCATAGACCTTTTCCTCACCGATAAATAATTCTTCGCTGAGCGGATAAAATTTCAGGTATGTGTTCGTGTAGGGGAGGAGGTTTATCTCAACGAGCGGGGATCCCCTCAGTGAGGTTTCAGGATGGGAAAAGGTAAATTTCAGGAAGGATGTGTTTACCAGGTCCACGAACCGTACCTTGAAACGGATGAATTTACCTCTGATAATCTGAAGAGAATCAACCAGTTTAAAATCTCCGGAGGGATGCAGTTTAAGATCAGCGAGGTCCAGACCGCTTGCCGGAACCAGTTCCACTTCGCAGACAGCTGCCGGTTCTGAAAAGCTGAATGGCAGATGGGGTTGTCCCTTAAATTGGATCTGATCTCTTGTAAATGAGTATTCACTGGTATCAATCCGGAGGATAATATCATCAAATATATCGTTGACATCCTGTGCGATGCCCGGAAGTACAAGAATGAACTGAATCAATAATATGGATATGGATCGCCTTGATTTCATGTTTTTTGGGATTTATGCCTGCGCAAAATTAGGATATGAAACTAAATCATATATGCAGCAACGATGAAAGATATTCACATATTATATATCAATTAATTTCTTTTCCGGTCATTCCTTTCCACCTGGAGAGAGAGGTGCATCTGTCAGGCTGTTTTTTAACAATGATATTTATCACCAGAGATACCGGCATGATTTTCTAATTTTGTTATTGAACTGAAAAATCAACCATGCTGGCCAGAGAACTTACCGAACCCCGAAGCATAGCTGTTATCGGGGGCTCCAATAACCTGCATAAACCTGGAGGAAAGATCCTTCAGAACCTCCTGCAGGGTTCATTTTCCGGGGATTTATACGTGGTAAATCCCAGGGAGGATATGGTCCAGGGAGTGAAATGTTATCCTGATCCCGGCTCTTTGCCCCCAACGGATCTGGCCATACTGGCAATTGCTGCAAGATTTTGTGAGGAGACCGTGGAAATAATGGTGAGGGAAAAGGGAACAAAAGGTTTCATCATATTATCGGCCGGATTTGGAGAAGAAAGCAAGGAAGGTGCCGAGTTGGAGAACAGAATAGCAGGGATCATTGATTCGGCCGGCGGTAACCTGATCGGTCCAAACTGCATAGGGGTGATCACTCAACAATACCAGGGGGTGTTTACAAGTCCGGTTCCTGTGCTTGATCCGAAGGGTTGTGACTTTATATCAGGGTCAGGGGCAACGGCTGTTTTTATCATGGAAGCCGGAATGCCAAACGGACTTACATTTTCCTCCGTGTATTCCGTCGGGAACAGTGCCCAGACGGGTGTGGAAGATGTTTTACAGCACCTTGATGAAACATATGATCCTGACTCCAGTTCGAGGGTTAAATTATTATATATAGAAAATATCGATAAGCCGGATCTGTTGCTTAAACACGCGTCTTCCCTTGTACGCAAAGGTTGCAGGATTGCAGCGATCAAGGCCGGCACCTCGGATGCCGGCAGCCGGGCGGCATCCTCGCATACCGGCGCCCTTGCCAGTCCGGATATAGCCGTCGGTGCCCTGTTCCGCAAGGCAGGCATCGTCAGGTGCCATAGCAGGGGGGAACTGGTTGCAGTAGCTTCTGTATTCCTGCACGGGGAACTGAAAGGTAAGCGCATGGCTGTGATAACCCATGCGGGCGGACCTGCAGTGATGCTCACGGATGCCCTGGAAGAAGGGGGCATGGAAGTACCGAATATCACCGGTCGGGCGGCAGATGAGCTGCTGGAACAATTGCATCCTGGCTCCTCCGTTTCGAACCCGATTGATTTTCTGGCAACGGGGACCGCAGAGCAGTTGGGGACCATCATCGACTATTGTGAAAATGAATTCGGGGAGATCGACGGGATGATCGTTATTTTTGGCAGTCCCGGCCTGTTCAGCGTGCATGATGTGTACCTCCTGCTGCATGAAAAAATGAAAACCTGCAGTAAACCCATATTTCCTGTACTGCCCTCAGTGGTGAATGGGAAGGAAGAAATTTCAGCATTCCTTTCATATGGGAGGATCAACTTCCCGGATGAGGTAATATTGGGGAAATCCCTGGCCAGGGTTTACCATACGCCCCGTTTTGATGTCAGGGATGATGGGCCACTGGTGGTTAATGTGGAGCGTATCAGGACAGTGACAGCTGCTGCAGCGAACGGCTATTTGTCCCCTGCTCAGGTACAGGCATTGCTGGATGCAGCTGGCATACCGAGGGCAGATGAAGCCGTTGTGACGACCAGGGCGGATGCCGTCCTGAAGGCTGAGGAATTTGGATTCCCTGTTGTATTGAAGGTCGTTGGTCCCGTGCATAAATCAGATATTGGCGGAGTGGCACTTGATATACAGGATCCCACCCAGGTAAGCGGGGAATATGAACGGATGATGCAGATAGAGGATGCGGAATCTGTTCTGATCCAGCCTATGCTTTCGGGGACTGAATTGTTTGCGGGGGCTAAACTTGAAAATAAATTCGGACATCTTATCCTGTGTGGCATGGGTGGGATTTTTGTAGAGGCCTTGAAGGATGTGAAAGCGGGACTGGCGCCGCTGACCACAGCGGAAGCTGACCATATGATCAAAAGCCTGCAGGGCTACCCAGTCATTGATGGGATCAGGGGACAGGATGGCATAGACGAACAAGCATATATCAACATACTGGTCAGATTATCACAGCTGGTAAGCACAGCCCCTGAAATCATCGAAATGGACCTGAATCCCTTGCTGGGAACAAAGGATGGGGTCATAGCTGTTGATGCCCGGATAAAGATTGAAAAATAAATGGATCATTAATCATAACAATAATGAGCAAAGAAACTCCCATCGATTTTAATATCGTTTCCTCCAAGATCAATGAACTTGGCATTTGTGACCTGGGACAGGCCAAGATCCGTGAGATCGTGAAGGTTGTGAATGAGGTTGAGAAGGCGACCGGCGAACATTTCATCCGGATGGAAATGGGGGTGCCGGGACTTGAACCAGCCAGTGTAGGAACAGAAGCTGAGATCGAAGCCCTCAAAAGAGGAGTGGCTTCAAAATATGCAAATATCGAAGGTGTCGCTGAATTAAAGCAGGAAATATCCAGGTTCTGCAAACTGTTCCTCGATCTCGATGTATCCCCCGGTTCCTGTATTCCGACAGTAGGAAGCATGCAGGGGAGCATGGCAGCTTTCCTGGTGGCCAACCGGAGCGATCGCAACAGAGAGGGCACCCTTTTCCTGGATCCGGGTTTTCCTGTGCAAAAGCAGCAATGTATTGTACTGGGACATTCATTCCGGACCTTTGATGTGTACCAGTACAGGGGGGCGAAATTGCGGGACAAGATGAGGGAATCACTTGATACGGGTTTGGTTTCCAGTGTCTTGTATTCCAATCCTAACAATCCGTCATGGATTTGTTTTACCGAAGAGGAATTACAGATCATCGGTGACCTGGCCAATGAATATGATGTGGTTGTAATCGAGGATCTGGCCTATTTTGGCATGGATTTCAGGAAGGATGTTTCCACCCCCGGCAAACCCCCGTTTCAGTCCACCGTCGCAAAATACACCCAGAATTATCTGCTGCTGATCTCCTGTTCTAAGACTTTCAGTTACGCGGGACAGCGGATTGGTATGATGGTCATGTCTGACGAGCTGTTTCACAGGAGGTATCCTGACCTGCTGCGCTATTATACCTCGGACAGGTTCGGTCACTCCATGATCTTTGGGGCATTGTATGCCCTGTCTGCGGGTGCAAGTCATTCCGCACAGTATGCCGTTGCTGCCATCCTGAAAGCAGCCAACGACGGGGAATTCAACATTGTCGATGAGGTTCGTGAATATGGAGAGCGGGCAAAGATCATGAAAAAATTGTTCACCAATAATGGTTTCGATATCGTTTACGATATGGATATTGACAAGCCCCTGGCAGATGGATTTTATTTTACCTTCAGCTATCCTGGATTCTCAGGGGCCAGGTTGCTCAGGGAACTTTTGTACTATGGGATCAGCGCCATTACCCTGGAGATTACCGGAAGTGAAAGGAAAGAGGGATTACGTGCCTGTGTCTCACAGGTCAGGCTTGATGATATGTCCCTGTTAGAGAGTAGGTTACAGAAATTCCAAAAAGATCATCCTGTTGGATAATACCGGCCACCTGATAATAATCATGCAGGGCGGGATTATGACTCTTAAATAGAATTGTTATTTTAGCTAATTCTAAGGTTAAAAAAATATATTTCAAATGGCTAAGCAACGAGGTGCGATTGTAGTTGATATTGAGCGTTGCAAAGGCTGTGAACTCTGTATAGAGGCATGTCCTACCAGCGTACTCCGGATGGAAAGAAAAGTAAACGGGAAAGGCTATCATTTTGCCTACATGGAAGACCCCGGGGAATGCACAGGCTGTATCAACTGTGCAATCGTATGTCCCGATGGCGTGATCTCCGTTTACCGGGTGAAGGTAGAAGCCTAGGGATATTAACATTTCAGCATGAAGAAAGAACTCCGTTTATTGAAAGGAAATGAGGCAATTGCAGAAGCAGCCATCAGGGCTGGTGCGGACGCTTATTTCGGATATCCAATAACCCCACAGTCAGAAGTGCTGGAGTACCTGATGATGGAAAAGCCTGAAGAAAGGACCGGGATGGTCGTTCTCCAGGCCGAAAGTGAACTGGGTGCCATCAATATGGTATTCGGAGCAGCCGGTGCGGGCCGCCGTGTCATTACTTCCTCTTCCAGTCCGGGTATATCACTCTTCCAGGAAGGAATCTCCTATATCGCAAGTGCGGAGCTTCCCTGTGTACTGGTCAATGTTGTCCGGGGTGGGCCCGGACTCGGTACCATCCAGCCCTCCCAGGCGGATTATTTCCAGGCCACCAAAGGGGGGGGGCATGGTGATTATCATCTGCTGGTGCTGGCTCCTGCCTCCGTGCAGGAAATGGCTGACTTTGTTCCCCTTGGATTTGATCTTGCCTTTAAGTACCGCAATCCCGTGATGATCCTTACAGATGGATTGATCGGGCAGATGATGGAAAAGGTTGAGTTGTTTGAACAGATACCCAGGGCTACGGAATTTGACCAGGACTGGGTAGCAACGGGAAAGACCCCCGACAGGGAGCGGAACATCATCACCTCACTCGACCTGCAAGCTGTCCAGATGGAGAAAAGAAACCTCAGGCTCCAGGAAAAGTACAGGAAAATGCAAGCTGAGGTGAGATTCGAAGAAATTGCCTGTGAGGATGCAGAATATCTCATAATTGCTTACGGATCCAGTGCCAGGGTGTGTCAAAAAACAATACAACAGGCCAGGGATAAGGGGATCAAGGCCGGACTCCTCAGACCTGTGACCCTGTATCCTTTCCCAACAAAGGCCATCCAGGTTCTGACGGAGAAGGTAAAAGGGATTCTCTCAGTCGAAATGAATGCCGGTCAGATGGTTGAGGATGTCCGGCTGGCCGTGAATGGAAAGATCCCGGTGGAGCATTACGGGCGTTTCGGTGGAATGGTGCATTCTCCGAATGAAGTGTTGGAAGCCCTTGAAGAAAAAATAGTCAAACCATGAGCATACATGTAAAAAGTATGGATGTAAAAGATATCATCAAAAAGGAAAACCTGGTTTACAAAAAAAGCCCTTTGATGACCGATAATGTACTCTCCTATTGTCCGGGTTGCGGACATGGGACCGTTCACAATATCATTGCAGAAGTCATCGAGGAGCTTGGGATCCAGTCCCAGACCATCGCAGTGGCACCGGTTGGCTGTTCAGTCCTTGCTTATGAATTCGTTGACATCGACTGGCTGCAGGCTGCCCATGGAAGGGCTCCGGCAGTGGCAACCGGACTGAAGCGGGTGATGCCGGATAAATATATTTTTACCTATCAGGGGGATGGTGACCTTGCCGCTATTGGAACAGGTGAAACCATACACGCCTGCAACCGTGGCGAACATATCACCATAATTTTCATCAACAATGGAATATACGGGATGACTGGTGGACAAATGGCACCGACCACCCTCGCCGGGATGGTATCTTCAACATCGCCCTATGGCCGTGATGTCAGCACCATGGGAAATCCCATGAAAATCACTGAACTGGTGGCCCAGCTGCCCGGCACCTATTATGTAACCAGGCAGGCAGTACATAAGCCCAGTAATGTAAGAAAAACCAAGAGGGCCATAAGGAAAGCCTTTGAGAACCAGACGCTGAAAAAAGGAGTATCTCTCGTTGAAGTGGTTTCGAACTGCAATTCCGGCTGGAAGATGTCCCCTGTCAAGTCAAACAAGTGGATGGAAGAGAATATGTTCTCCTTTTACCCACTGGGCGATATCAAGGTAGACGGCGAACTGGTAAAATAAAGAACAAAACAGCATCTATTATGACAGAAGAGATCATTGTTGCAGGGTTCGGGGGACAGGGAGTGCTATCACTTGGCAAAATACTTGCTTACTCAGGAATGATGCAAGATATGGAAGTTAGCTGGTTTCCTTCTTACGGTCCGGAGATGAGAGGTGGCACTGCCAATGTAACAGTCATCCTTTCCAATGACAGGGTAAGTTCACCCGTTCTGAATGAATATGACACAGCCATTTTATTGAACCAGCAGTCAGTCGATAAATTTGAATCCAAGGTCAAGCCCGGGGGACTACTGGTCTATGACGGCAACGGTATTAACAACCATCCTTCAAGGAAAGATATCAGCATTTACCGGATCGACGCGGCTGATGAAGCAGCAAAAATGTCCACAACCCGTACTTTCAATATGATCGTACTGGGAGGATATCTCAAGATTAAGCCAGTGGTTAAACTGGAAAATGTACTCGCAGGATTAAAAAAATCCCTGCCTGCCAGATACCACCACCTGCTCCCGGTCAATGAGGAGGCCGTCAGGCGTGGCATGGAGATCGTCTACGAAGTGGCCGAAGCCTAAAAGAAGTAAAACACGGCAAGCAGGGTACGTATTTGCCTACCGCAACTGCTTATCAAAGAGATTATTTCCGGTAGAAATTCATCTTATCCAGATAGCTCCAGGAGGCAGGAGGGAGGAAATGCTGTATATTTTTGCCTTCGCCGATTGCCTTGCGGATGAAACTTGAGGAGATTTCGATATGGGGTGCATCGACAACTTTCAGGTTCTCCTGTCCGGCAGTATCAGTGGGAAATCCGGGTCTTGGATAGACATACCTCTGGTAATTTTTCTGGATCTCTGAAGCATTTTTCCATTTCGGGAAAGCGGGCAATCCGTCGCTTCCCATGATAATGAAAAACTGGTTTGAAGGGTATTTTTCACTTAGCCAGGCAAGGGTGTCGATGGTGTAGGAGGGGGTTGGCATTTTAAATTCTATATCTGTTGCCCTGAACCGCTCGTCATCTCCAATTGCGCGCTCGACCAGTTCCAGACGGTGATGGTCGGCAAGCAGTGTTTTTCTTTCCTTGAAGGGGTTATGTGGACTGATCACGAACCATAACTGGGTCATGTCAGTAAACTCCACCATGTAATTGGCAATGGCCATATGGCCGATATGGATGGGATTGAAACTGCCGAAAAATAGTCCAATATTCATGGTTAAGCATTTTGAGATGAACCTTACCACCCCTATGGCTGGCAAAGGTGTTATAAAAATACCGATATTTAAGAAAAAGTAGTTTGACAGAAGTAAAATTATTTAGTATTATTGATTTATGGTAGATATGGAGGAAATAAAAAAAGTCGCTACCCGGATCGGAATTGAGACCAATGCCGAGCAGATAATTTTATTTGGCTCATACGCCAGGGGAGAAGCGGGTGAAAATAGTGATGTGGATCTTATGATCATTGCTGAGAGCGGTTTGCCCAGGTTTAAACGCAGTCGTGAGATATACAAGCTTTTTAGGCCCTATCCTTTTAGCATGGATCTGCTGGTCTATACACCGGAAGAAATTGAAAGAGGAAAAAAATCACATCTTTCTTTCGTTTCAACTGTCTTAAATGAAGGTGAGATTCTTTATGTCAGATAATCTGGAAATAGCAAGACAATGGTTTGCCAAGGCCATGAATGATCTGCTCAATGCGGATAATAATCTGAGATCGGAAACTGTTCCCTATGATACCGTTTGTTACCATTGTCAGCAGGCGGCTGAAAAACTGCTAAAGGCTTTTCTGGTTGGAAACGGGAAAGAATATCCCTTTTCCCACGATCTTCTGCTGATTCTGGAAAAAATTATTCCTTTAAGAGCCGAGACTGAATCTTTAAGGGATTCACTTTCAATCCTTATGCCTTACGCAGTTGAGATTCGGTATCCTGATGATTGGTACATGCCTTCAGCCGATGACGCAGAGGAGGCAAGAGAAGCAATAAACAAGGTACTGGCATGGCTTGAAAATGCCATGCCAGGGCTGTTCGAAGACACACATTCCATCTGATAGATAATTTCAGGGGGACAAAAAAACTGCAAGGACTTCTTTTACTCTGGTCAGGGCTTCATCAAGACTGTCATTGATGAGAATCACGTCAAACTGGTCCGCATACTGTATTTCGGATTTTGCCTTGGCAATACGGGTCCGTATTATTTCTTCCGGGTCGGTGGAGCGTTCCCTCAGTCTTTGCTCAAGAACCGTCATTGAGGGTGCCTGTACAAAGACTGCCAGGGCATTGACTCCGAATGTTTTTTTCAGATTTATTCCCCCGACCACATCCACATCGAAGATAACATGTTTCCCCATGTTCCATATCCTTTCCAGCTCACTTTTGAGGGTACCGTAATAATGATCCTTGTAAACCTCCTCCCACTCTAAAAATTCCTCCTGTGCGATACGCTGACTGAACTCGGATACGCTCATGAAATAATAATCCTTGCCATGCACCTCATTTCGGCGGGGTGGCCTGCTGCATGCAGAAATGGAGAATTCGAGTCCCAGGTCAAGTCCCACGAGATGATTAACAATCGTAGTCTTCCCGGCCCCTGAAGGAGCTGAGAATATAATGGCTTTTCCTTTCATGGCCTACAGCACGTTCAGGACCTGTTCTTTTATTTTTTCCAGTTCATCTTTCATTTCAACCACCAGGCGCTGTATGTTGACTTCAGAGGCTTTGGATCCGAGGGTATTGATCTCCCGGCCCATCTCCTGGGATATAAAACCCAGCTTTTTGCCTGCCGATGCCTCTGCTCCGATGGTTTCCAGGAAGAAATTGCAGTGATTTTTCAACCTGACCTTCTCTTCGGTAATATCCATTTTTTCCAGGTAAAATATCATCTCCTGCTCCATCCGGCCCGGATCGGTTGACTGATCCTGTCCCAATTCCTCAAGGGCTGTCAGGATCCTTTTCCTGATGGCTGCAGAACGGTCTTCTTCAAAAGGGGTCACCTCTGAAAGTCTCTGCAGGATGTTGTTGACACGCAGCCTGATATCCTTTTCCAGGGCTTTGCCTTCCTGCTTCCTGAAAGAGTGCAATTCGTCAAGGGCAGCCTGTATGCTTTCCTTCACTTTTGTCCAGTCGTCTTCCTGTAATAGATCCTTTTCCGAAAGCATGGTATCGGGCAGCCGCATGGCTGTCTGGATCAGACGATCTGATTCGGTCATGTCAAGATCCCTGGCAATTTCCTTCAGATGCCTGATATATTCCTTTACAACCGGTTTGTTGATTGAGAAACCGGTCGCTCCTTCCCTGATCTCCTGGTAGATGCCAATTTCAATTTTTCCACGCAGCAGTTCACTGCCCAGCCAGCTTCGCATTTCCATTTCCTTCTCCCTGAGGAAGACCGGGACCTTGACGGAAAAATCCAGCTGCTTGCTGTTCAGTGATTTTATTTCAATGGCGTAGACCACATTTCTGAGTTCACATTTGGTCCTGCCGTAGCCTGTCATGGAGATAAGCATAGATGGAGGTTTTAATTACCTGGTTTCGAAACAAAATTAAAACAAAGTCAGGAATTTGCAACTTGCGGTTTCACCACCCCCTTGGTTTTCCACCTGCCGGTAAGATAATACAGGAAGGACAGCACAAGTCCGATCCCCCAGCCGGCAGGGACGGACCACCATATGCCGCTTTCTCCAATCCTCCCGGAGAAATGCCAGGCAAATGGGATCCGGATGATCCACAGGGACAGCAGGGTGATGAACATGGGAATGATGGTGTCTCCGGCCCCGCGCAATACACCATTGATCTTGAACATGGCGGTGAACAGCAGGTAAAAGGTACTGACGATCACCAGGTATTCCCCCCCGATCCGTATCACCTCCGGATCTTTGGTGAACATGCCCATTAACTGGTATTTGAAGAATATGACAATGGCCATGACGGTGATCGAAACAGCGGAGGACATCAACAAGGTGGCAATCAGTCCCCGCCTGACCCGCTCAGACTTCCCGGCCCCAATATTTTGTCCAACAAAAGTAGCCAGGGCAGCAGAAAAGTTCATGGCCGGCAGCACCGCCAGGCTGTCTATCCTCAGGGCGGCCGAATACCCTGCAATGACATTGGTCCCAAAGGTGTTTACAATGGACATGATGGCCATCATTCCCAGGGAGACAAAAGTATGCTGGAATCCGGTGGGAAGCCCGATCCGGAGACTTTGCCAGAAGATCTTCCTGTCAAATTGATATTCCCGCAGGTTGAAGTCAATGAGTTGATGGTTCCGGTTCAGGTAGATCACGGCTGTAAGGAAGGCACCGGCCTGCGAAACCACCGTGGCGATGGCTGCCCCTGCTATTCCCCATTCAAAAACAACAATGAAGAGCAGGTCTAAACCGATATTGAAAAGGGTGGAGATCATCAGGAAATAGAGTGGTGTCTTCGAATCTCCCAATCCCCGCAAAATAGCGCTGGTTGTATTAAAACCGAAAAAGGCCAGCAGTCCCGATAAATAAATGGACAGGTAGGTGGTCGCCTCGGGCATGATCTCCTCGGGAAGCCGGATCAGCCTGAATATTTCATCGGTCAGGGGAATGCCAACAAGGGTAAGAACCACAGAAGCGATGGTCAGGAAGATATACATGGTATGAATGGCCCTTTTGACACTTTTATGGTCGCTTGCACCAAAGTACTGGGCAATTACGATGGTGCCCCCGGAAGCCACCCCGATGATCAGGGAGATCAGGGTAAATACGATGGGGAAGGAGGCTCCCACGGCGGCCAGGGCTTCCTTGCCAAGAAAATTGCCTACAATGATGGTATCAACGATGTTGTATAACTGCTGGAAAAGATTACCCAGCAGCATGGGCATGGCAAAGTTAAAGATGAGGCGGGCTTCATTTCCCCTGGTAAGTTCCTTCATGGATCTCTGACTGGGATAAAAAGCTTAAAGGTGGACAAATTTAAAAGAACGGCAATACCCCCGAAGTCAAAAAACTGTTAAAGATTTTGGCCCGGATCAGCCTGCCTTGACCGGCTCAAGCTCCACGGTGAAATGCCGCATGATGGGCGCTTCCTTTATGATCCGGTAGCCGGAGGTAATTTTGTCTTTCCTGTCAAAAATATTTGCAAGGGCAAATGCTGCGACATCCATATGGTTGTTGGTATAGACACGCCTGGGAATGGCCAACCTCAGGTATTCGATTTCCGGATAGCGGTTTTCCCCGGATTGCGGATCCCTGTCTGCCAGCAGCGTACCGATCTCTACCGCCCTCACCCCACCTTCAAGATAGAGCTCAATGGCCAGGGTCTGTGCAATGAATTCTTCCCGTGGGACCCTCGTCAGGAAGCGGGTCGCATCAATGTATACCGCATGCCCGCCGGTGGGTTGTTGCACAGGGATGCCTTTCTCCAGCAAACGGTTGGCCAGGTATTCTGTCTGTTTGATGCGGGTCTCCAGGGAGTCGTATTCAATAGCCTCTCTGAGTCCACATGCCAGTGCATTCATATCCCTCCCTGACATGCCGCCATAGGTCAGGAATCCTTCGAACAAGATATTGTAGGTGCATGCCTTTTCGTACCAGTCCCCGTTGCGAAAACCAATGAACCCGCCGATATTTACGTTCCCGTCCTTTTTGCTGCTCATCGTAACGGCATCGGCATAGGAGAACATTTCAGTCACGATGTCGGCGATGGTCTTTTCCTTGTATCCATCCTCTCGTTCTTTGATGAAATAAGCATTTTCGGCAAACCTGGCCGCATCATACACAAGGGGTATGGAATATCGATCTGCGAGGGTGCGGACATCTTTCATATTTTGCATGGATACCGGTTGTCCGCCCGTTGTATTGCAGGTCAGCGTGAGGATGATAAATGGAATATCATCCGCGTATTTTTCGAGCACATGCTGAAGTATATCCGTATCAATGTTCCCTTTAAAGGGATGGATCAGGCTGGTATTGTAAGCTTCCTGTATGGTGCAATCGAGAGCTGTTGCTTTCCGGTATTCTATATGCCCCTTGGTCGTGTCGAAATGGGCATTTCCCGGGACGATGTCTCCTTCTTTTACCAGCACCGAGAACAGCACATTTTCTGCTGCCCTTCCCTGGTGAACCGGGAGAAAATAATCGAAACCGAACAGATCCTCTATGCTCTGTTTCAGCTTATAATAACTGCTGGCTCCCGCATAGCTTTCGTCCCCCAGCATCATCTCTGCCCATTGCTGCTGGCTCATGGCAGTGGTTCCAGAGTCGGTCAGCAGATCGACATAAACCTGCTCGCTTCTCAGATTGAAAACATTATACCGTGCCTTTTTGATCCATTCCCTCCTTTGCTCCCGGGTACTCCTGTATACGGGCTCGACCATCTTGATCTTAAATGATTCGGCAAAAGGATTTTCCATGAGTTTGTGTCAGCAATGATGAACCATAAAAATAGGAAGGAGGAGGGAGGCTGTAAGGGGGGAGTTGAATGTTTGTGAACATGTATGCTATCAAACATACAGGCATTTACTCATCCAGGTCCAGCAGATGCTTCTGGTAATACTTTTCGAAGAGGTCCCTCCGGAACAGTGCTGCTTTTTCCTGGCGGGTATTATATGCATCCCGGTTTTCCCCTTTTCTGCGTGCTTCAAATAATCCTGAATTTTCCATTTCCTTTTCAATCTCATCGAAATAGTAATATTCGGCCGAAAACCGTGGAGATATTTCATAGATCATGACCGTTCCGTCATTCGAACAGGTAAGGACCTGGCTCCCGCCGGGAACGAAATCTGCCGCATACAGGGCATCTTTCTGGTCAACGAAGGTGTAAATGCATTTGCCGGTGGCCACTTCCCAGAGTTTTGCCGTCATGTCATAGGATGCGCTGATCAGGTAGCGGGCATCCGGACTGAACCTCACGAAGACCACGGCATAATCATGACCTGTCAGGAGCTTATGGATCTTGCCCGTTTCGACATCCCAGATCTTTATGTTCTCGTCCATGGAGCAACTGGCCAGGAGTTTGCTGTCGGGACTGAAATCAAGGGAGAATATATTGCCGCCATGAGCTGACATGGTATGCACGGGCTTGCGTGTTTTGGCATCCCAGATGATCACCGTCTGGTCCAGTGATCCACTGGCAATCCATTGCATATCTGGACTAAAAGTGGCTGTGAGGACAGTTTTTGAGTGGCCTTCAAAGGTATGGATCACGGTCGCCTCTTCCCGGTCCCATAAATAAAATATGTTTTTCAGGCTGGTACTGAGGAACTTTGAAGCATCCTGGTTAAAATCCAGGTTATATACATGGGTTACATGCCTGCTGTATTTGGTCCAGCTACCATCCCCCAGGTCCCAGATCCGGATCTCTGTACCCCCGGCCCCCAGCAGGAGTTTTCCATCCCGTGAGAAAGTCAGGTATTTAACCGGTTTCAGGGGGCCATTCAGGGTAGACCGGATCTCTCCGCTGTTTTTATCCCATAAATGTATGAACCGGTCATCCCCGCTGCTTGCTATGGTTGATCCATCGGGACTTGCGGCAATTGAATAAACGGGACCCTTATGCTTTTTAAATGTTAAAATCAGGCTTTCATCTTTCTGGGCAGTGCCTGATTGCCACAATGGAAACATAAAATATACGAACAGAAAAAAGCTGATTTTTTTTAGCTGTACCATCTACATTTTGCAAGCCGGGGAAATTTCACCTGTCTATTATCAGCAAAGGTTGTAAAATTATCGACATGAAACCAAACCCATCTTTTTTTTTGTTTTCTGTTGATCCTGCTAGCCATGTTCAATGCTGTTGGGATCAAAATTGAGGGCGATGCTGTTCCGGTCTCTATTTTCCTGGCAGACGCCTTGGAAGCCGCACTGTAAATGAAGATCCCTTGCCGGGCTTGCTGCTTACCTCAATGGAGCCATGGTTTTTCATGGCAAATTCCCTGCACAGGATCAAACCCAGTCCCGTTCCCTCTTCATTGGCTGTGCCGGTCCGGGTAACCTGCTCATCGATCCGGAATAATTTATTGATGATATCCGCGGGGATACCAATGCCGTTGTCTGTAACCAGGATATGGATCTCATTTTTGTAAATCTTTTCATTGACTGTGATCCTGCCCCTGGGAGGAGTAAACTTGATGGCATTGGAGACGAGGTTCCTGATAATGGTGGCGACCATATTTTTATCCCCGTATGCCTGGGTGCCCGGACTCACCCGGTTTTGAAGGTCCTGGTTTTTTTCAAGGGCATGCCCTTCGAGGAGCTTGAATGCTGATTCAATAAGCGGAGATATCTTAAAACCGGTGGGATCAAATTTGATGCGGCCCGATTGTGACCTTGACCAGTTCAGCAGGTTGTCAACAAGGTTATGTGCCTGTATGGATGCATCATTTATCATTTTGACAAAGGTGAGGACTTCATCCTGATCGTACGAGGGATAATCTTTCAATAAAAGGTCAGAAAAACCCATGATGGAACTCAGGGGATTCTTAAGGTCATGAGCGATAATTGAGAGAAACTTATCCTTGTCAGCCGAGGCTTCCTGTGTTTTCCAGCCTGTTATATCCCTGAAAACGGCAAAGGTGCCGGTAAATTCACCATCCTCGTACTGAGGGGTAGCAGTAACAAGTATTTGCCTCTTTTCTTTATCGGGACGAATGATCTCCAGTTCATAGGTGTTTTTTTTGCCTTTTTTCCTCTGTTCGGTCTGATCCCTGATGAATTTCCTGTTTTCGCGAGCCAGGAAATCAAGCACTGTTTTTCCAGTCAGTTTACCTGTGGATACACCGAATATTTCTTCTGCTTTGGGATTAGCGAATACAAATTTTTCATTCGGGTTGACCATGCCGATGCCTTCTCCCTGGTTGTTAATAAGCAACCTGTACTTCTGCTCGCTCTTATAGAGTTCCTGGAGGGTGTTCCTGTAATTGCTAATATCCCTGGATATGGAAGCAACAGCGATCAGTTTGTTTTGCTCATCGTACACCGGGAATTTCTTTACCAGGGAATGAATTTTCCTGCCATCCGGGTATACGAACACCTGGTCATTAACAAGTGTTTCCCCTTTCTTCAGTTTCAATGCCTTCCGGTCATCATCCATATACTGTCTTACATAATCAAGATCACCATAGATCTCGAGGTCAGTTTTGCCGATCAGCCGATTCGCTGATTTCTTACCGGCAGCAACCGTATTGGCCCGGTTGGAAGCGATAACCTTCAGTTCAGTATCCTTGATCACGGCATGATCTTCAACATTTTCCACGATGGCTGCCAACAGGTCTTTTTCCCGTTGTGATTTTTTCCGTTCGGTGATATCCTGTGCGGTACCGATGGATAATGAAGGTTTTTTACGGTCGTCATGAATAACAAATGATCTTGTCCAGATCTGTTTTTCATTTCCTTCGGGATCTATGATCCGGTATTCCATATCCAGCCCGGTTCCTTTTTCTATTTTCTTGTAAGCCTTTTTAACGAATTCCCGGTCCCCGGGATGAACCGATTTCAGGAAAGATCCGGGATTCTGGTAAAGGCTGGAGGCAGACCTTCCAAATACCAGTTCATATTTCGGGCTGATATACAACAACTGGTCTGTCTTCAGGTCAAGTATCCAGAATACCTCTTCGATGGTGTCGACCAAAAGTTTAAGGATCTCTTCCTGTTTCCTCAGTTCTTCCTCGGCTGCATATCTTTCTGTTACATCGTGTGCAATTCCTTCCACGCCGGTAACCTTTCCCTTGTCATTATAGATCGGCAGTTCAGTATTGTAAAATACCCTGGTGGAACCATCAATGTGATACAGCTCATTCATGAAAGTAGGCTGGATCAATCCGTTCAGGCTGGACTGGGACCGTTTCAGTGCCTCCTGGTTCATTTCATGATCGGTTAGAAATTCCCTGTAATCCCGCATGGCCTCTTCCTGGGAATAACCGAGGACTTTCGTGATGGATGGACTGACGTAGGTGACCATTCCGGAACTGTCATGTGAATAAAAAATATATTCATCGCGCAGGCTCTCAACCAGTCTTTTGTATTTCTCTTCGATCTGCCGGATGTCAGCTTGCTGCTTCATCTGCTCTTCAAGCTCAGCTATACGTTGTTCCTGTTGTACTCGTATGTTGGCCAGTTCCTCGTATGTCAGATGTTCTTTCACGTATCCCGCAGAATATGTATACAAAATTGTCTAAAAACTGTGAATTTGCAAGGCTGGATGAAAAAAAAAGCCTGACTACCCATTTGGCAGCCAGGCTTGAAAAGGCTTAGTGGTTAAGGTGTTTAGTAATCGATCGTTGATATACTACCTCGAGTAAAGGTAAAAATTTTTTCTTTATTTGCAAGTCCAGCCCATTGATGCGAGCCATCCGGAGTATCTTTTATGGGTTTTATCCCCCGAGCTTTTCCCTGTATATCTGCAGGTTCTCAACATCAAAAATGCAGAAAATCAGCCGCTCAATATGTACGGCCGTTTTGAGAAATGTTTTTGCAGCACTTATTGCGATGCCGGCTGCCAGTACTTTGGGAAAACCATAGATGCCCGTACTGATGTTCGGGAAGGCGAGGGATTTTAGTTTGGTATTTTCGGCGATTCGCAAAGCATTCTTATAGGCCTTTGCCAGCAGCTTTTCCTCCTGGTGTTCACCCCCTCTCCATACAGGCCCGACGGTGTGAATGACAAATTTCGCCGGCAGGTTATAGGCACTTGTTATCTTGGCATCTCCGGTGGGGCATCCCCCCAATGTCCGGCACTCATCAAGGAGGCCCGGACCAGCCGCCCGGTGAATGGCACCATCGACTCCGCCTCCGCCCAGCAGGGTGGTATTTGCCGCATTTACGATGGCATCAACTTTCAGCAGGGTGATATCACCCTCGATGATTTCTATTTTGCGTTTCATACAGCTTGTCTGATACGGGCCCCGATATCTTTTTCCAGGTTTTTCTGGATCTTGTTCATAATTTTATCTATCTCTTTGTCTGTCAGGGTCTTGGATTCATCCTGAAGAACAAACCCCACAGCATATGATTTCTTGCCTCTTTCCAGCTTCTCACTTTCATATACATCAAACAAGGTGACTGATTTGATCATTTTTCCTGTTCTGGTGGCGATCTCCTTTATCCTGGAGAATGGGATGGTTTTATCAATGATCATGGAAAGATCGCGTCGGACCGGCGGGTACTTCGGGATCTCTGTCATGGTGATTTGATAACCTTTCATGGCCTCCAGCATTTCAGACCAGCGAATATCTGCAAAATATACAACTGAAGGGATGTCAAATTGTTCTGTGAGTGATGCTTCAAGGATACCCAGCTCAGCGAGTTTCATCCCCTCTGCTGAGATTGTAATACCATCTGTGAAATGCGGGGATTCTACATCCTGATCAATGAGCAGGTTCTTATCCAGGCCCAGGCGGCCCATGATACCCTCAACATGGGATTTCAACTCATAAAATGTGCCGGGTTTTTCCTTTTCGATCCAGTTCCCTTCATGCCTGGGGCCAGTTATAAAGAGGGCCAGCCGTTCATTTTCCCCGTAAGCGGACAGTCCATCCGGATCAGCTTTGGGATTGATATGGTAACAATTACCAATCTCAAACAGCCGGAGGTTGTTTCTTTTCCGGTTGATATTGTAGATAATGGTTTCGAGTCCACCATAAAGCAAAGTAGTCCTCATCCTGTTCAGATCTGAACTAAGCGGATTGAATAGCTCCACAACCGCCGGATCACCTTCGTAATATGCTTGCCTGGTAAGGGAATTGCACATGATCTCATTGAAGCCATTCGCGCTGAGGTAATCGGAGATGATCTGGGTGACCTTCTCCTTATCCGGTTTTTCAGTATAGGTCAGGACGGATGTCAATGTGGACTTTAAACCAACATTGTTGTAGCCGTATATCCTCAGGATCTCTTCAATTACATCGGCTTCCCGCCGGACATCTACCCGGTAGGCCGGTACAATTACCTCAATAGCATCCTTGCTTTCTGATTCAAGGGATATTTCGAGTGCTTCCAGTATACGTTTGATGGTATCGCGTTCAATTTTTTTCCCGACCAGTCTGTCGACATGTGAATACTTTACCTTTACCCGGAAAGGCTCCAGGACCCTGGGATATTCATCAACGATTTCCGAAGAGATCTTTCCCCCTGCAATCTCCCGGATGAGAAGTGCAGCCCTTTTCAAGGCCGGTACGGTCATTTCAGGATCAGCCCCGCGTTCAAAACGGAAACTGGCATCTGTATTCAATCCATGGCGTTTGGAAGTCCGCCTGACATAAATCGGATCGAAATAGGCGCTTTCCAGGAAAATGTTTTTGGTTTTCCCGGAGACCCCGGAATGTACTCCACCAAATACACCGGCAATGCACATGCCTTCTTTTGCATTGCATATCATCAGGTCATCCGCGGACAGGGACCTTTCCACCTCGTCCAGGGTGACGAATTTCGTTCCCTCATCCATTGTCTTCACCACAACAGTATGGCCGGCTATCTGGTCTGCATCGAAAGCATGCAGGGGTTGTCCCAGTTCATAAAGCACATAGTTGGTGATGTCCACCACATTATTGATGGGATTCAGTCCAACTGAAAGCAATTTTGTCTTCAGCCAATCCGGAGATTCACTCACATTCACACCGGTCAGGGTAATTCCTGCATATCTGTTACAGGCTTTCTCATTCTCAATCCTTACCTCAACAGGAAGGTCATGGTTATCTATCTGGAAGTCCCCGGCAGTTGGTTTCGTCAGTTTCACCGCAGCCTTTAATTTCAGGAATGCCGCCAGGTCTCTCGCCACACCGTAATGTGATGCGCCATCAATCCGGTTGGGTGTCAGTCCGATTTCAAAGACAGTATCTGACCGGATGTCAAAATATTCACTGGCCGGGGTGCCAACCACCGCATCCTTATCGAGTACCATGATGCCATCATGCCTTGATCCAAGTCCGATTTCATCCTCTGCGCAGATCATGCCCTCGGAGATCTCTCCCCGGATCTTTACCTTTTTGAGTGTCAGGCTTTCATCCCCTTTGTAGAGGGTTGTGCCAACGGTGGCCACGACGACTTTCTGGCCGGCCCTGACATTGGGTGCTCCACATATGATATCCAGATCCTTGTCCCCACCTATATCCACGCTGGTAATACTCAGCTTATCAGCATCCGGATGTTTTTCGCAGGTATTCACCCTGCCAATGAAACATCCCCTCAAGCCTCCCCTGACAGATTCAAAATTCTCAATACCTTCTACCTCGAGTCCGATATTGGTTAGAATATCTCCGAGCTCAGCCGGTGTTTGGGTTATGCTGATGTACTCTTTCAGCCAGTTATAGGAAATTTTCATAGATGGAGACCTTGGGAAACAACATCCAGCAAAAGTAGGTAAAAAAACGATTATTGTTATATTTGCAGACTGACTAACAACGCGAACGTGGCAGCTAAAAAAGATAGATTGTTTCTGATCACAAATGATGATGGTATCAATGCAAAGGGACTTGAGGCCCTGATCGAACTGGTACAGCCATATGGTAAAATTATGGTAATCGCTCCGGAGGATGGACAATCAGGCATGTCACATGCCATTACGGTAAAATATCCCATCCGGCTGAAAAAATTAGAAGAGAATGACCAGCAGGTGGTTTACAGCAGCAACGGGACCCCTGTTGATTGCGTAAAACTGGCCTTGAATAAGCTGCTTGACAAACGGCCTGACATGATCCTGGCCGGGATCAACCACGGTTCAAACTCATCCTCCAGTATTATTTACTCCGGCACCATGGCTGCTGCCATGGAAGGTTGCATTAACGGGATCCCTTCCATTGGTTTTTCCCTGCTTGATTATTCTCCGGAAGCCAATTTCGGCTCTATCCTCAAATATGCAAAGATCATTCTTGAGAATGCACTGGAAAAGGGTGTTCCGAAAGATACCTGCCTGAATGTGAATTTTCCGATTAATACCTATCAAAAGATAAAGGGAATTAAGATCTGCCGCCAGAACAAAGGCGTCTGGAAGGAGGAATTTGAACAACGTGTCGATCCCATGAAAAGGGATTATTTCTGGCTGACCGGAGAATTTAAGAACCTCGAGCCGGAGGCAGTTGATACAGATGAGTGGGCCCTTCATCACAACTATATCAGTATCGTCCCGGTTCACACTGACCTTACCGCTTACCCGGCGATGGACCATTTAAGCGACTGGATCATCTAATCAGGATATAGATGCAGACACGGATCAATACCGTTATATTCGGACTTATCGCCGGATTGCTGGTACCTCTGCTGGCCATCACCATTTTCTATTTTGTAGCATTTGCCGATACCGAGTTTCCTGAATTTATCAAAATCCTCGTTTCCAGGAAAAAACTCAGCTCTCTTATCAGCATCAGTGTGATTCCGGATTTACTTGTATTTTTTATTTTTATCTGGTTGAATTATCTTTATTCTGCCAGAGGAGTGCTGGCTGCAGTATTTTTATCTGCGATTGTTGTGGTGTTAACAAAATTTCTTATTTGAGTTTGTGCTTCCTGTCATGGGATGCATGAGAAGCAGCTCTTAGGTACATTTTATGAAGTATTATCTGATAGCAGGGGAAGCGTCAGGTGACCTGCATGGCAGCAAATTGATGCAGGGCCTGAAAATTTCAGACCCGGAAGCCGAATTCCGCTATTTCGGAGGTGACCTGATGGTGGAAGAAGGGGGTACGCTGGTGAGGCATTACGGGCAAACTGCTGTCATGGGTCTGTTCAAGGTTATTTTCAACCTGCGGAAGATATCCGGCAATTTGCGATTCTGTAAGCAGGATATTATAGATTATCAGCCGGATGCTTTAATACTGATTGATTACTCAGGATTTAACCTGAGGATCGCAAAGTTTGCCAGACCGGCCGGACTCAGGGTGATTTATTATATCTCTCCAAAAGTATGGGTATGGGACCGCAAACGGGTTTACACAATTCGCAAGAATGTGGACAAAATGTATGTCATCCTTCCCTTCGAGGTGGATTTTTATAAGCAATACGACTATGCGGTGGAATATGTTGGTAATCCCATCGTGGATGCTGTTGAGGAAAGCATGGACAGCCGTGTTGAACAGGATGAATTCCGCTCTCGCAACGGGCTGGGATCCGGTCCCATTATAGCCCTGCTGGCAGGTAGCAGGAAGGAAGAAATAAAGCATTGCCTGCCGGAGATGCTGGCAGTGATAAATGAATTTCCGGGATACCGGTTCGTGATTGCAGGGGCACCTTCGATCTCCCCTGAGTATTATGCCAGGTTTACCGGTGACAGCCAGGTGGATATTGTTTTTGACCAGACCTATGACCTGTTGATGCACGCTGAGGCGGCGGTGGTAACTTCCGGGACGGCTACCCTTGAAACAGCCCTTTTCAAGGTACCAGAAGTGGTGATCTATAAGGTGGGTGAACTGACCTACTTCATTGGCAGGCAATTTGTCAAACCAAAGTATTTCAGCCTTGTAAACCTGATATTGGACCGGGAGGTGGTAAAGGAATTCTTGCAGTACAGGCTAAGGCATAACATTGCCCTTGAGCTGCACAGGATGCTGGAGGACGAAACATACAGGCTGGTTATGCTTGATAATTACCGGAAGCTGCGTGACCGGCTGGGAGAACCAGGAGCATACAAAAGGCTGGCCGGGCGGATTGCAAATTATATAAGCGAAGAAAAAAAATCCATATGAGGATCCCTGGAATATCGAAATATGTACTCATGCTAATCCTCTTATTGGTCTGGGTTGGCCGGTCCTGGTCCCTGGATCTCCGGATCAGCCTTTTCCAGGAGCAGCTGGTGGATGCCATGCTTTTTACTTCTGTCGATGGGGATTATTCCGTTGAGACGAACCGGGGTCCCCTGGGCATTTGTCCAGAGGGTGACAGCTGGTATGTGGTCCTGCGGAAAGATTCCCTGCTCATCAGGGATCATGCAGGCGCGTGGCATCATGGAGATGAGCTCCGGTTTTCAGCTGCTGATGAATATGGAGTTTTCAGGCTAAAACCGGTTTTGCCTCTGCTTGCCTCGCGTGAATACCTGTCTGACCTGCAGGTGGAGATCTCCATGAACAGCTTGTTGATGTTGAATGAGATAGATATGGAAAAATACATCATGGGGGTTTCAGAGACAGAGGCAGGCAGCAAATGTGAACTGGAGTATTATAAGGTCCAATCCATCCTGTGCAGGACTTTCGCGCTGAAAAACTTTAACCGCCACGAGGCTGAAGGATTTAACCTTTGCGACGGGGTGCATTGCCAGGCATACAAGGGAAGAAATATCTGGAATGAGGATGTGGAGATTGGTACGGAGGTAACGGATGGACTGGTCCTGGTTGATGAAGATTCCCTGCTGCTGAATGCGGCCTTCCATTCCAACAGCGGAGGTGAGACCAGGGGAGCGGAAGAGGTCTGGCTGAATGGGAAAAATTACCTGCTCCCGGTGCTGGATCCCTTCAGCCTGAATCAGCCCAGTGCGAGATGGCGAAAATCCATCCCGGTTAATGACTGGATCAGCTATCTTCAGACAAAAGGCATATTCCTGGGAGATTTACAGGATACATCGCTGCTTGAAATGCATGTAAAACACCGGGAGAATTATTACCGTGTTGCGCTGGACTCCCTGCTTTTTTTGGTGATCCGTGATGACCTTGAGCTTCGGTCAGATTTCTTTGGAATAAGCCTCCAAGGGGATCAGGTAGTGCTGGAAGGAAGAGGCTATGGCCACGGTGTCGGGTTGAGCCAGGAAGGGGCCATGGAGATGGCCAGGAGAAGCTATCATTATACCGCCATCCTGAATTATTATTATCACCAGATACAGATCATTCAATACATGTTCCTTGAAGAAACGGGCAAGCTTCAGATTGATATGAATAATTTGCCCTGAGTTGAAAAAGCATTACTTTCGCACAAATGTTGTTTTCAGGCATGTTAACCGTATTCCGGAAGGAAATAACCACATTTTTCAGTACCCTCACCGGGTATGTTGTGATTATTGTATTCCTTGCGGTCAACTCATTGTTTATGTGGGTATTCAAGGGGAACCTGAATGTTCTGGACAATGGGCATGCCAATCTGGATACGCTTTTCATCATGGCCCCCTGGATATTTCTCTTCCTGGTCCCTGCCATTACCATGAGGGTTTTTGCTGAAGAGAAACGCAGTGGAACCCTGGAATTGTTACTGACACAGCCCATCCCTGAGATACATATCGTGCTGGCAAAATTTTTTGCATCCCTTGCCCTCATACTGTTCTCCCTGCTGCCGACACTGGTTTATTATTACTCAGTTCACAGGCTTGGAAGTCCACCCGGCAACCTGGATAGCGGAGGGATCTGGGGGTCTTATGTGGGACTCTTCTTCCTGGCCGCGGTGTATGCATCAGTAGGGATCTTTATTTCATCGCTGACCGATAACCAGATCATTTCTTTCATCGTGGCCGTATTGATCTCATTTTTCCTTTACACCGGATTTGACCTTATGACCAGCATGGACCTGTTCGGGAACCTGGATAATATGCTGTTAAGGCTGGGGATCAGTGAGCATTATAAATCGATACGCCGGGGGGTGATCGATACCAGGGATATCATTTATTTCCTGAGTGTGATAAGCATTTTCCTTATCGCCACCAGGTTCGTTCTGCAAAGCAGGAAATGGTGAAGAGGAAACAACTGAAACGGATCCATATTGTTCAGCTCATTATTACGCTGTTTATCATTCTTCTGATTAATTTCATCTCTTCATTGGTCTTCCATCGTTTTGATCTGACAACGGAAAAAAGATATTCCCTTTCGGAGGAAACACGCAGTATACTGAAGGAACTTGATGAATTAGTATATATCAGGGTTTACCTGGAAGGTGATTTACCCGTGGGTTTTACCAGGTTGAAAACTTCCATCAGGGAATTGCTTGATGAATTCCGGGCGTATGCCCCGCAAAACATTCAGTATGAGTTTATCGACCCGGTCGAGGATCCTGACCCGCAGATCCGGCGGAATCTGTTCAACCAGCTGTATAACATAGGACTGCAACCTACCAATGTGAAGGTCCGTGGCAAGGACGGGAGCAGCTCCCAGAAGATCGTTTTTCCGGGAGCCGTCATTTCATTTGAGGAAGCAGATGTCGCTGTCAACCTGCTGAAGAATAATCCCGGATTGCCAGGGGAAGTGAATCTGCACCAGTCAATTCAATCCCTTGAGTATGAATTCATCAGCATGATCAGGACCCTGAGCAGCGACAACATTGCAAAGGTGGCTTTTTTGGAGGGCCATGGGGAACTGGACGCTTACCAGGTTGGGGATATTACCAAGGACCTGGCCAATTTTTACCAGGTTGACAGGGGGGCCCCCGGTGGCAGGTATGGCAGCCTGGATAACTACCAGGCCGTGATCATTGCCAAGCCGGTAAAGACCTTCTCAGAAGCTGATAAATTTGTGATCGACCAGTACATCATGAAGGGAGGGAAGGTACTGTGGTTGCTGGACCCGGTGCAGGTAAGCATGGACAGCCTGTTCATGGGCATGACCTTCGCCCTGTACCAGCCCCTGAATATTGAAGACCAGTTATTCCGTTATGGCGTGCGGCTGAATCCTCACCTGGTCAAAGACATTCAATGCCATGTGATACCGGTAAATAAAGGGCTGATTGGTGCCCAGGCTCAATGGGAGTTAAGTCCCTGGTACTATTTCCCGCTTATATCGCCAGGGATTAAGCACCCCATCACGCGCTCCCTGAACATGATCAAGATTGAATTTGGAAGTGATATTGATACGGTTGGTGAAAATCCTGAAGTAAAGAAGACTGTTCTCCTTTCCACTTCCCCCTATTCCCGGGTGGTAGCCGTACCTGCAGAGATCAACCTGCGTGAAACAGAACAGCAAGCCGCTCAATCGGACTACAACCGGGCCCATTTGCCCCTGGCAATAATGCTGGAGGGAAGGTTTGAGTCTGTGTTTTCCAACCGTTCTGTTCCTGACATTCAGGCTGAGGGACCCATTCAGGTGGATGAGGTAAGCCAGCCGACCAGGATGATCATCATAGCCGATGGTGATATCATACGCAATGAGGTCATCGACTCCCCTAACGGTCCGGTTATGGCCCCGCTTGGTTTTGATAAATATACCTCCCAGACTTTCGGGAATAAGGAATTCATTCTCAATGCAATAAATTACCTGACGGATGAAACGGGATTGATCAGTCTCAGGGGCCGTGAATTCCGGATGCGTTTACTCGACCGGCAGCGTATTCAGGAAGAAAGTGAAAAATGGAAGGTCATTAATACGGCCATCCCCATCCTTCTTGTCATCTCCTTCGGTGCGGGCGTCAGTGTTTACCGAAGAAGGAAATATCGATAAATGGGCAAATACAGAATATCATTGCTGTTGCTGGCAGTGCTTGTGGCTGTCTCGGCTTATCTTCTCCTGGCGAAACGTTCCGGGACCTATTCGAGATCTGCGGTGGAGTTCGCAGTGAAGGACACAAGCCAGATCCTGTCCGTAGAGATTTCCGGTAGGGGAGAAGGGGTGATACTGGTCAGGGACAGGCATGTCTGGAGGGTGAATGGCAGCACTCCTGTCCGAAAAGACCATATGAGTGGTTTGCTGGTGATGCTGTCCAGATTGGAAGTAAATTCCCCTGCATCCCGTGCTCGCTCGGAGGAGATCCGCAAGCAGTTACAGGTGGCGGGCAAGCAGGTCAGTATTACCAGGGTCAGGGGGCCGGTAAAAGAATATACAGTATTCCATGATGCCCTTGAGGGTGATGCCACCTATATGATGCTGGAAGAATCTGATACACCTTTCCGTATGGGGGTTCGGGGCTATAACCGCCGGAACCTGGCAGAATTGTACGTTACGGATGAGCGGTTCTGGAGAGATAATGTTATATTTCAATATCTGCCTGAGCAGATCGAATATATATCCCTGCAGAACAACCTGGACAGGGCCAAAACATACCATCTTGCCAGGAATAAAGCAGGGGATTTTAAGATGTCAACAGGGACCGTGCCGGCTGACTGGTTCAGTCCGGTTGAGGAAAAGCTCCATCAGTTCCTGGGCTATTTTTACCTGGTAAAGTTCGAAGCTTATGCAGATCTAAGGCAGAATACCGAAAATTTTTATGAATACAATGATGAACCTGATTACGTTGTAGAGGTGAACAGTACTACAGGAATCAAGACAGTCCTGAGATTATTCCCGGTTTTTATTGTTGATCCGGCTGGAAATAATAAAATGGATCTCAATGTGTTATATGCAAAGATCGATGACTGGGAGGAGATGGTTGTTCTGAAGTATCTTGAAATTGATCCACTTTTAAAAGATCCACGCTATTTCCAAAGCAAATGAAAAAATGGAAATTGGTGCCAAACATCTGGTAAATTTTTTGTATAATTGATCTTTAGAAATAAAAAGAACTATCCATGAAAGTTGTTGTTTCCAGTACAGACCTGTTGAGTCATCTGCAGGCAGTCGGCAGGGTAATCAGTTCGAAAAACACCCTGCCTATTCTCGATAATTTCCTGTTCAAACTGGATAGCAATGAATTGGAGATCACGGCCTCAGATCTGGAATCTACCCTGATCACCAAAATGACACTGGAAAATACCTCAGATAGTGGAAGCATTGCCGTACCAGCCAGGATCCTTACCGATACCCTGAAGGAATTCCCGGAGCAGCCCCTCACTTTTGAGATTGATCTGGACAAACTATCCATTGTGATCAATTCTGAGAATGGCAAGTTTACTGTTGTCGGACAGAATGCCGGTGATTTTCCCCAGATGCCCACCATTAAACAGGACCAGAAGGCCAGCGTCGAGATGCCAGCAGAAATATTGTATAACGGGATCAATAAAACCCTGTTTGCCACGGCAGATGACGAACTCAGACCGGTTATGAATGGTGTTTTCATAGAATTGGCCACAGATAATCTCACTTTTGTTGCATCTGATGCACATAAACTGGTCCGCTATAAACGTATGGATGCAAAGGCGGATACAGATTCATCATTTATTCTGCCCAAGAAACCGGCATCATTGTTGAGAAATGTCCTGCCAAGGGAAGAGAATCCTGTCACCGTGGAATTTGACGACAAGAATGCCTTCTTTTCCATGACAGAATATAAACTGGTCTGCCGCCTGGTAGAGGGTAATTATCCAAGTTATAATTCTGTGATCCCGACGGAGAATCCGAATAAACTAAGTATCGACAGGGTGGAGTTTTACAATACCCTCAAGCGGGTATCCGTTTATTCAAACCAGGCAAGCAACCTGGTAAAACTGGCCCTTACCGGGAACCAGATCACAATATCCGCCCAGGACATCGATTTTTCAATCTCTGCATATGAAAGGCTGAACTGTCAGTATGAGGGTGATGACATGGAGATCGGTTTCAAGTCAACTTTCCTCATTGAGATCCTTTCGAATTTAACATCCGCCGATGTGATCGTGGAATTATCAGATCCCACACGGGCAGGAATAATGCTGCCTGCAGTGTCGGAAAATGAAGCCGAGGATGTGTTAATGTTGCTCATGCCCATGATGATCAATGCATGACCCTAATTTGATTATATATAGAAAAAAACCCGGCATGGCAGATCCTGGCCGGGTTTTTTATTAAGAACGGACCGTAAGCAAGGAGTATAGTAGCATGAATCTTTTTCTGAAGAACCCCCTGATCTTTTTTGATCTGGAAACCACCGGCATCAATATAGCAAGTGACAGGATCGTTGAGATATCATGGCTGAAGATCCAGCCTGCAGGTACGGAATCAGGCCAGACCCAGCTCGTTAATCCAACCATACCTATCGATCCCCGGGCCATCGAAATACATGGTATAACCGATGAGGATGTGAAGGATAAACCCACGTTCGCAGAGATAGCCAGGACCCTGGCCAAGGAATTCGAAGGATGTGATTTTGCGGGGTATAATTCAAATAAATTTGATATACCCCTGCTGGCAGAGGAATTTTTACGGGCCGGGGTTGATTTTGACTTGAGGAAAAGGAAATTCATTGATGTACAGGTGATTTTTCATAAAATGGAACAGCGAACCCTCATTGCGGCCTATAAATTTTATTGCCAGAAAGAATTGAAAGATGCACATAGTGCGGAAGCTGATACCCGTGCCACCTATGAGATCCTGAAGGCACAGCTCGACCGGTATGAAATACTGCAGAACGATATTGATTTTCTGTCAGGCTTCTCCAAGCACAACAGGGCCGTAGATCTTGCCGGCCGGATCATATATAATGATAAGGATATTGAAGTATTTAATTTTGGAAAGTATAAAGGAGAGCCTGTCGAGGAAGTCCTGAAAAAGGACCCCGGTTATTTTGGCTGGATACTGCATGGTGATTTCCCTATGTATACAAAGAAAGTCCTGACCAATATCAAATTAAGGGCTTTTGGTAAAACCTAAATGCAGATGAAGATAATTTGTCTGGCCAAAAACTACGTGGCCCATGTTAAAGAATTTGACAGTGTCGTACCTGCAGAGCCAGTATTCTTTATGAAGCACGAAAATTGCATTGTAAGGAATAACAAACCTTTCTATTACCCGGAATTTAGCGAAAATATTCATTATGAAGTTGAGGTTGTATTGAAAATCAGCAAAGTAGGTAAGAATATTGAGAAAAAATTTGCCCATAGATATTTCGATGAGATTGGACTGGGGATAGACTTTACGGCAAGGGATCTGCAAAATATGGCCAAGGACAAGGGCAATCCATGGGAAATAGCCAAGTCCTTCGATTATTCTGCACCTCTGAGCGATTTTATCCCGGTTTCAGCTGTTAATGATGTTAACAAACTGGATTTCCGGCTTGATGTAAATGGATCAACCGTTCAGGAAGGGAACACAGAACTGATGATCTTTCCCCTTGATGTACAGATATCCTACATATCCCGTTTTATCACCTTGAAAACCGGCGATCTTTTATTTACGGGCACACCGGCAGGAGTTGGTCCGGTTAAGATCGGTGACCGTCTGGAAGCTTACCTGGAAGAAAAGAAAATGCTTGATTTTAATGTGAAATAAAATCTTTTTCAACTTCCCTGGGACTGCACCGGTGAAAGAATTCATCAATTTACCCGATTTTCAGCCTTGCGATATAAAGGGTTTCGAAGATCTGACAAATTTTGGCTCCCGGTTTCTGCATAAACATTTCATAATCCGCAAAGTAAAAAAACTTATTTATGGGTATTGTTCAGTAATGGAAAAAAGAGTTATATTTGGAAAATAATATATAAAAATCTTAAAATATTTAATTAACCGGTCTGTTTTGCACTGATCAATTGCAGAACAGGCCATAAATGCATGATCGATACAGTAAATACCGGTTACATGTACGTATTCCTGCTGGATTCCCCGGTAAATGGAATTGGTACAGCTTCTATCTCCGGGTCACTGTTGGAGACTGATGGTAAGCACGATCGCTCAAAGCCTTTGGTTAATGCCCCTGTCTACCTGGCGGATGCCAAGGACGGTTGTTATATTGCTGCGGGACTAACGGGTGAAAAAGGTGAGTTTTGTTTTTTTAACCTGTTGACAGGTGAATATCGCCTCAAAGTCGAGCATGACGGGACGGTCAAATGTGATGAAAGGATGCAATTGAAGATCGATTCAGATGGCCTGCAGATCAATCTCACTGCCAAACTGGATAATCGAAAGATGGTAACGACAATTTCGGGAAACAGGCCCGCTGTTCATCTGAATCCACTGGGCAGGGGAATCAGTTTTGATCCCAATCCAAGTATAGATGGAAAACTGAACCTGATCTCAACGGAGGCATTTAAAAGGCTGAAACTGGAGATCTCGGATCTTTCGGGCTGGATTGTAATGACGATGGATCTGGATGAGGTTCAGGCCGGATACAGGGATGCATTCGATCTGGGGAACCTGGAGAAGGGGACATACATACTTGAAATATCGACCAACAGGGACCGCTTGTCAAAACAGCTGATTCTTCAATAATTTTTTCTGCTTTTATTAGGGTAAGGGTTTTCATTATCTGCTCCGAGATGGCAACCCTTTATTTATTCACCCGGCCTGCGCCTGCTTGATTGCTAAACATGGGAGAGGATGGAATTCTCTTCATCGAGCAACATGAAAAAATGCTGAATTTCCCTTTCATATGCCAGTTTCGGCATAAGTCTGTCGGGTTTTAACAGGTTAATCTGCTTATCGATACATTCCCGGAATACATGGATCAGTTCAGGTTTCCAATCCGGTCTTTCGGCTTCTCCTGCATATGCTTCTGACAGTCCAAGATAGAATTCGCAGGTAATCCAGAAACGGATCTCCTGGCGGCTAATAAAATCGCTGAGATTCTCCAATATACTTTTCAGGTTGTTAAAGCGATTGTTGAGATTCTCCAGTACCCTGCCCGGGAGATCCTCAGGCTTGATCCCACGGAGCAGGTAAATCTCGGCATACCGGTAAATGCCTGTATAACCGAATGCATCCATATCATCACTTGTGCCCAGCAGCCCGAGAAGTTGTATGGCAGGTTCCCCGGTAAATGACTTCCTACGGAATGACTTATCGTCGTGGTGCTCTATTGCTTCGAGAATTTCATGGTATCCCTCCGGAAGAGCGTGATCCCCCCTGTTAAAAAATTCCTCACAAAGCCGTCTGCTTTCCAGTCCATGTTTCTCATCGCGGGTGTATATGAGTCCCGTATCATGAAAAAATGCCGCCAGCATCAGCTGTTCCGGCAGTTCAGGAGATATTTGAAACCCGGCACCGGCCAGGATAAGTATCAATTCTTTGGCATGATTCCAGACACGGTAGTGATGCAGGTGGTCATGGGATGGCAGGAATACCTCTGAAAACAGGTTATTGCAATGATTAAGCAGGGGGAGTAACCACATCTCCTCCGTGTCCCGTATATTGTTTTTCAATTTTTGCATCAAACGTAGCTCAGTTTGATCATATTTGTCCTGCCACGTTCCAGGACAGGTGTGCTGCCAACATGTATCACCACGTCTTCTTCCTGGATCAGGTTCATTTCAAGCAGCCGTTCAATGGACCGGTTGATAGCTTCATCGATGCTGTTAAAAGTCTCTGAATAATAGGTACGTACTCCCCATACGAGGGATAACTTGTTGACAATGCGTTTGTTGTCGGTGAAGGCGAAAATGGCTGCCTTTGGACGGTGACTGGCTATCCGGTAAGCCGTATAGCCGGAATGTGTAAAAGTAATGATCGCCCTGGCATCTGTCTGTTCCGCCATTTTGCAGGCGCTGAAGCAGATGGAGTCTGACAGATATGTCCGGCTGAATTCCCTGGGTGGATTGCTCCTGAAAAATGCAAATCCTTTCTCGGTGGTATCAATGATCTTCTGCATGCTTCTTACCACTCCTACCGGGTATTTCCCGACAGATGTTTCTCCGCTTAACATCAATGCATCGGCCCCGTCAAGTACCGCATTTCCTACATCGTTGGCCTCTGCCCTGGTAGGCCTGAAGTTCGTGATCATGCTTTCCATCATTTGTGTGGCAATGATAACGGGTTTGCTTTTGGCCATGCATTTTTCTACCAGCTCTTTCTGGATCAGTGGAACCTGGTCAAAGGGAACTTCGACCCCCAGATCCCCCCTGGCAACCATGACGGCATCAGCCATATCTATGATCTGGTTGATCTCTTTCAGTGCCTCGGGTTTTTCAATTTTCGCCACAACCCTGGCTGTCGGGAGTTTACTGTGTTTGATCAATTCCTTTAACTCAAGCAGGTCGGTGACCGACCTGACGAAAGAGAGGGCAATCCAGTCAATTTCCTGGCTGAGGGCAAAGTGGGCATCGGCAATATCCTTTTCCGTAAGGCTTGGAAGGGAGATTTCAGTATCAGGCAGATTTACTCCCTTTTTTGAGGAAAGGATTCCCCCGGAAATCACCTTCATCGTCACCTCATCCTCGCCATTAGTACCGGTGACTTCCAGCTGGATCTTACCATCATCTACCAGGATCTGCTCCCCTGCTTTGACATCCCTGGGAAGTTGTGCGTAACTCATATAGGCACGCTGGGCATTTCCAATACAGGGTTTATTAACAAATGAAAAGGTACTGCCATCAACCAGTTCAACACCATTGTTCTCCATATCCCCGATCCTGAGTTTGGGTCCCTGAAGATCGGCCAGTATGGCAACGGTAGACTCATTTTCTTCGTTGATCTTCTTTATGAGTTTAATCGTCTTGAGATGATCATCGTGGTTTCCATGCGAAAAATTTAACCGGCAGACATCAATGCCTTCTTCAAATAACCTTTCCAGGACTTCCTGGGATGTTGATGCGGGTCCAAGGGTGGCAATAACCTTGGTATGCGATCTTTCATGACGGAATTTTAAAGTGGTCATATTTGATTGTTATATATATAGTTTTTAAAGTATTTCTCACAATTTTGCCTCAACTCAGCGGCCAGCTGTTCATCATAAGATGCCTGGGAAGATTTCCGGATCTTCATCCCGGCAAAATATTCGCCTGAAACGGCGCCGGTCTCTCTGGCTGTGGCAAGGTACACCAATCCCCTTGCAGCTTTGGCCGGACTCATAGCCATCAGGCTGGCTGATATTTTTACAAACGCACCGGCATCCCTGAAAAGCCCGGTGTTAACCCAACCCGGTGCAATGCAGTTGACACTGATCTTTGTATCCTCCAGCTTCCTGGCCAGGGACTTGGTATACAAGACATTGCAGAGTTTGCTCTGGGTGTAGGCATCAATGGACCTCCATTTACGGCTGCTGAATTCGAGATCATTCAGTTCCAGTTTACCGCGAAAATGAATCCCGGAGGTAAGATTAATGATACGTGCCGCTTCGGGCATTTTCATTAAGGGTAATAACTGTTCCGTCATCAAAAAGGGGGCCAGGTAGTTAACAGCCAGGTGACTCTCAATCCCATCCTGTGTGAGTATTCTTTTGGAATTCCAGAGTCCTGCATTATTGATCAAAATATCCAGGCTGTTGTATAATTTCCTGAATCCGGTGGTAAAATCAGTGATCGATTCAAAGGAAGCCAGGTCACATGGAAAAAATTGTATGGCCTGATTACCGGTTTCGCGCCTGAGTTCCTCCTGCACTTTCAGGGCGCTCTCTTTATTTCTGCCAGGGAAGGAGATACGTGCACCCAGGTTTCCCAGTGCCCGGGCTGTTTCTTTCCCGATCCCGGAGGTGGCACCTGTGATGAGTATATGTTTATCTTTCATTCGACATAATCCAGGTATGTACGGGGCGTCTGGCCAAATCCCATGACACAGTTATAATCATATGTTTTGTGTGGTTTAATGGCCACGCCAATGGAGTTGAATTTTGGGCTCAGCAGGTTTTTACGGTGTCCCAGGTCTTCAATGCCTTCATCAATTAGCAATTGGATAACAATCTCAAGGGGTGTATACTGCCCATAATAGATGTTTTCGCCCACCTCAGTATATTTTGTCATCAGGGGTGAAAATCTTTGTTTAAAGCCCTTATGCCCCTGGTAACCCTTTTTTCCAGACCAGCTGGCATGCTCTCTTGACACCTTGTAAAGGTCTCTCTCGGGCAGCAGCATGGGAAGGTTCTTGACCAGTTTGAGTTCTTTGAATAGAGACCGGGTATAGCTGTTTGGTTTTATCTTTTTGATCTTGAGATATTCTTTCAGGAAGGTGCTGGCAAAAAGGGAACCATCAGACCTGGCCAGGTTTGTATACATGATGATCTTTTTCTCATCTTCACTTAGGAAATCAGCATCTTTTGCTGTATTCGCCTGCAGGATGATGTCACTGTTCCAATCCCAGCGAAAACTATAGTTCTGGGCCTGCAATGAGGCAATAAATATAAATATTGAAATGGTAAATATGATGCTTGACTTGTTCATCCATCTACGCTTTTGTAAACTCCCTGATCATATATATATCATAGTCACGGAAAGAAAAAAACCCAAGCTTTTCATATAATTGTTTGGCAGCCTTGTTTTCCTTATGCACCTCCATTTTTACCTGTTGTCCGGTACTCCTGAGCCAATCCAGTGATGCCACTGCAAGTTTCATTCCAAGACCCATGTTCTGCAGGGCCGGTTTAATACCAAAATGATGCAGATACATGCGCCTTCCATCCCAGGTCATCCATGAAGAGCCGATGATCTCACCCGTATCCTGGTCTTCCATCACCAGCAAACGGCCCCCATGTGCATTGCAGCGTTCAATAACATCAGCATCATCCTTGCGTTCGGGTTGTGCCAAGCCGGTTTCTTCCCAAAGTCTGTCCAAAGAAGCATAATCGGTTTCCTGGTAATCCCGGATAACAGTTGACAGCCTGTTATGTTCAGCCTTCTTCATTTATTTTTATCACATAGATCTGTCCGGTTTCATACCTGGTAATCTTAACTGTCTCACCCTTGTTGATATATCCATATTCAGAAACGGCATCATAGATCTCATCATCAACGACGACTTTGCCGGCTGGCCGCAGAACAGAATCAACAATCCCTGTCCGTCCTACCAGGTCTTTTTGCTGGCTCTCTACACCCAGGAACCCATCTTCCGTGGCCAGGTTACGATCAAGGGCCAGTCCGGCAAAGGCTTTACTGGTAAACAGCTGTTTACCGAGATATATCGAAAGGATAAACGAAAGGAACATGGAGGCTATGACAATAAAGAATTTCTTGATGATTTCTATAAAGGCAATATTCCATTCCAGTTCGAAGACAATATTGTCCACCATGGCCAGTGTGAGTCCGGTGATAATCAGAATGATCCCGGATATCCCGGCTACTCCAAAACCGGGAATGGCAAATATTTCCACGGCGATCAGTATCACACCCACGATAAACAGCATAAGCTCCCAATTTTCTGCAAGTCCCTCAAGATACAGGGGAGCGAAGTACAGGATGGCCGCAATGATGGATGCTGCCAGGGGAAAGCCGATGCCCGGGGACTGTAACTCAAAGTATAGACCGCCTACGATGATCATGATGAGCAATCCACTGATCATGGGATTAAGCAGGAATCCTATGATCTTGTCCAGTCCAGTGGCTTTATGCCGTTTGATATCATAATTCTCTATATGAGCTGCCTCAATTACTTTCTCGATGTTTTCGGCGGGACCTTCACAGAACCCGTGTTCTATGGCCTCTTCAGTGGTGAAGGTCAGGACTTTCCCTGTATCTATGATACCTTCAATATAGATGCTGGCATCAACCATGGCCTCAGCAATCCTGGGATCCCTGTGCCAGGTGATGATGGTATCGTTACCGGAGATCACCGTATCCCTTCCATGTGATTCAGCCGTTGCACGCATGGTAGAACGCATGAAGGACTGGTATTTATCCGGGACGACCTCGCCTGTCTGGTTCACAACCGTGGCAGCGCCAATGCTTCCACCGGGGCGCATGTAGATACTGTCACAGGCAATCGATATCAGGGCACCTGCAGAAGCTGCATTATTATCAATAAAAACCCATACGGGAATGGGACTGTTAAGGATTTTGGTACGGATGGAATCTGCTGCATCAAGCATGCCTCCGTATGTATTTAAATGAATGATAACAAGGTCTGCATCAAGGTCGGTGGCCTCCTCGAATGCTCTATTGGTCAGTCTCCATGCAGGAGGAGCAATATTTTCCATGATATCAAACACATATATCAAGGTTTTATCATTCTGTTCTTCAGTCGATTCTCCTGCCTGTTGTGCAGAAAGAAGGAGCATTGAAAGAAGTAACAGGAAGTAGGCGGAATATTTTCTCGTAGATCGTACCATAATTTAGCATATTTGATGATAAAAATACAAAAAAGGATGGTTCATCAGATCGTCTTAAAAAACTTATAACTTTGCGTACTAATCGTCCTAACCATTAATTGAATGAAACTAACCGAACTGTCCGCAATATCGCCAATTGATGGGAGATATCGTAAAAAAGTACAGGAATTGGCTCCTTTTTTCTCAGAATTCGGACTGATCCGGTACCGGGTCTTTATTGAGATTGAATATTTTATCGAGCTTTGCCAGCTGCATTTAGCGGAGTTATCGGGAGTGGATCCCGGTATCTTCGAAAAACTGCGTACTTTTTATACGGAATTTTCAGAAACGGATGCCGAGAAGATCAAGGAATTTGAGAAAACGACCAATCATGATGTAAAGGCTGTCGAATATTTTATCAAGGAGAAATTTGATGAATCAGGCCTGTCGCAATACAAGGAGTTCATTCATTTTGCATTGACCTCCCAGGATGTAAATAACACTGCAACCCCCCTGTCCCTTAAAGATGCCATGACTCAGGCCTATTTGCCCGTTCTTGATGAACTGACCGGGGTGCTGAGGGAAAAAGCCGGACAATGGTCCCTCGTCCCCATGCTCGGGAAAACCCATGGGCAACCGGCATCGCCAACCAGGATGGGGAAGGAGATAAAGGTTTTTGTCGAACGGCTTGACAAGCAGTCGGACCTACTCAAAACCATACCCTATTCGGCGAAATTTGGCGGTGCGACGGGTAACTTCAATGCACATTTCGTGGCTTATCCCGAGGTGGACTGGGTGCTTTTCGCCGACAAGTTTGTGAATGAAAAACTGGGATTGGAAAGACAAAAGACCACTACACAGATTGAGCACTACGATTACATGGCGGCCTTGTTCGACAACCTCAAGCGCATCAACACCATATTGATTGATCTTACACGTGATGCCTGGTCGTATATCTCCATGGAATATTTCAAGCAGAAGATCAAGACAGGGGAGGTTGGATCATCCGTAATGCCGCACAAAGTGAATCCCATAGACTTTGAAAATGCAGAAGGAAACCTGGGCGTGGCCAATGCCCTGTTTGAACACCTCTCTGCCAAACTGCCCATTTCAAGACTGCAGCGTGACCTAAGCGACTCAACGGTGTCAAGGAATATCGGGATGCCCCTGGCCCATACCCTCCTGGCCTTTAAGTCCCTTCTGAAAGGCCTGGATAAACTGATCATCAATGAAGACAAGATCAGGCAGGATCTTGACCAGAACTGGGCCGTTGTTACCGAAGCTATACAGACCATCCTCCGGCGCGAAGGTTACCCAAAACCATATGAAGCGCTGAAAGATCTGACCCGGAACAATAAAATCATCACCCGTGATGTACTACATTCCTTCATTGATACGTTACAATTAGATAGGGACGTGATTGAGGAGCTTAAGAGGATCACACCGGATAATTATACCGGGATCTAGTATGAATAACCACTTTTCCTGAAAACCTGATGAAGAGATTCCTGAGTATTGTAGGTTACATCAAGCCTTATTGGGGTTATGCTGTCCTGAATATTCTCTTTAATATACTCTCGGCTTTTTTTGCCCTGTTTTCCTTTGTGATGGCCATCCCATTTCTGAGGATACTGTTTGAAACACAGAAAATGGTCATCACCGCTGTACCATTTGAACTGAATACCCAGGCCCTGCAACATAATTTCAATTATTTCCTGAGCAAGATCATTATTGATCAGGGTGCCACTGCAGCCTTGTTGCTGATCAGTGGACTGGTGGTGATAATGGCCATGCTGAAGACGGGATTTAAATTTCTTGCCAATTATTATATCACCCCTGTAAGAGTGCGGGTTGTAAGGGATATCAGGAACAAGGTTTACAAAAAGATACTTCGCCTTCCCATGTCATATTTCTCTGAATCCCGGAAGGGCGATGTCATCTCCCGGGTTGGCATGGATGTGAATGAGATAGAGTTATCCGTGATGAGTTCCCTGGAAATGGTTTTCCGTGATCCGATAACCATAATAATTTTCCTTGTTTACATGTTTGTGATCAATTACCAGCTGACCCTGTTTGCCCTGGTCCTGCTACCCGTAAGCGGTATATTCATAGGAAGGATCGGTAAAAACCTCAGGAAAAGTTCCATGAAACTGCAGACCCAGCAGGGAACACTGTTATCCATCCTGGAAGAGACGCTGAGCGGGATGCGCATTGTCAAGGCATTCAACGGAGAGAAGAAGATCACCGAGAAATTCGCAGAAATCAATGAGGCTTTTACCGAGACCATCACCAGGGTATACCGCCGTCGATTCCTGGCTTCACCCCTGAGTGAATTCCTGGGAACCATGATTATGATGATCCTGATGTATGTCGGTGGACTGATCGTATTGAATCAGAGTGGCACACTGTCCTCGGAAGCATTTATCGCCTACCTGATCATATTCTCACAGATCATAACACCGGCCAAGGCCTTCTCAACCGGCTATTACAATATTCAGAAAGGCATGGCAGCCTTCGAACGGGTGGAGCAGATCCTGTTCACGGAGATCAGGATCAAAGACAGGGGAAATGCGCAGCCCGTAAGCACATTTGAATCAGCCATTGAATACAGGAACGTAATTTTTTCGTATGATACCGAGCCGGTTTTGAAAAACATCAACCTGACCATTGCAAAAGGGAGGACCATTGCCATCGTTGGAAAATCAGGTTCGGGGAAGTCCACCCTGGTAGATCTCCTGCCCAGGTTTATTGATCCTGTCAGCGGTACCATCCTGATCAACGGACAGCCTATTGAAGAATTTAAAATAGCAGATCTTCGAAACCTGATGGGCATTGTCAGCCAGCAATCCATCCTGTTCAATGATACCTTCTTCAATAACATTGCATTCGGGATGGATCAGGTAGATGAAACAAATGTCATTAATGCAGCGAAAATTGCCAATGCGCATGATTTTATCATGGAAACAAGCCGGGGATACCAGACCAATGTAGGAGATGCAGGCAGTAAAATGTCCGGCGGACAAAGGCAGCGGATCAGCATTGCCAGGGCTTTGCTGAAAAATCCGCCTATTCTGATCCTGGATGAAGCAACCTCTTCACTCGATACCGAGTCTGAAAAGTATGTGCAGGAGGCCATAGAGAACCTGATGATGAACAGGACATCCATTGTTATTGCACACCGCTTGTCTACCGTAAAACACGCAGATGAGATCTGTGTGCTTGAACAGGGTGAGATCCTGGAAAGGGGGAACCATGATGATTTACTACATAATGAAGGTTTATATGCAAAATACCATATGCTACAAATGTTTTAATTAACTTTATATAAAGATTCTATTAATGTAATGAAGGTTTGTGGATTCAGTTTTGTTCGTAATGCGGTTAAGTTTTCCTACCCGGTGGTGGAGGCCATTCAGTCCATTCTCCCTGTATGTGATACTTTTATTATGAGTGTTGGTAATTCGGAAGATGGAACCATGGATCTCATCAGGTCAATTGATTCTGATAAGATACGGATCATAGAAAGTGAATGGGATGACAGTAAGCGCAGGAATGGTGAAGTTCTTTCCGTAGAGACCAACAAGGTTTTTAATCAGATCCCCGAAGATTATGACTGGGCCTTTTATATCCAGGCCGATGAGGTGATGCATGAGAAATATCATCCGGCCATCCTGGATGCCATGGACAAATGGCATGACCGGCCGGAAGTGGAAGGGATACTTTTCAAATACCTGCATTTCTTCGGAAGTTTTGACTATAATGCCGACTCCCGTTCCTGGTACAGGAATGAGATCCGGATTGTCAGGAACAGGAAGCAGATCCGTTCCTATAAAGATGCCCAGGGATTCCGCATTGATAACCGGAAACTGAATGTTAAGCCGGTTGATGCCTGCATGTTCCATTACGGTTGGGTCCGGCCCCCTGAGGTCATGCAGCAAAAGCATGTGAGCTTCAACAGGTTCTATCACAGTGATGATTGGGTCGACCGCAAGATCAATCATACCCGGTTATATGATTATTCCAAGGTAGACTCTATTTCCCGCTTCACAGATACCCACCCTAATGTCATGCAGGAAAGGATCAATAAATTGAACTGGAAAGTTGAAATCGACGAGAACAGGAAGGGTTATAAGCTTTCCGACCGCATGCTACACTGGGTTGAAGATAAAACCGGCAAAAGGCTCTTCGAATACAAAAACTACAATCT
>DAOWJB010000148.1 GCA_030640625.1 Bacteroides sp.
GAAATCCCTGCAGGATCATCCTCCCTTGCCATATCCAGGGCGCTGTTATAGTATTCGATGGCTTTGTCGAATTGTCGCCTAAGCGTAAAAATATGGGCAGCATGACAATTGTCTGCTATTGATTCTTTTTCCGCCAGCTTGCTGCGGTAGATCTCCAGTGCTTCATCCAGGAAGGGCCGGGCCTTGTGTACATCTCCCAGAGAGACCCAGGCTGCACCAATGTTCCTGAGGGCTTCTGCCTGGTCCGAAAGACTCCCCCTTGTTCTGGAGGCTTCCAGGGCCATATTGGAATACTTCAGGCTTGATTCTGGATTGAAGTTCAGCTGAATACGCGCCACCTGATTCAGGAGTCTGATTCTTTCATGTCCTTCTGCCTTTCCCGCCAACACCAGTAAGCTATCAGTAAGAGTGCCCGATGAATGGGCAAGATCCGTCAGGGCTATTAAGAAGATTGCACAAATCAAATACTTCCTGAACATGGGGAGTAAATACAGGCTTTATGAAGATAAAGATAATCATGATCGGATAAAGAGCAAACAAAAGAAGTCCGGATAGCCTTGATAAGCCAATAATTATTAATTTGCAGTCACGAAATGACCTCGTGGATGAAATGGAAAGATGACCTGAAAAAGTTCGAATCTGATAATTCCACCGGTTCCGCCGAACTGCTCGAGCAGTACATTGAACTGCTCCTCTATTGGCTGGGAAAAGGTGATCTGCAAACATTAAAGGATAAAACATTCCTGATGGATCAGATCAAAAGATTGCAGGAAAATCATAAAACTTTGTTGGTATTACTGCATTTCTCCTTACAGGCAATCCAGCTGTTGAATAATTCCAGGGAAGATTGGGATCATATTTTGCTGGATTTTCTGAAAGAATACAGGCTTACATGGACTGATGTGAATACCAGGGTGGCAAAGCAGGCCGCTTCAGTCATCGACCTGAATCAAAAACTCATCCTTTGCCATAGTCAAAGTAGCGCTGTGAGGGAGATCTTCAACCAGTATCGGGGGAACAAGAAGATAGTTAAAATAATACAGACTGAATCCAGGCCCATCCTGGAAGGGAGGATACAGGCAGTGAATATCCGAAAGCTGGGATTTGAGGTGAAACTGGTTTCAGATACGGGGTATGCCCGGCACCTGGACCGGATCAATATGATCTTGCTGGGAGCAGATGCCATATTCAGGGACTACTTTGTAAACAAATCCGGCACCTATAATATCTGCCTGGCCGGTAAAAATGCAGGTATCCCCGTCTATATCCTTGCAGACTCGCGAAAATTCTGGTTCAGTCTGCCACCTGAACACAGGGAGAGGCAATACATCGAGAATAAAAAGCCGGGAGCAGAACTCTGGAAAGATCCCTACCCCGGGATAGATATCGAGAATTATTATTTCGAAAAGATCCATGTCAACTGGGCAGATGGTTTTATTACAGAGAAAGAGATCCTAAAACCCTCCCGGATCCAGAACCAGGAGAATGGTTGATACCCTGGCACATGTAATACCTTATTGTACCCGCTATCGGAATGGAGGATTCATATGGTGGTGCAGATGTTATTGCTGAACTTAGAGAGAAGGCTGTTTTCAGCGGGAACAGGCGCGACTAGTCCTCGTCATCATTATATTTCTTAAACCTTGTCTCCCCACCTTCAGGGATCATTTCAAGCTTCAATTTTGAGATGACTTTAAGATCTTCTATATCTTCTTCCATATCCAGGTCCTCCGGATCATAATACCACCTGGAAATTACCCTGCCTCCGGCTTCGACATATGTCTGTAACAGGATCATTAGCTGAAGGATCCGCTTTGAAGAGCTTGTATTGAAATAGGACAGCCTGATCGTGAAGTCTATCGGACCTTTGACCTCCTTCATATAACGCTCAAGCCACTTCAGCAGACGGTCATAGAATTCAGTTGTTTTTTCCGGAAAGCTTTCTCCTGAGATCTCGCATTCTCCGGTATCAGCCTTAAAATGCACAAATGGTTTGTCATATTCATCCTCAAGAATTGGGATATATAGGTTTTCCATGGGTTTGATTTTATATGGGCAATAAATTTACAGTTTTAATCCCAATACAGTTATATCATCTGTTTGATTTTCGGTTGACTTATAGGCGAGCATTTCCTCCTCCAGCCGGGTCCGCTGTTCATTCATGGGTAAATTTCCATGCCGGTTTAGAAATTCCACGAAGCGTTTGGAACGATATCTTACCCTGGAGGGAGAATGCTGATCCATCAATCCATCGGTGGTCAGGTAGATCCGGTCTCCCTTTTTCAGTAATAGCTCATGCTTTGAAAAGGGATTTGGATTGAAATGTCTGCCTCCGGTGGTTCGCCTGTCACCCTTGATGATCTCCACTCCCATCCCATTCCTTTTCAGAAAAAGGGATCGTTTGGCACCGGAATAGCTGAGATATACATTCTGATCATTATCTTTCCCAACCCTTTTCCTGATGATTTTACACAGGCAAACATCCATGCCATCATCATTCTCCGACTTGGGCTGGTTCAATGCCTGGCGCAGCCGTTGATCCATCATTTCGAGAATGGTATCGGTCTCACGCACCTTACTTTCATTGATGATGGCACTCAGCATGCGGGAACCGATCATCGATAAGAAAGCACCAGGAACACCGTGTCCGGTGCAATCTATTGCAGCAATAAAAGTGGTTTCATCGCCGGCACGGTTTCGTCCAAGATAAGAAAACCAGTAGAAATCACCGGAAACAATATCTTTCGGATAAAAGATAACAAATGATTCAAACATGCGTTCGATCTCTGACAGGTCTGGCAAGATGGCCTGCTGTATGGTCAAACCATATGAAATACTAGCCCTGATGTTCTCGTTTTGACGCTCGATTTCCCGATTGACATCCTGTAATTGGTCACGTTGTGCCTCGATCTCTTCCTTCTGACTGGATATGGCCGCATTCTGTTCCTGGATGATCCTGTTCTTTTCACGAAATATGCGATTGGCCCGCTTTTTCACAAGGTATGCACGATAGATGAAAAATATCATGGTGAGAACCAGCAGGACCAGGATAAGGAAAAAAAACAGCAGAAGCTGCTGCCGCTCAATCTGAAGACTCTGGGTTTTTATTTTATCCTTCTGCTCTTCGATCATCAGCCCTTGTTCCTCACTTGTTTTTATTCGTTCTTCCAGTATCTCCATCTGCTCTGAAATTGCCTCTTCCTTTTCAGAAATACTGCTGTTCAGGACCATAATTTCCTGTTCCTTCTCCTGTATTCTTTCTTCCTGTGAACCGAGCAGCTTGATCTTTCCCTCCAGGTCCATTTTTTTAAGATCTACATCTTCTGACAGATTGCTTAGTTGCCGGGTCTGCTGATCTATTGCCTCATTTAAATTATTTATTTCTTCCGTTCTCTGTTCCAGTTTCCAGCTGATTTCGGCCAGGTCCTCCTGCCGGTCTGATAATTCACTTTGCATGGAATCGAGGTTGTCTATAAGCTCTCCCCGGAGTCTTTCCGACTCCCTGACGACAAGGCGCAGATCATCTTCCCTTCCCCCAAAATACAGGATCTTATAGGAAACAGTGAGTCCGGCATTTTCAATATTAACCTTATTTATTTCAAATTGTTTCCCGCCAAGGCTCATGCCCAGCAGGTTCAGCATGGTATAATCATAATTCACGGCACTGTCAGTTATCAACAGAACAGGTTGGTCCTCAAAATGTCTAAAAATCTTTTTAAGTGACGCCTGTTTATTCTTTCCAATATAAATAACATCAGCTGGCTGCAAATCCCTCTTATGCTTGTAATATTTGACAGAGACCGGTTTATTTTTCAAAGTATCCAGATCATGTTTCAGCCCTAGCATGGAATAGACATCCTCTGCACCCAGGACAGCTATTTTGAAGGTATCCGATTCTGCCTCATCCGGCCAGGTAATATATGAAGTAAGAAGTACAACAAATTCTGATTTAAGCCATGCTTCAGGCACCTTTTGCGAAAAACAGGTAAAAACCAGAAACTGCAAGGGAATAAACAGGCAGAATAGTTTTTTAAGGTAATGGTGTTCGTGTAACAATTTTCCTGAGATACGGAGCATTTAACAAATTTAGGAAAATGAACAGACATATCAATAATCAATAATCAATATACTAACTTGGGTTTTCCCAAGATTTTTTAGTTAATTAAGACTGCTAAACCACAGCAAGATTAAGTATGGCTCAGGCTTGTTTAAATCCCTGATTTGATAAAACTAATTAATGAATACAAAGAATCGTAAAATCTGGATCTATGGGATCATCATCGTGGGACTTATCATCTGTGTTTTTCTCTTTTTCATGCCTGATAAGGGAAGGTTGAGAGATAGTTCACTTCCCCGGACGCTTGTACTGTCAGTCTATGAGATCGCTGATGGATTACCTGGACAGATCCGTGGTCAGATAGTTAAAAAGTCCAGGTACTGGGTGTCGTACAATGAGGAGCATGAACAGGCAAACTGGACTGCATACATTTTGACCGGTGAAATGGTAAGCGATGGTAACGCAACGCGTACGGACGATTTCAGGACAGATACAAGTGTAGTAACAGGGTCAGCCGAGTTAGTGGATTACAAGGGTAGCGGATATGACCGCGGTCACCTGGTACCTGCCGGTGACATGAACCTTTCCAGGCAAATCATGAGTGAATCATTTTACATGAGCAATATGAGTCCTCAGTCCCCCGGATTCAACCGCGGTATCTGGATAAAACTGGAGTCAGAGGTTCGAAAATGGGCACTGCAAAATGACAGTATCTATGTGATTACAGGTCCGGTTTTAAGCAGCGTAGAACACTCGATTGGAGAAAATGAAGTAGGTGTTCCACAATATTTTTATAAAGTCATTGTAGACATCTCCCATCCGACCTATAAGGCTATTGCATTTGTTATGAAAAATGAATCCAGTCGAGCGGAAATTTTCGATTTTGCTGTAACCGTTGACTCAGTGGAGAACCTTATCAACTATGACTTCTTCGCCAGCCAGGATCCTGAATTCATGGAATACATCGAAAGCAGGATTGATGTTATCGAATGGGAGTAAGGGGAAGGACCAGTCCATTTTGAGATTAATGTTTGAAATGAAACCACTACCATAAGAATTAAACATTGGAATGAACTGGTCCTATGGGGTACAAATATATTAATAATTTACTGCTTTTTGAAAGTATGATAATTTTTTTTTATCTTCATTTTTTGAATCCACTATTAATTTACATGATCCATGTCACAAATTGGGGAACGAATTGCCCTTCTGATCAAAGAATTGGGGCTAAATAAAGATTCTTTTTCAAAAGAAATCGGACTGAAAAATAATTCTACCATTACCAACATTATCAATAATCCGGACCGCAGTCCAAGTTATGATGTCATATTTCGTATTGTTTTAAGGTGGGACCTGCTCAATATCCGTTGGCTGATAGCGGGCCAGGGAGAAATGTTTTCCATTGCCGAAGATTCCTTCCCAAATATTAATGACAGGCTTTCACACATAAGCCGGAAATATGCCATTACACTGGCTGAAACAGCAGAACGGCTCAATGTTAAAGAAGAAGAACTGCGAAAATTCTTCTATGAGAATGAAGCTCCATCGACGGAACTTATAAAAAAATATATTGAATCATTCCCCGAATTGAATCCGGATTGGGTACGCTATAACCATTTGCCCATGATGTCAAAATCGACCGCTGGTGATTATATCTCCCCTGACACCTTGAATAAGATGATAAAGACATTTGGCGAGCGTCTTCCTGGTGAATTTGAGGCCTTATTCAATTGCAAAAATGCGCGCCCCGCCCATATTGTCCGGATCGAATCTTTCCTGGAATGTGATATTGCGCTGGAGGTTTTTGGAGATGAAATGTTGCCGGAATTCATCCCCGGCGAGATCATTCTTTGTGATCTGGTTAACAAAAATGCTTATATCTACGACCTGCCATATATCGTTATAACCGACAAACTTAATATCCTCAGGTATATCAAAGACTCCAGAAAACCTGATACACTGCTGCTGGTCCCATCAGATGAAAAAACCAATGCCATTGAGACCAAACGATCGGATATTATACAACTTTTCCTGGTCAAGGGCAAGATCAGGAGATTTTATAGTTGATCCGAGTAGAAATCCGCGCAACCTTATCCCGATATAATTCATCTTATGATTAGTTCTGGATAGGATATAAATAAAGATGAGAATGAAAAAATTAATGATGATTTGCCTGGCAGCCATGCTGGCCGTGGCCTGTGAAACGAATCCGTCGGTCCCGGAGTCCAAGGACCTGAATCTGAATTTAAAATCACTCGAACTGCTGGAGTCTGATAATGCATTCGGATTGGAGCTATTTACAGAAGTAATGCAGGATGCGGAACCTGAAGAAAATATTATGATCTCACCTCTGAGTGTGGCTCTTGCCCTGGGCATGACCTACAACGGATCGGCATCCACCACCCGGGAAGCCATGGAGAAAACCCTCAGGTTGGAGGGTTTGACCCAGGATGAAATCAACGATGGCTACAAAAGCATTATCGACCAGATGCTGGATCTTGATCCCAAGGTGCTGATGGAGATCGCCAATTCCATCTGGTACAGGGAAGGTTTTGAGGTAGAGGATGATTTTATCAAGACCAACGAGGAGCACTTTTACGCTGAGGTCCAGTCCCTGGATTTCAGCCGTCCCGATGCCACTGACATCATTAACCAGTGGGTTTCCGACCACACCAATGAGCTGATCGAAGAGATCATTGATGCCATTCCGGCAGAAGCTGTGATGTACCTTATCAATGCCATTTATTTTAAAGGTACATGGACCTATGAATTTGATCCCAATGAGACCGGGCAAAAACTTTTTTATCCGGAAGAAGGTGCATCATTTGAAACCCCGGCCATGCGCCAGGAAACAAAACTGAATTATTACAAGAACCAACTATTCCAACTTTTAGAGCTTCCATATGGTGACCAGAAATTCAGCATGCTGGTTTTCCTGCCATCCGGCGATCAAACCTGTGACGATATCCTGGCAGAATTAGATAATGATAACTGGAACAGCTGGACGAACAATCTTTCTGAAACCAATGTTCAAGTGCAATTGCCGAAATTCAAGTTTGAAACGTTTAAACTCCTCAACGATCCCTTGACCAGTATGGGAATGGGCATTGCATTTTCGGATGTGGCTGATTTCACCGGGATCAATCCGGCAGGAAACCTGTTCATATCGAGGGTTCTTCACAAAACCTTCATTGATGTGAACGAGGAAGGAACGGAAGCGGCCGCAGTGACAGCCGTCGAAATAAGCCTGACATCTGTGGGAAGCGGACCGGTAACTTTCATCGCCGATAAACCCTTCCTCTTTGTGATCCGGGAAAATTCTACCGGAAGTATCCTTTTCATGGGAAAACTCAGCCAGCCTGAATATTAACCCACACCCACAATCACACACCCATGCCTTCCTGATTACTCGTCGCTTTGCTCTTCGTGATCCCGTAAGGGGGTACCCTGCAGACCATCATACACCACTTCCAGTACTTTTTTAAAAATCCAAACAAATTTGGGATA
>DAOWJB010000101.1 GCA_030640625.1 Bacteroides sp.
ACCGAATTGGAAGAGCACTCCCCAAGAGGTGGTTTGTTACAGAACACCCGAAAAATTGTAATGGTGTCCTTATATCCGGTCCCTGAAGTGAACCGGTTTTACGGACACTTAAGATAAATGCAGAGGCATCTACACACTATTGAGAATTATTATCAATTTTTCTCACACCTGTTGTTTTACTCAACAATACCGGATAATTATCGATTTATAGCCTGGCGATTAAAAAATTTGCGATATATTTAAGTGTGTGATTTTCCCCACATGTACGTAAAATCAAGCACCAAAGGTAAAATGAAGATTGATTTTGACCTGGATATATTGACATTTAATGATAAGCTGACTCAATTCTGGCTACTGGCTTCAGAAAAGGTGAACCTCCTGGAAGAAAAATATGACTCTTCCCGTGGATCACCCGTATTTACTGTAGACGGTAGATATACCACCCGTGGCTGGACGGAATGGACCCAGGGTTTTCAGTATGGAATTCCGGTACTCGTTTTTGATGCTGGCAGAGATGTAAAAATGCTGGAAATAGGCAAAAAGAACATCTTTGCCAATATGTCTCATCATATCAGCCATTTTGGTGTACATGATCATGGGTTTAACAACCTTAGCACCTATGGGAACCTGCTACGAAATGCGAACATGGACCACTTTGAGGCCTCATATGAAGAAAAGGAGTTTTATAAACTGGCCCTGAAAATGTCCGGAGCTGTTCAGTCCAAGCGCTGGTCCACCACCAAAGATGGAGGCTTTATCTACTCATTTAACGGACCGCATTCCCTGTTCATTGATACCATCCGCACATGCCGTATCTTATTGGTGGCATATCAGCTTGGTCACCGTGTACTCGATGAAAACGATCAGGAAATAAACCTGCTTAAGCGGGCGATTGTTCACGCCCTGACCACGGCAAAATACGCTGTATTTTATGGTGAAGGACGTGACGGCTATGATGTATGGGGACGGGTAGCCCATGAGTCAATTTTTAATATGAATGACGGAAATTACCGCTGTCCGAACTCGCAGCAGGGTTTCTCGGGCTTCACTACCTGGACGAGGGGACTCAGCTGGGCCATGCTGGGATTTTCGGAGTTCCTGGAATTTCTGGAGGAAATAAATCCCGTCTACCCAGATCTCGACAAGGTCAAGAACACACTCCTGAGAACGGCAAAGGCAACCTGTGATTTTTATATTGAAAATTCATCTGCGGATGGCATCCCATACTGGGATACGGGGGCACCTGATTTACACAGGCTGGGGAATTACCAGGACTCACTCGCTGACCCCTTTAATGATTTTGAACCAGTTGACAGCTCTGCGGCTGCCATAGGTGCCCAGGGATTACTTCGGCTGGGCAATTTGCTGGGAAAAACAGAGCCTGAAAATGCCAGAAAGTATTACCGGGCAGGCCTAACAACCCTAAACGCTTTATTGTCTGAACCCTACCTTTCAACGAGCAAAAATCACCAGGGTATTTTGTTGCATTCGGTTTATCATCGTCCCAATGGCTGGGATCATATACCGGCGGGAAGTAAAGTGCCTAACGGAGAATCCAGCATGTGGGGAGATTACCATATGACTGAATTATGTCTCACGGCTCAGAGAATCCTTGAAGGAGGATATTATACATTTTATAAGGGTCTGTGATCTTGGATACAGCAAGCAATTTCCGAACATAAGGCACCTAATTTGATAATGATTCATACCAGATATTAAGGTCGGAGCCATAATCGATGACCTACTATTGGAGAAAAACAAGAATTATATTGCATCGAATAAAAACCTAAAATACGTATTACGAATGAAAACAAACATCAGCTTTTTACAACTGGCAGGATTGATGGCAGCCGTAATTTTGGTAGCTGCTTCCTGTAAGCCAACCAAAACCAGGCAGGCGGACGACGGAAGGCCGAACATCATTTTCATCATGTCGGATGATCACGCCTACCAGGCCATCAGTGCATACATGGATCACCTGATTGAGACCCCCAACATTGACCGGATCGCTAGCGAGGGAATGCTGTTCAGCAATGCCTGTGTAAGCAATTCCATATGTGCCCCTTCCAGGGCGGTGATATTTACCGGTAAGCACAGCCATCTCAATGGGAAGATAGACAACCGCTTCCCCTTTGATACTACCCAGATTACATTTCCGCAACTGCTGCAGCAGGCTGGTTACCAGACAGCCATCTTCGGCAAACTGCATTTCGGGAACAATCCCAAAGGATTTGACCAGTTCAAGATCCTTCCCGGACAGGGCACCTACTACAATCCTGATTTTATTACCAAAAATGAGGGTAAAATACAGGTGGAAGGCTATACGACTGACATCATCACCGACATGACACTCGATTGGCTGGAAGAAGAAAGAGATCCCGACGAGCCCTTCTTCCTGGCATACTGGCACAAAGCACCTCACAGGGAATGGCTGCCGGCGGAAAGACATTACAAGGAATATATCCATAAAACCTTCCCCGAACCTGCAACGCTTTTCGATGATTATGAGGGCCGCGGATCGGCTGCAAAGGAGGCTGAAATGAATCTGCTGACCCATATGAACTGGGCCGGTGATTCCAAGATCTATCCGGAAGTTATGGATGAGCTGGGGATTCCGGAGACCGTGGGATGGGACAAGGGTGCATTCGAACGTGAGGTAGGCAGACAAACCCCCGAACAGAGGGCTTCCTGGGATGCGGTGTATGGACCCATGAACGAAGATTTTAAAAAGCGTTACCCCTCAATGACGGAAAAGGAAAAAATGCAATGGCGTTACCAGCGGTATATGCAGGACTACCTGGGATCCATTGCTGCCGTGGATGAAAATGTAGGGCGTGTGCTGGATTATTTAGATGAGCAGGGATTGGCAGAAAATACCCTGGTGGTCTATACCTCCGACCAGGGATTCTACCTGGGCGAACACGGATGGTTTGACAAGCGGTTCATTTACGAAGAATCCTTCAAAACACCCCTGCTGGCCAGGTGGCCCGGTGTCATTGAGCCGGGATCAGCCAATGACCAGATGGTCCAGAACCTGGATTTTGCTCAGACCATCCTGGATGCCGCCGGTGTTACTGTCCCCACAGACATGCAGGGGGAAAGCCTTATCCCGCTTTTCAGGGGTGAAGAGGAGGACTGGGACCGGGATGCGGTCTACTATCATTATTACGAGTATCCTTCGGTGCATATGGTGAAACGCCATTATGGTATCGTTACCCGGGAATACAAACTGGCCCATTTCTATTATGATGTGGATGAGTGGGAACTGTATGACCGCCTCCAGGATCCGCAGGAAATGTTAAATGTGTATGATGACCCGGGGTATGCGGACATCGTAATGGAACTGAAGACAAAGCTGGCCGAATTGCGGGTCAAATACAAGGACTCGGAAGATCTGGATCAAAAATATATCCAGAAGTATCTGGAAAAGTAATTATCTAACCACAACCATTATGAGCAACAGAAGAGACCTTCTCAAGACAATGGCTTTGCTGCCACTGGCAGCCTGTACATCTGCGGTGGACAAAACCGGGCTGACAGGGGAACAGGAGACCGCCAATTCACCAATAGGCTGGAGTCCACCAGACAAGGAATTAAACCTGCAGAAAGTAAAAATCAAAAAAGTAAGGGCCATCACCACTGCTCCCCGTGGGATTGAACTGGTAATTGTGAAGGTGGAAACAGATGTACCCGGACTCTATGGCGTAGGATGCGCCACCTTCAGGCAGCGGGCCCATAGCGTTGTATCTGCCATAAATGACTACCTGGATGATTTTTGCCGGGATAAGGATGCAAGTAATATCGAGGATATCTGGCAGACCGCTTATGTGAGTTCTTACTGGAGGAACGGACCGGTGCTTAACAATGCCCTCAGTGGGGTGGATCAGGCCTTATGGGACATCAAAGGCAAACTTGCCGGCATGCCGGTCTACCAGTTACTGGGAGGGAAAACGCGGTTTGCTGTAGATACCTATACACACGCCTCTGGCCGCAGGCCTGAGGATGTCATGGAGAATGTGGAGAAATACATCGAGCAGGGATTCAGGAACATTCGCATCCAGCTCGGAGGTTATGGCTCAACGCATCTTTCCCAAAACCCGGCCTACAAACAGCACGG
>DAOWJB010000061.1 GCA_030640625.1 Bacteroides sp.
ATCAGTCGAATCACCAATATCAATTGTCACGGCCATGGCAGTATGAGGCAGGCTTAGCGTCATGGACTGTGCCTCTCGCAATTCCGGAAAAACCTGGGGCTCAAAATGAAAATTTGCCAATTGTACAAACAGGAAAGGGAAATCTCCCTGTGCCCATTTCCTTCGCCATTGAGTGATCATGGCCGGGAACAGCTCACGGTACTGGCCGGCACGATAGGCATTTGATTCTCCCTGGTACCAAATTACGCCCCGAATCCCAAATGGAATAACCGGAGTTATCATCCCATTGTAAAGTACAGATGGCTGGTTAAAATACAAAGTTTCGGTTCTCCCTTCTAAGCGTGCTTTTTTAACTTCCTGGACAAATTTTTCATATTCCTGTTGCAACCATTCTTCATCATCATTATAGCCCGGCCAGTCCTCCAGGATGGCCTTTAGTTTTGGATCATTTTCCAGGGTATCCCTGGGCGTCCAGGCTTCTGCCGTAGTTCCACCCCAGGAGGTATGGATGATGCCAACCGGAATATTTCTTTTTTTATTCAAGTAACGGGCAAAAAAGTAAGCGGTCCCACTAAAGTGCCCGGCTGTTGAAGGATCACAGATCTCCCATGTGTTCAACCAGGAAGCCTTGCTGTTGGCTGCAGAGGCGACATCTTCCAGTATTTCAGCAGCTTTGGTCCTTTTAACCTGGAAATGACGAATCATGGGATGTTTTGCTTCAGAAATCTCCTTATCAGCATTCAGGCAGTTATCTACCTCCATGGCCATATTCGATTGCCCTGAACAAACCCATACTTCTCCCACCAGTACGTTGGTTATGCTCACTTTATTCTTCCCGGATACCACAAGAACGAAAGGTCCGCCAGCCTTTAAAGGGCCAACCCGGACCTTCCACTTTCCTTCAGCATTCGTTGTCGCTTCAGCCTTGTAATCCCCTATTTCAACCATGACCTTTTCACCAGGGTCAGCCCATCCCCACACAGGAACTTTCATTTCTTGCTGAAAAACCATATTGTCTGAAAACAATGCGGGAAGTCTAACATCAGCTAAGGAATATTGAAATGATAGCAGAAGATAAACAAGGAGGGAAAATAATTTGCGATATGACATTGTCAAAGATTTTCTTTCAGCCATTCAAGGATATCTTTATTATACTTTTGGGGATCAAGGAAGTGTGATTCATCGTACTCGACCATTTCTTTCTTAACCGGCACAAGATCAAAGAACTCCTTTGCCCTGGCATTTCTAAGGGGCACATCATTTTTTGCCAGTACCATCAATAGGGAAAGATCCTTGTAGTGGGGGAAAAAATTACTCGAGTTAATAATCCGGCCTGCAGGTGTTTGTGCTGTAACAAACTCTGTCGCCGAAACACTGAGAATGGCAGTTTTTATCCTGGGCTCAACGGCAGCCAGGATGGAACCAATCCACCCGCCCAGGCTCCCACCGAATATTGCTATCCTGTCAGAATCGATATCGGGACGCGATTCAAGATAGTCTATACCCCTTCTCAGATCAACTATCGACTGGCACATCCAGTCCCGGTAGTAATACGGACCCCTATCACTTCCCTGATCAAATCCGCCTTCCATTTTTCTTTCACCATACATGAAATGATCCGGTGCCAGTACCGCATATCCCTGGGCAGTGAGAAGGGGAATCCATTCCAGTACCCAATCCTCATTTTTGCCCCAGAACAAGTTCCAGCCATGCATCAGGACAACCACGGGTATTTTTTCACTTGCTGTTTCCTTGGGGATGGCAAGGTATGCCGGAACTCTTTGTCCACGTACACTGCTGTAAGATAACTTATAAAGTACATGAGGCCCCCGCCATGGCCATTCTCCAAAGTATATTGGATCAGAAGGCATCCCCGGATCATAATTATAATACTCCAGTATCCTTTGATACTCAGCATCATCCACGGGTTTTTCTACAGCGGAAGATTCAGGCTGTGCAACAGCATGAAAAGCTGCCATCAGTGCCAGCAGTAAACATGGCAAAACCGATCGTGTCATAATTTTCAGGATTTATTTCTTCTTCGGCCCGTAATCAACTTCCCTCACTGCATTCAACTGTCTTTCCCGGTCACCGGTTGTCAAATGTATGTCTTTATACTTGTCCAGAATGGGGGGATGGGGATCTGTAAGCATCTTGTATATCTCAGGTCGCCTGGATTTGTAATGTATGGCCCTGACATTGTTTGTACCATTGATGGTTTCCCACCATTTGCTGTCATTTATTCTTTCCTTTGCAAAATCAATTTCAGTCATGATCACAACATCTTTTTCGCCTACGGCTTCAGCAATTACATTTCCGTCAAAGTCAATGATACCGTTACCATCATTTCCAAGAACGACAGGTGCAATATAAACCGAGTTATCCCTTGCCCTGGTAATGAACAAATGAGCGGTTGCCAGGCTTTGACCGGGAAGGTTATCCTTGGCCATGGTAGGATTAAAAATAATATCTGCCCCCTTTAATGCATAGATGGTTGATATCTCAGGATAGAAAAGTTCCCAGCAGGTAGCGATGGCAATATTCCCAAAATCAGTTTCAAATACTTCGAATTCATCTCCCACGGATACCAGCCAGGTTTCCATCACAGGCAACAGGGTTTTGCGATGCTTTCCAATGATCTTACCTGTACGGTCAAAGACGACCGCAGTATTATAGACCTTGTCCCCATCCACCTCATAGATTGGCGCGATGACATACATATTGTATTGTTTGGCGATCTTGGAGATACGGTCTGTCAAAGGCCCAGGAACAGGAACCGCCAGGGCATCAGCAAAAATTTTTCCTGTTTCCGGATCCATCACATCCACATGCAGGCCGTACGACCCAATGTGTTGCATGTCTTCCGGACCGCAAACCAGGTCCGCACCCATTTCACCGGCTTCTTCAAAAAGTCCCAATAATTTATTAAAATGGTCCATCATCTGGGGCCGGACCATATTGGGATCATAGTCTCCCATAAAGGGGTCCTGTCTTGGCAATCCTGTTGCCTGGATCAAAGCAATATTAGCTTTTTTAGGTTGCTGGCATAAACCGATGCCGGTTGATAACAAGCATATTAACAGGGGTATACATATTTTTGATAAAGTAGTCATAATCTAAAAATTATTAGTAAAGAGTAATTATTTGAAAGGACATTAATGCAGATTAGTATTTTGTTTTATTGCAATCAAATATTTCTGCCTAAATATAGTAAAAATGATAATGTTTCGCAATAAAGAGATGCTGCAGTATATGTTTATGGGACTGGCAATGATTGTAATGCTCATGTTATACTCAGGCTGCGACAGGAAGCTGGCATTTGGTGATTTTACAGGAGCTATGCAGGATAACTCACAACTTCCACCTCCTTCACCTACTTTTGCCTTGTCCGCCAGAAAGGCAGCAATGGTAAATGGTCCGGATGGAGTCAGTGGCACCAGCCCTTTAAAGCATTAATCAGCAACTAGATAGACCGCGATCATGGC
>DAOWJB010000066.1 GCA_030640625.1 Bacteroides sp.
CCGTAGCCAATCCTTAAGGGCCGTCCGTCGCGTGTATATTTTGGTGCCATCTCCGTCTGTAATTCATCCGGGGCCATCGGATGCAGTTCTATATCCCCTTCCGGAGGAGTATATGTTTGTCCAAATCCATAAGTCTCTGCACATGCACCATTGTCCTGCAGGTAAAAAATAACCGTATTCTCCAGCTTTCCCTGTTTTTCCAGTTCTGTAACGATCCTTCCAATGCCCTGGTCCATATTATCGAGCATAGCCGCATACACTTCCATGCACTGAGCATGCCATACCTTCATTTCCTGCTCCTTCCATGGATCTTCACCGGGGTAATATGCGGGGGACATTTCCCATTCGGGTTTGATCAGGCCCATGTCAAGCATCCTGGCATACCGGGTCGATCTGAGGGAATCCCAGCCGATGTCATACATCCCCTTATATTTTGCTATATCCTCCGGCAGTGCGTGCTGGGGCCAATGGGCAGCGGTATAGGCAACATACATGAAAAAAGGATCATCGGATCCATGTTCCCTGATAAACTTAACCGCGGTATCGCTGATGGCATCGGTGTAGTAAAAATTTTCTCCGGGAGTGATGAGCGTATTGCCACTTGTCAGGGAATACGGATCGTAAAAACTGCCGGCTCCCTGGATGGTGCCGAAAAACCTGTCAAAACCCCTTTGAAGGGGCCAATTATTTTTTGGTGGATTCTCCCAGCTTGGTTTGTATTTTGTCACATGCCATTTCCCTGACATATAATTTTTATACCCTGCTGTTTTCATTACCTGGGCAATGGTCAGACACTGCTGGTTCAAGTCGCCCTGGTATGCGTCATTGCCGCGGTCACCCATCATATGCCCGACACCTGCCTGGTGCTGATGCAGTCCGGTTAGCAATGCGGCCCTTGTGGGACAACATCTTGCCGTATTGTAAAATTGTGTGTAGCGAAGCCCCTTGGCCGCCAGCCTGTCCAGGTTAGGGGTAAGGATCTCGCCCCCGTAACAGCCTATATCAGAATAACCAACATCGTCGGCCATGACAAGGATTATATTCGGTTGTTTCGATTGCTCCTGAGTGGAACATGCCCCCAGGAGTACTGTTGTTAGGATGATAGATAGTCTAAATGGAACAGGAATGCATTGCAGGAAGTTTCTGACTGTTTTCATAAGCAATATGAATAGATTTGCAACAGGGGACTAGATTCCCTTAGCGATATGGTAATACACTTCATTCCAGCGGATCTCGTTTTTGAAATCACGCAGACTGGTGTCCTTATCAATCAACAGAAACTCCACTCCAGCCATATCAGCAAAGTCCATGATATATTCCGAGCTAAGGTTCTGGCTGTAACAGGTATGGTGCGCTCCTCCTGCCAAAATCCATGCGGCGGCGGCCGTTTTCAAATCGGGTTTTGGATCCCAGAGAACCCTGGCTGTAGGTAATTTGGGCAGATCATGTGTGGGTAGAACAGCCTCAACCTCATTGACCAGTATCCTGAAACGGTTGCCCATATCGAGCACAGAGACATTGATGGCCGGTCCTTCTGGGACGTTGAAACATAGCCGTACCGGGTCCGCTTTGCCACCGATCCCAAGTTCGTGTATTTCACAAGCCGGTTTTCCATCAGCAATGGATGAACAGATCTCAAGCATATGTGCGCCCAGCACCCTCATTCCTGAAGGATCTAAATGATAGGTATAATCTTCCATGAAAGAATTCCCCCCCGGGAGCCCCTCTGCCATGATCTTCATGGTCCGTAGCATGGCCGCCGTTTTCCAGTCCCCCTCCGCACCAAATCCATATCCATCATGCATCAGCCGCTGAACAGGCAGGCCGGGAAGCTGGATCATGCCATGCAGATCTTCGAAAGTATCCGTGAAACCTCCAAAACCTCCGTCCTCCAGGAAAGTCCGGAGGCCAATTTCAATCTTTGCTGATTCCCTGAGTGAGGAATGCATATCACTACCCTTGCGAAGGACATCCTGCATTTTGTATTCAGATTCAAGCTGTTCACAGAGAAGGTCTATCTGCTTGTCGGTAACCTGGTCAATAAAGGCCACTAATCCGCCGATTCCATATCCGTTTACGGACCATCCAAATTTCAGCTGGGCTTCGACCTTATCTCCCTCGGTTACAGCCACTTCACGCATATTGTCTCCGATTCTGGCGATCCTGATCTGTTTTGATTCATGCCAGGCCGCTGCAACACGCAGCCAGAGCTCAAGACTGGATACTACCTCCGGATCCTGCCAGTGTCCCACGACCACTTTACGTTCCTTGCGCATTCGGCTTCCGATGAATCCGAACTCCCTGTCACCATGGGCTGCCTGGTTCAGGTTCATGAAATCCATATCTATATCTGCCCAGGGGATATCCCTGTTAAACTGGGTGTGCAGATGCAGGAAGGGTTTGCTGAGATTGCCGAGTCCAGCGATCCACATTTTTGCAGGTGAAAATGTATGCATCCAGGTAATCAGCCCGATACAATTTGGTGTACTGTTGGCGTCTATGCATACTTTGGCGATTTTTTCGGGGGTGGTAACGACAGGTTTATAGACAATTTTTACCGGGTTGTTGCCGGATCCGTTCAGTCCCTTCACTATCTCCTGTGAATTCTCTGCTACCTGTTTTAGTGTTTCGGGGCCGTAGAGGTCCTGACTTCCGGTAACAAACCATGCCTCCAGGGCATTCAAACTTTTCATATTTGCCAGATTAGTGTAGTAAGTACATTTAAAAAAATAAATATATATGATCTGGAATTGATCGGCAAATTTATACCGGTAATTTTAACTCATTAGAATGATTTTAAATAATGCCTGATTGTCAAATTCACTGCTACATGCTGGTTTATTCTGGTTTTGCCTGGGCCCCGATTGGATGGGGGTATTCTTTGGCATACTGCTCAAAAAGCTCACCTTGACCGGATGATCGCGGATCGCTGGTTTCCTTCAGTTCCTCATCGAGCCGTCTTGAAAGTTTTTCCAGTACTTCCTTATAATCCGGATCTTCTGCAAGATTATTTATCTGGAAAGGATCCTTGCTGATATCATAGAGTTCTTCAGCGGGACGAAGACCAAAATTTAGCTGGTACCATTTGGGATCTGTTTCCATATGTTCGATGATCCAGGTTTTTGTCGGACTACCATCTGTATCACCATAACCACCAGTAGGATCATCATCAGGCCATACAGGTGTCCCGGGATCACCCGACGGCATCCTATCCGGTTCATAATTCCTGAGGTATAGATATTGATGTGTGCGGAGGGCCCTGACAGGGTAACAATTGCTGCCCTCCCGGCTGCCAGGGAAGTGCCTCTCAACACCTGTCACTACTACATCCCGGGTGGGATCCACCTGTCCACTCTGATCTGATGTAAAAATATTTCCCAGACTTGTACCAGTCATTTCAGCCGGTACTTCAAGTCCAGCAAGTTCCATGATTGTCGGAGCAAAATCTGTGAGGCTCACCATATCATCCACTTTCCTGCCTCTGTGTTTGATACCTCCCCAATGGACGATAAATGGAACCCTGGTCCCCATATCATAACAGGTTGCCTTGGATCGTGGAAAAGGCATCCCGTTATCCGATGTGATCATGATCACAGTATTGTCAAGTTGATCTGTTTCTTCC
>DAOWJB010000242.1 GCA_030640625.1 Bacteroides sp.
AATTAAATTAAGCGAAGTTAAACCAGGTAAAATCAGGTAAATTTCAGCAGGAAAGACCATAGTTGGCGAGACAAAGTGCGAGACAAAAAAAGTAAACCCTTGCAAGTATTTATCTCACAAGGGTTTCAGAATTATGCTGGCGGTGACGACGAGACTCGAACTCGCGACCTCCGGCGTGACAGGCCGGCATTCTAACCAACTGAACTACGCCACCATTCAATTGCGATGCAAAATTAAGTTATTTTTTGATTTTGCAAAATAGTGATTATAAATTATTTTAGCTATTTCTGTTTGAGAGAAAATTTAAACCGGATTGGGCATATGAGAATATATCGATTATCAGGAATGATATTTTTAATGTTAGCAATCACTGCAGGATGTGGAAATGACAAATCCTCATTTAACAGGCAGAAATCGGTCATGGAAAAACAAGTTGATTCATTCAAGCTGGCCATGGTCCAGATGAAGGTGGTTGGAGGGGAGCTGGATATAAACCTTCAAGCTGCTGCTGAAAGGATTGCCCGGGCAGCTGATGAAGGTGTACATATAGCACTTCTGCCTGAAGTAATGGACCTGGGATGGACACACCTTTCGGCCAAAACTCTTGCATTCCCTGTACCGGGAGGGGAAACATTTGAACAACTGGCAGATGCAGCCAGGGATAATCATATTTATGTTGTGGCAGGGATCGTTGAGAAGGACGGGGATAAAACCTTTAATACAGCGGTATTGATTGGCCCGGATGGTACACTTCTGCTCAAGCACCGTAAGCTGAATGAACTGGATATTGCACATGATCTTTACGACCAGGGGGACAGACTGAATGTTTGCCATACCGGGCTGGGAACAATTGGACTGATGGTTTGTGCAGATGCCGGTGCAAAGGAACAAGCAATACAACGGTCACTGGGGTACATGGGTGCCGATATGATATTGTCCCCATCCAGTTGGGCCGTGGTAGCCGATCATGATAATGAAAAGGAGCCTTATGGTGATACATGGAGGCAGTATTACCAACCTGTGGCCCGGGAATTCCAGATGTGGTTCATAGGGGTGAGTAATGTGGGTTGGTTGACTGCAGGACCCTGGAAGGACTGGAAATGCATTGGATGTTCCCTGGTTATTGATCCGGACGGGAATGAGTTCCTGCAGGCCCCGTACGGAGCAGATGCGGATACCATTATATACATTGATGTAGAAACCCGTGAACGTCCTGCCAGGGGAACGGATTGGAATGAATATTGGAAAGAGCAGGGGATGCCTTAACTTTATTCTGTCCTAGTGATCCAGGTGATGCCGAATGGGTAAAGGGATTGGCAAATGACGGGAAAGTAACCGACGGCTGTTTCCTCTACCAGACAAAGGACGGTCAGTTGATCATGATCTGGTCCAGTTTTAGCGTAAATCAGTATGCCATCGGCACGACCATCTCCGAAGATGGGAAGATTGCCGGTCCATGAGTACAGTCAGACCTTCTCTTCCATGAGAACGGGGGACATGGAATGATCCTCGAAACATTTGACGGGGAGTTGTTACTCGTCTTCCACCAGCCAAATACAGGTCCAGAAGAAAGGGCCCGGTTCTACAGGCTCAAAGAAATTGATAACCGGCTTGTCCGGGGCGATAAATATTTTGAGTAGTGATTTAATAACATAGGATCTGCCGTTTGAATTAAGCTCCATGTTTTCTATCTTGTAAATCATTATACCCCTTATCAAACCTAACCTGATTCATTCACCCATTTAACTGAATTCCAAAAAATGAAAAATTTCATTACACTTTTACTGGGCATCTTATTTGCCGGCGCAGGAATCTGTCAGAACAATCCCTTGTGGCTGCGTTATCCGGCCATATCACCGGATGGTCAAACCATCCTTTTTAATTATAAAGGAGATATTTATACCGTCCCCTCAGACGGAGGAGATGCCAGGCCCCTTACCATCAGTGAGACCTATGAATTTGCCCCTGTCTGGAGCCATGACGGACACCATGTTACCTTCGCCTCAGACCGGTACGGCAATTTCGATGTTTTTGTAATGCCTTCCAGTGGCGGCGAGGCAAAACGACTTACCTTTCATTCCACCGGGGAAATCCCCAGCACATTTACCTGGGATGATAAGGCTGTACTGTTTTCAGCTGTCAGGCAGGATGTAGTTACAAATATTCAATTTCCCACCGGCGTGATGAGTGAGCTATACAGTGTTCCAGTTTCTGGCGGCAAGGTGACACAAGTGCTGACGGTACCAGCCCTGTATGCCTCCTTTAATTCAACAGGGGATAAACTGATCTATCATGACATCAAGGGAAATGAGAGTGTTTGGCGAAAGCACCATGTTTCTGCAGTTACACGTGACATCTGGGTGTATGATATGAATGATAAGACCTATACACAACTCTCCATGTTTGCAGGTGAGGACCGCAACCCTGTATTTGACTCCAATGACGAAGATTTCTATTATCTGAGTGAGGAGAATGGTTCATACAACATATTCAGGAGCTCCCTGTCAGATCCAACTCAAACCTCCGCAATCACCCAATACGAGAATCATCCCGTTCGTTTCCTTACACGATCAAACGATCATACCCTTTGCTTCAGTTACCATGGTGAGATTTACACCCTCAGGCAGGGTGGTTCACCAGAAAAGCTTGCTGTTAATATCGCTGCTGACGGGCGAAGTAATCTGGATAAAATCGTTCCGGTGGATGGAGGTTTCAGGGAAATGAGGCTTTCTCCCAATGACAAGGAATTTGCCTATGTATTCAGGGGTGAAATATTTGTCAGCAGTGTGGAAGGGGGTGTCACGAGAAGGATCACCAATACACCCTGGCAGGAAAGAAGTGTCAGTTTCAGTCCAGATGGCCGCTCCCTGGTTTATGCTGCCGAAAAGGATACAAGCTGGGATATATACACCCTGTCCATTACCCGTGAAGAAGAACCCTATTTTTACGCATCCACCGTCCTGAAACAGGAGACGGTGATCGCCACGGGGGCGGAAGAATTCCAGCCCGAATACTCTCCCGATGGCAAGGAAGTGGCTTACCTGGAAGACCGGGTGACACTCAAGGTAATCAACCTGGAAAGCAAACAGAAACGGATGATCATGCCTGCAAACCTGAATTATTCTTATGCGGATGGGGACCAGTACTATCAATGGTCCCCGGACGGGAAATGGTTTCTGGTAAATTTCGGACATCCTAATCGTGTAATGTCTCCTGAAGTTGGACTCGTCTCTTCAGACGGAAAGGGAGAGATCCACAACCTGACCCTTAGTGGTTACGGTGATTTTAATCCCAAATGGACGATGGACGGCAAAATGATGGTATGGGGCTCCGATCGGCAGGGCACCCGTGCCCAGGGCGGATACAGTGTTAACTGGGATGTGTATGGCATGTTTTTTCCCCAGGAAGCTTTTGACCGTTTCAACCTGACCACAGATGAATTTGCCCTTTTAAAGGAACAGGAAGAAGAAAAGGATAAAGACGCGGATAAAGATGAGGATGAGGATGAGGATGAGGATGAAAAGGTAGAGGAAATTAAAATAGACTGGAATTACCTTACTGAACGTAAGCGAAAACTCACCATTCATACCTCCAGGGCAGCTGACTGGATCCTTTCCGAGGACGGGGAAAAACTGTATTACCTGACCAGGTTTGAAAAGAGCCTGGATATCTGGGAAACAGAGCTCCGGACCAAAGAAACCAAGCTTTTTGCCAAGATTGGTGCCAGGAGGGCACAAATGGAACTTTCCTCAGATGGGGAATTCATTCTCCTGATGGCAGATGGCAAAGCCATGAAAGTCGATATTAAAGAAGGCAAGAGTAAGCCCATCCAGGTAAAAGGGGAGATGGTACTGAAACAGGCGGATGAGCGAAGCTATATCTTTGATCATAGCTGGCGCCAGGTGAGGGAGAAATTTTATGTGGTGGACCTGCATGGAGTGGATTGGGAATTCTATTACAAGGAGTACAAGAAATTCCTGCCTTATATCAATAATAATTATGATTATGCCGAAATGCTCAGTGAGATGCTGGGTGAGCTGAACGCCTCCCATACAGGTTGCCGTTACCGTGCCGGGTCCCCTAATTCAGATCAGACAGCTTCCCTGGGACTATTCTATGATTATGCTTATAGCGGGAAGGGTTTGAAGGTTTCAGAGGTAATCGTTGGCGGACCCTTAGACAAAGCCGCTTCAAAGATCAAGGCAGGTCATGTGATTGAAAAAATAGATGGATTTACACTATCAGATTCACTTGATTTCTACCAGTTATTAAACCGTAAAGAAGGCAAACTTACGCTCTTGTCCATGTTTGCTCCGGATTCCAATAAACGCTGGGAGGAAATTGTCAAACCCATATCCAACGGTGCCGAAAGCCATTTGCTGTATGAGCGCTGGGTAAGGAACCGCAGGGCAGAGACCGAGAGACTCTCGGGTGGTAAAATCGGGTATGTGCATGTGAGGTCCATGGGTGATGCAAGCATGCGTGTCATGGTGGAGGAGGCACTTGGCCGGAATATCAACAAGGATGCCATCATCGTGGATACGCGGTTCAATGGTGGAGGATGGATCCATGAGCAGCTTTCTGATTTCCTCACTGGTAAAAAGTATTTTGATATCGTGCCACATGGACAATATGTAGGATATGAACCATCTGATAAGTGGGTGAAGCCATCCATCGTCATCATGGGAGAAGGCAATTATTCCGATGCACACCTGTTTCCTGTCGCCTATAAATTAAAGGGAGGAGGAAAAACCCTGGGTATGCCGGTACCGGGTACGGGTACCTTCGTATGGTGGGAACAGCAAATCGACCCGAAACTTGAATTCGGTATCCCGATGGGTGGCATGCGGACTCCGGATGGAAAATTTTGTGAGAACAACCAGATGGAGCCAGATATTAAAGTGCGCTTGGAGACGGCTGTTATGACCGAAGGTCGTGATCAACAGATCGAAGCAGCCGTTGAGGAATTGATGAAGCAGTAAGTGCTGCTAAAATCGCTATATTTAAGCTTAACCTGAAAAACTTATTTTATGAAATCTCTGCTGATTATGCTGGCTGTTCTGGCCGTCCTTATTTGCAGCTGTACCACAGGTACGCTTACGATTGATTCTCCTGACGGGGATATCCAGGTTACCATCGAGACGGAAGGCCAGGCGGAAGCCGGTGGTGAAGGCGGTGACCTGGGATACAGGGTGGAGTACAAAGACCGGGAGATAGTAGAATATTCTGAACTGGGACTTGAATTCAGGGACCTGCCTGCATTGGGAGGCGGTATGACAGTTGCCGGAACAGTAGTGAAACATGTTGATGAAACCTGGGAACGGGTTTGGGGCAGGAGAAAAACAGTAAAGGACCAGTACAATGAGTTGATCGTTCAATTGGCAGATGAGACAGCAGATCTGAAACTTGATCTGGTGGTCAGGGTTTATAATGACGGGGTAGCCATCCGTTATCATATTCCCGAACAGGAGAATATTAAGGAATTTGAATTAACAGCTGACAAAACCCAATTCAATTTCAACGGGAACCCCAGGGTATGGGCAGCACAATACGGTCCATTCCGGTCTCACCAGGAAACCGAGTTCAAGGAATTGATGTTCGATGATCCAATCCTGAAGGAAAGGAGTGGACTGCCTTTCCTGATGCAGATAGGGGAAGAGGCCTGGGTGGCCATTACAGAAGCAAATCTTACGGATTGGGCAGGCATGTATGTACAGAGAACCGGAGACTACACCCTTGAAACCATTCTGGCTCCCTGGCCGGATGACCCGGAACTGCTTGTAAAAAGCCAGGCTCCCCGCAGCAGTCCCTGGCGTGTGATCATGATAGGGGATTCCCCGGGAGATTTTATTGAATCGGATATTATTGCCAACCTGAATGAGCCCAATGCCCTGGAAGATGTCAGCTGGATCAAGCCGGGTAAATCTTCGTGGGATTGGTGGTGGTGCAACCGGTATGGTCCGGAAGTGGATTTTGAACTGGGATCCAATACCGAAACAATGAAGCATTTCATTGACCTGTCAGCCGAGATGGGATGGGGGTACCAGCTGGTGGACTGGACCTGGTACGGACCGGCTTTCCTTCCAACTGAAAAAGATGGTAATAATCCCCATCCTACAAGTGATATAACAAGCATGGAGCCTGAAATTGATATCCCTGAACTTGTCAGGTATGGTGCAGAGAGAGGAGTGAGGATCCTTCTCTGGCTGGAATGGAACCATGCAGACAGGCAAATGGAGGAGGCTTTCCCTCTTTATGAGAAATGGGGCGTGGCAGGTGTCAAGGTAGATTTTATGGCCCGGGATGACCAGTATGTTGTGAATTTCTACCACCGCCTGGTGAAACTGGCCGCAAAACATCACCTGGTAGTTGATTTTCATGGAGCATACAAACCTACCGGCGTAAGCCGTACCTACCCAAACCTGATGACCAGGGAAGGGGTCATGGGGAATGAATATGTCAAATGGAGTGCAAGGATAACTCCTGAGCATAAAGTTACCATTCCGTTTACCCGCGGGATGCTTGGAGAGATGGACTTCACACCGGGAGCCTTCGTCAATGTAACGGTTGACAATCACAAGCTTGAGTCCGAGGCCACATCACCGATGACCATGGGTACCAGGTGCGGTGAACTGGCCATGATGGTAGTGTATGAAAGTCCATTGCAGGTCTTATGTGATGCTCCCTATAACTACAGGGAAAGTCCAGCCGGCACCGACTTCCTGAAGATCGTTCCCACCACCTGGGACGATACCCGGGTGCTGAATGCCAGTGTCGGGGATTATATCACAACGGCCAGAAGGTCAGGGGATGAATGGTATATCGGGACCATGACGGATGAGACCGGGAGGACCCTTTCCATCCCGCTGGATTTTCTTGGTGAAGGTTCCTTCGAGGCTACGATCTGGAAAGATGCAGCCGATGCGGGTGTAAATCCCACAAATCTCGAAAAAGAAGTAATAAACGTTAATCAGGACACTGTCCTCGAGGCCGTTATGGTCCGGGGCGGTGGACATGTAGTTCATATTAAAAGATCAGAAGATGCTTAGAAAATCTATAATTTATGCGTTAATATCAGCAGTTTTTTTTCCAGTGGGACTTTTTGCACAGGGTGTTTTTCCTGGTGGCCGGATAGCCATAAGCTCGGACGGCAATTACCATGACCGGGATGATATTGCTGCAACAGCCCTCAGCATTGCCCTGCTGGCAAAGGCGGACTTGCAGGATAACCTGGTGTATTATGGGCATTCAGACCATATATGGGATACCCACAAGAAACGTGAGGAGGAAATGAGGGTAAGCTCTGAAGAAACAGCTAAACTATATGGCGGGTTTGATAAGTCCGCCTTCCACAATGCAAAAAGTGAAACGACAGCTGCTGTAAATGCCCTGACAGAGCAGATAGATGCATCCTCGAAGGATGACATCCTGTGGTTGATCGGTGCAGGTCCCATGGAAGTTATAGGCAAGGCCATCCAGAAATCAGATACAACACAGAGAAAATACGTTTATGTTATTTCACACTCTAAATGGAATAACCGGCATGCTGCCAGGGACCACGGGGGATATGATTTTAAGGATTTTGAAGAGATGGGTGTGAATCCAATCCAGATAAAAGACCAGAATGCAGGTACCGATCGTCCCTATGAAGAGTATGGCTGGATGCGCGATGCTGATGATCCCAAACTCAACTGGTTATGGAAGAGGGGAGTCCTGGCAGGTAAAAAGAAATTTGATCCCTCAGACGCGGGGATGGTTTACTGGCTAATCACAGGCGGCCCCGATGGGGGAGATGAGAAAGCTAATCCCGAGAAGTTCAGAAAGTTCCTGACAAAATAGAAACTGATTGCTAACAGGGGTGTACCCCCGGCAATTTTACTGGTTTCCTCCGGTGATCTCTTTCAGCAGCTTGAAGAACCCTTTTTTCCTTTCTGAATTAATACCCCAATCCACCGGTACACTCTGGTAGCCCTCGTTGAATTCCTCTCCATCCATACGGAAATCAAAATAGCCCCAGGAAGCGTAACTCTGCAGGGCTGCCACCATGTTGTTCATGGGTTTGTCGAAATCAAAATGATCATCTTCATTAAACAGGATGGGTTTGGTAGTGTAGGTAGGGAGTTCCTTTACCTGCTGAACCATTTCAGTAATCCTTTCAGGTTCGCTTACACCATTGCCGTGGATCAGCACAAAATCCGAAACTTTCACAACCTCCGGAGAGGGTATGGCCCCACCTCCGTAGCTGGTTCCGGCAAGGAACCTGTACCCGTTCTTTTCCTTTGACCGGACATGGGATATGAGCTTATGTACCTGGGGATCTTTCAGTATCTCGTGATCCCAGGCATTTATATTACATTCATTATTGACTTCTATCAGGACATTCCTGTAACCGCTATCGAATAACCAGTCAATAGTGTAATCAATGGCTGCATAAATGGCGGCATCTCCTTCCAGGAACTGGTCCTGTCCAAAATAGAAGATCCCCAGTATGGGAACCATGCCCAGTTCATCCGATTTCTTCAGGATACTGGACAGCCTTTCAAAATATGCTTCACGTGCTGCTCCATCTGCATCGAATGCAGAGTTATTCCATGCCTTCTGGTTACCGTATCCAACCGGACTTCCCCCCTGCAGGTTTATTGTAAAAGCCAGGAGTCCATGAGTATACCAATCTTCCATAGCCGCCACGAATTCACCAGTGTTCCGGTCTGCATCCCATTCCTCCGTGTCTGGGTATTTCCACAGTGGAGCTGTTTCCGGGTTCTGGTCATCAAAGACGCCCTGGACCATTCTTGAATTCATCAGGAGTCCCTCAACAGGAAACCCCTGCCAGGTCCTGCCTTCATAGGTTGGTTTGCCATTGATCAGGAATTGGTCACCCTGAATGTCAACGACTGTATTCTTCCCGTCACTGATCCCATCCTTACATGATATTA
>DAOWJB010000043.1 GCA_030640625.1 Bacteroides sp.
CCGTAACTTATGCCACCAGGTTTTCTGTTCTTCCATGCCTGCTCGGCTGCTTTTGCAATTCTTCCGGAAATAAATGCAAGACATTCTGAAAATTCCATGGCATTCAGTTCAATGCCATAAACACTTTTAATATCTGATGTTTCGGAGGTATTATCCTGGGATTCTTTGGAAACCTCGTTGCTTCCAGAATATTGAGGGCCGGAATGGGTGTGAGTTGCATTAAGAATGATCTGTTGTGGTAAAAGGTCCGGCAGCGATTTTATTAACAGACTCCTGACGGTATCCCGCAAATCATCACTAATAGTAACCAGATCGCAACTAATCATTATCACCTTCTCTGAGGAAGTCCCATTATTATACTCTAAAGCCAATGCCGTAGATGTTACAGGATCCATTATCTCTTCCGTAATCCTTGCATGGAACTGCCCCCGAAGAATTACCGGTTTATCAGGTGTAATGTCCTCCGACGCCCATCCAATTAACAGATTGTCCCTGTCGGCTCCTTGAAGTTCTTTTTTATCACTCTTATTATCTGTACAACAGTAAAATGATACAGCCACAATAAAAAAAAATAGACCTGGAATTAGAATTTTAAAGTTTTTCATAATCATTACTTATTTAATGGCATTGTTTTTACTGTTGTAAGCATATTCTCTGTCCTGGTATATTATGTCAATTAACAGAATAAGTGCTTAATGGTTAAGTGCTTACATTTAAGCATGCCTTTCCATTAATCTAACTGATTGTATGAACTATACTTTTTCGCCTTAAGGTTTATCTAAAATAGAGTATGGAAATTATAAATAAAACTACTATTTATACATCATATCACACTGCATTGACATAATTTTAGTATTTCTGGTTTACTGGATTGATTAGGGCCCGCTGAGGAGTCAAATTTGTAATATTATGGAAAGAAGAAAATTTATTGTAGCAACTTTTTTAACTACCACTGCACTTTTGCTACGATGTAAATCAAAAACTAATGAAACCAATTCTGAAGATGGTTATTTTGCTTCCCTGAAGGAAGATATTTTACAATGGGTGGAATCGGTCCGATATAAAGAGGATGGCTGGGGGCGGTTTAAATATAATATTCACATGTACAGGGATTACGGATTAGAATCTTCTGCGTTTGCAATAAAATTATTGAATAAGTTTGGCGAACTGGGAAATATATTGGATGAACAAATAGATGAGGCGGTATCTTTTTTTATGGAATGTCTGGACCCTGAAGACGGTTTTTTTAAAGACCCGCTAGTGAGTGAAGATGACAAGGTAAGTGAACGCCATAGCTGGGAACATATATGGGCACATATGTCAGGAGCAACAACCTCTGTTCTTTATTTATTGGGCAAAACTGATCTGCCTAAAAAGGAGAGCCCTCCATTTGCAGACTTAAGAATAGTAAACCCGGAGGAGTGGTTACTGAGTTTGCCCTGGGAAGACCCGTGGATGGAAGGGGAACACCTGACACGAGTAGTAAAATGGTATTGGAATCAATTACCGGAAGAAAAACGCACACCTGATGAACCAAAAATCAAAGAATTGCTGGATGCTTTTGAGAAACACATAATAGACCAGGAAACCGGGATGCCAACCAGGGGAGGATGCACAAGCAGAAACAGGGCAATGGCGGGTGCTTTTAAAGCTTATGGAAGTTATCTCACAATTGACAGGCCTATTCCCTATGCTGAAAAAGCGGTGGATTTTGTTCTTGACCTTCAGCGTCAGGATGGGGCATTTGGCGAAAATGATGATCCACAACCAATGACTATCAATTGGGATTCCTTGTGGGACATCAAAGTCTTGAACAATCAGTTGGAGGGAAGCTATCGCATGAAAGATATCCAGGATGCTGGAAACAGGATAGCCGAATTTCTGTTAAAGGTACATCGTAAATCAGATGGTGGTTTTTCCTTCTATCCAGATCACTGCCTGCAAGTACATAATTCTGTCAGGATATCAGACAAAAAACCTGAAAGCGATTCACTGGGGATTTTGATGGGCGTACAATGTATGGAGTATGCCGATGAGTGGAATGCTATGAGGTAAATATTCTCATCCCGAAGGATTGCCGTGCCAACCAAAGAATGGCCAGCTCAGTTGACAATGGTGTTGGAAAACTATTGGATGAATTCGAACTTTTCCATCATGGCTGACCCCGCATTGACCAGGGAGGAAGAAAAAAAGCCTCCGGGATATCCATCGGCTTAAGGATGTTCCTGAAGATTTCCTGGTCTGATTACAGATCATTGATCATTGTTCAACACATCAATGATCCCTACATCGATAAATTGAAGTTTTCGCTGGTTACTTTGATCCAGCGGTGGGTCTTTGCTGTAACTGTGAACGGCGATGGTGTTTTCGCCTGGCTTGAGGAGCCTCTTCAGGTCGATATCAAACTCTGTCATCTGGAAAAAGTTCTCTGCAGGCTTGAATACTGCCAGTTTCGTGCCATTCACAAATACGGTTGACACAGCCTGGTAAGAAAGGATATTTACATAAAGTTTTCCTTCCGGCAGCTGGCTTATCTCAAAGTCTTTCCTGAGCCATATGCTTGTGGTATCCCAGGTGCTGCCATAGCTAAAAAGCCGGTACCTGCCCCGGTAGCCAAAACCTGCAATGCCGGTTAGCCAAAGGGAGTCATTGTAGTTTTCAGCTTGCCAGCCAGGGCCGGGAGAATCCAGGGTATATTTCCACTGCGATCCGTTTTTTTGTTCACTGGATGGAAGTAAGAAACGAAACATTTCCTGCTTATTGTAAAGCATTTGCGCCAGCCTTGATGCACGGCTGGTATCCATTTTTACGATTTTGCGGTCATAGGTCATCAATCCGTTTACCTCGACTTCCACATCTGATGTCTGTGTGTAAATCGCAGCAGCCAGCCCTTTGGATACGAACGGAGCAAGCTTGAGGATCAGTTTCTCATAGGTGTTGTTCAGGTCCACGAGGGATTCAGTGTCCTGGTAGCCCCAGTTGTTTGTATCCTGCCATAAATGCCCCTGGGCTGCGTATTTTAGTCCCCCGAATTCTCCCAGCACCACAGCCCGGTTTTCTTCCAGGGGTGCAATGCCCGGTCCGGGGTAATCATGCAGGTCAAGCATGTCGCCTCCACCAAAATCTGTCCAGCCACTTGGACTGTCAACCAGGCGTGTTGAGTCAAGGCTTTTGGTCCAGTCCAGGATCTCATTTGTTTTGAATTGTCCCCATCCTTCATTGAAAGGCACCCATGAAATGATTGAGGGGAAATGATGGAAGGCCCTGATGATGGCTTCCCATTCCCTGCGGAATATTTCCTGCTGCCAGGCCGGACGTTCCACATCCTCTGTGGCGTGGGGGGCGAGTCCCCCGGCACAACGCGGCATGTCCTGCCAGATGAGGAGTCCCAGTTTATCACACCAGTAATACCACCGGGCCGGTTCCACCTTGGTGTGTTTCCGCGCGGTATTGAATCCCAGGGCCTTTGTGATTTCAATGTCATATTTTAAAGCTTCATCGGCGGCGGCCGTATACAATCCATCGGGCCACCAGCCCTGGTCGAGTGGACCAAAATTGAATATCACCTGGTTGTTAAGAAATATCCGGTTTATCCCGTTGGTATCCTTCCGGATCTCCACCTTCCTCATGCCAAAATAGCTGGTCACCTCATCCAGTGTATCCTGCTTTCCCAGCAGTTGTATTTTCAGATCGTACAGGTTGGGGTGGGAGGGGGACCATAACCTGGGCTGCGGTATTCTCAGTTTGAATAATGAATCGCTGGCTCCTTCCTGTTCAGTAATGCATGAATCCTGGTCCCACGCCGAAAGTCTGAGCCTGTGATCTTCATCCTGGCCGGAAACCATTACACTTACCCGGATAATATTACTATCTACATCAGGGATCACCTTGATGTATTCAATATGCGAAGCATCCACCTGTTCCATCCAGACGGTCTGCCAGATTCCCGAAACGGGCGTATACCATATTCCCCTGGGATCCATAAGTTGTTTCCCCCTGGCCTGGACGCCTTCATTGGTAGGATCCCAGACTTTCAATGTAATGACCTGGTGATCATTGAAGTTCAGTGCATCTGTAATATCGAAGTAAAAAGGATCATAAGCTCCCATATGTTCACCGATCTTCTGACCATTGATCCAGAGACTAGTATGCCAGTCAACACCTCCAAAATGCAATAACAGCCTTTGTCCATTAACCGGTTTGTCCAGATGAAGGTGTTTCTGATACCAGATCGCATCTTTGCTGGTGACCTTCTGTGTTACTCCGCTGAGGGTGGATTCAACACAGAATGGTACAAGTATCCTGCCGTCAAAATGTTCAGGTTTCTGACCGGCTGAATCGGTCAAGGCATAGTCCCAGAAACCATTCAGGTTAGTCCAGTTTTCACGGACCATCTGGGGACGCGGATATTCGTGGAGAACGCTGGCTGTATCCAGTTTTTCACCCCAGGAGGTCAGTATGGGAGAAATCTTTGGCTCCCACTGCGCATATGCCTGAACGGTCATTAATAAAATGACGATCAACAGAAGGAAAGGTCTGGTCATAAGGATGGATTTACAAATTGCATTAATGATTGATAAATATACTTTGAAAAAATGAAACTACGTATTTGGCGCATTCAAACAAGGGCATTTTTAGTATATTGAAGTCCCGGAATGGCAACACGCAAACTAACATATAAGTACATACTGGCATATGCAGCCGGAATGGCCGGATGGTCTATCCTTATCAATATTGTATCGGTCATGCTTATTTATATCTACCTGCCACCGAATAATGCTGGACTGAACACCCTTATTCCCCCTGTGGTATACCTGGGGATCTTCTCTGTTCTAGCACTGATCGCGGCGGGTGGAAGATTATTTGATGCGGTGACCGATCCGCTGATTGCCTGGTTGAGTGACCGTTCGGAAAACAAAAGGGGCAGGCGGGTGCCCTTTATGCGGGTTGGCTGGATCCCGGCATCTGTTTTCTGTATAGCTGTCTTTCTGCCTCTCAGCTTATCAGAAAGTCAATTGAACGTGGTTTGGCTCTTGGTGACACTGACCCTTTTCTATTTCTTTCTTACCATTTATTTCATTCCATACAATGCACTTATGCCGGAATTGGCTCCTTCAGGGAGGGAAAAAGTAACGCTTTCCACATGGCTTTCCATGGCCTATGTGATCGGGATGATCATTGCGGCGCAGACACCCCTGCTGGCTTCCTGGCTGGAAGAATTTTTTCAGCTAACAGAGCGCATCCGGTCCTTCCAGATAGCCATCGGGATCTTATGCGTCGTGGCCGGAGTATTTCTTCATTTTCCTGTTATCAGCATTAATGAAAAAGCCTGTTGTCCGGGAAAACCGGCCCAGATATCATTCCGGAAATCCCTTGGACAGACACTCAGTAATTACAATTTCAGGCTTTTCCTTTTTGCAGATTTTTCCTATTTCCTGGCAGTCGCCATCATTGCAAGTGGGATGTTATATTATCTGAAGGTATTACTGGACCTGGAAGAGGCGATGGGCAGCAAGGTACTTGGACTGATGATCATTGTTTCCCTGGCTTTTTATCCCCTGGTCCTGTATGTTTCAAAATTTGTTCAGAAAAAGATCCTGGTATCGTCAGCACTGGTATTTCTGGGCATCGTATTCCTGACTATTTTTTTTCTCGGCAAACTACCCTTTCCACCCAAAACCCAGATCTACCTTTTTGCCCTGCTGGCTTCCTTGCCTGTGGCCATCCTGGGCATTTTACCATATGCGATCATTGCAGAAGTGGCTCAACTTGACAGCCTGAAAACCGGATTACGCAAGGAAGGTATGTATTTTGCTGTTAGAAATTTTTTCTATAAGCTTGGCATGACCGCCGGGATCATGTTTTTTACCATACTGACCCTCTGGGGGAAGGATCCGGGAGATGATTTTGGGATCCGGCTGAACGGTTTGGTGGGATTTGCTTTCTGTGTACTGGCCGGCCTGACGTTTTTACTATTCAAGGAGAAGAAAATACAGCAAGAAATAAATGAACTGATGAAAAAATAACAAATGAAACGAACATGATTTTTATTAATTATAAAATTTTAAACGAGTGAAAATTGGAATTCTAACCGCCGGGGGTGATTGTCCCGGATTGAATGCGGCCATCAGAGGGGTAGCCAAAACTGCCTTACTCGAGCACAGAATGCAGGTGCTGGGCATTTCTTCTGGTTTCCTGGGTTTGATTGAAAATGAATATTTCGAGATCCAGGAAAAACACCTTTCTGGTATTCTCACCATGGGAGGGACCATCCTGGGGACATCCCGTGAAAAACCATTCCGGAAATCGACCAACTACATGATGGAGATAGATAAACCGGAGATCATTCGCAGGAATTATAAGAAACTGGGACTGGATTGCCTTGTTTGCATAGGCGGCAATGGTACAATGAAGACTGCCTACCGCTTGTCAGAACTTGGCATGAATATCATCGGCCTTCCCAAAACCATCGATAATGATGTCTGGGGTACAGAATATACTTTCGGGTTTGACTCTGCGGTGACCATTGCTACCGAAGCCATTGACCGACTTCACAGCACAGCTAACTCACATAAGCGGATCATGGTAATAGAAGTAATGGGCCATCATGCAGGATGGATAGCGCTTTACTCAGGAGTTGCTGCCGGAGGGGATATTATCCTCATCCCTGAAATTAAATATGATGGGGAAATTGTTGCGGCTTACCTGAAACAACGTGCCAAGGCAAAAAAGGAATACTCCATCGTGGTAGTGGCCGAAGGGATTGTCAATGGGTCAAAAAAGGGAGCAGGAACGAAAGTGGCCAATAAAATCAGCAAGCTTGCCGGGCTCGAAACCCGGGAAACTGTGCTTGGATATGTACAGCGGGGGGGGAGTCCATCGCCAATGGACAGGATCCTGGCTACGCGGTACGGGGCACATGCAACGGAACTCATTGCAGGGGAGAGATATGGGAATATGGTGGCCATGCAGAACAGCGAAATAATTGCTGTCTCATTGAACAAGGTTAGTGACAAGGTCCGGACCGTTCCGGTTAAGCATCCTTTGATCCTTCAGGCCAGGAACATGGGTACCTGCTTTGGTGATCAGTTATGCAGCCGGATGAATTAGTTCCCGTTTGTTTTTTCCATCAGAATACTTATCCTTTTCAAAGCTTCATCCATTGACTCATCAGGAATGATGATATTATATGGACCCCAGAATTTCTGGTCGTAACCTCCCAGGAGGTCAGTAAATATATCACCTGTATTGGTCCTTTCCCTCATACTGAAACGGTCAGTCTGGTCTGTTTGCAAGTTTGTGATGGCCATTTCAGAGAGGGTTCTGATTTCATTGCCAAAAATTTTTCTCTTTTCCCTGAACCGGAACCTGACATCTGCCCGTATCATGGTAAGGTAAAACCTTTCCCCATCTGATTTGTAGCTTACCTGATAGTCTGCAGATAATGGCCTGACTTTCAGGTTTCTGGGTTTTTTCAGAACCATGGAGCTTGTGGCCTTTGAAATGGTCTGTGGATCCACCTCTATTTCTGCACCCCTGAATGCCATGGTTTCCAGGTCGATATAGATACGGCCCTGGAAATGTGGGGGATCTGTATATGACTTCTGCTTGAATTCAATGGCATATGTACTCCTGTCCTGTACCGTGACAATGTCAGCCATTTTGTAATTAAAATGATCAAACAGTTCCGGATTCAGAAATTCAGGAGGATGGCGGACAATATCCAGTAAAAAACTTGTCCTCAATCCCGCTTTCAGCTTGACCATTATTGTGTCGGTTTTATTGATGTCCAGGTTCTTACGTCCCTTAAGCAGCCTGACCTGTTCGCTGGAAAGTGAAGACAGTCCGGGTTTATATATTTCAATAACAGCCTCCGAGACCATAATATACCTGTTGTTCTTCTGGATGGATTCCCGGTAGAATGCAGTTTGGATTACAGGATCGCCGGAATAGTTTTCAGGGATCTTCCCCAGGGCTTGCCTGATAAGGTGCAGGGGTTCGGATCTGCGAATCACTACTTCCTGGATTGGTATGATGGCCGGATTCAGCAGGATCTGGTTGATGGAATCATACAGGTCATCTACAGGTATTTTTCTGGTACTGTAACCCATACAACTGATGGCAATGGTATCCGGGGGATCAGGTCCGGGAAGGTTTATCATAAATATTCCATTGGCATTGGAGATGGTACCTTCCCAGGTTGCAGGGATCCAAATGGTGGCAAATTCAAGTGGGGAACGGTCCAACCCGGAGAGGATCTGTCCGGTGAATTTCCTGATATTCTCCGGATCCCGTTCCTCAACAGGCAATACCAATCCCGGTTCTTCACCAGGTAAATAAAAAACAACTTGGTTCCCTATGACCGCATACTCAACTTCTTGCCTTTTTTTGATTGTCCGGATAATGTCTTCTAAAGAATATATACCCTCCAGCCAGGAATATTCATCCTCAAGGTCCAGTATCTCCGGATTGTATGAAAAATAAAGACTCGTTTCTTCCTCCAGCAGAAGCAGTGATTTTTCCAGGGTGAGTATGGTATCGGGAAGCGATACCTGCAATTTGCCGGGATCTGACTGGGAACTGCAGTAAATTCCGGAAAACAATAAAAATAAGAAGAAAAACCGCCTTTGAAGATAAGGGCGGTGTCCTGTCAGATGATTATATTCATGGTCCGGTGCTACCAAGTGCTGGTTTGTTTATTGACCCGGGACCAGAATCAGTTGCATCCGTTTCCTGAAAAAATATAGGTGTTTTTTTCCTGCTCCATATCCAGGTTAAATGCAATCTGAATTACCTTCATGACTGAGTCAAAGGGTTGCTGGTCGAAAGTGCCGGTAAAAAGGCAATCCTCCAGGATCTCATTATCAAAACGAATTTTTCTGCTATATGTTCTGTTAAGGATGTCAGCCACTTCGCCTAAGCGTGTCTGCCGGAAGGTCAACTTCCTGGTCTTCCATGAAAGGTAGTTCACATCTATTGATCTTTCCTTTTCCAGGCGGTTTTGTTCAAGGATCCCCAGTGTGCCGGGTTCCAGGTTCAGGGCATCATTTTCTTTCCGGTCCTGGTGGAACTGAACACTACCCGATGAAACATAGACCTCTATCCGGTCTGTGGATGGATCAGTCCTTACACTGAAAGAAGTGCCGGTCACTCTGATCACTCCGTTTCCGGCCTGCACGATAAAGGGATGATCAGTATCACCGGTTACATTAAACCATGCCTCACCGGTAAGTTTAACTGATCGTATGCCTGATTTCCCAAGATTATACTCGATTTTTGAAAAAGCATTCAGATCCACTTCCGAGCCATCAGGCAGGACAATACCGAATTCCTGGCTGTCAAGCGTGCTGGCAGTAAGCCTTAAACTACTGGAATCAGGAGTTAAAATCAGGTATGATATAATGCTCAGTCCAGCTAAAAGTATCACCGCCGCAGCTACCTTCACAAGGCTTGGCAGCATGAATTTTTTACCTGCTGTTTCAACCGGATCTGGAATTAAGTTATCCTTTTCCAGTCTGCTGTGGAGATTCATCCAGGCCTGATCAGTATCTACCCGGATCTCTCCTTCTTCAGCCTTTATAGATTCCCAGTTCTTTTTTAACATATTTTTCAATAGTTTGTTTTTCTCATTTTGCATGGCCCACTTATCCAGTGCATTTATCTCCTCCTGATCCGCCTCACCCGCGAATACCTTTGCCATCAATGTCCAATTAAGCCTCATAACCTTATTATATATATTCCTGCAAATTCTTCCTGAAAATTTTCAGTGCCTTGCCCATATTTGCCTCCACCGTTTTTATCGAAATGGATAACTTCTCTGCAATTTCCCTGTATTTCAGTCCCTCGTACCGACTCATCCGGAAGATCAGTGCCGGCTTTTCGGGTAATTCCTCCAGGGTTTTATTTACGACCTCCGTGATTTCCTTCACTTCAAGTATTTCAGCCGGTTCAGATACTGATCCCGAACTTTGAGTTGCAATATCCGCCTCTATGGCGGACCGCCGGCTCTTTTTCCGGATGATCATCTTACAATTATTGGAAACCGCCTTGTATAAATAGGACTTAACAGATACATGGAATTCCAGGGATTCCCTGTTTCGCCAGAGATTATAGAACAGATCCTGAACTACTTCTTCTGATGAATCCAGGTCATGAAGATAATGATGGGCCCACTGACAGAGCTTTTCGTAATATTGCCGGAACAGCAGCTCAAATGCCTGAATATCTCCGTTCCGGACGCTTCTTATGACCTGTTTTTCTTTCACATTCCTGGTCTGTGCGTATCAGTTAAAGAACCAGTCCCGGTTGCCGTCAAAAGCCGGAATTGTGCCGGGACTGGTTTCCCATTCGCAAAATTACCACTAACCCTGTAATTTCCAATTACAATCTTCTTTTCATCTTTCTACTCAATTTTGCTATGGCAGCTTCTATGGATTCATCAGGTTTGATGATGTTATCCTTTCCCCAGAAATCAGGATCATTAAACTGTGTAACCTGTTCTGCAAGTATGTCAGATAATTTTGATGAATCCCTATGCTTAAATTTGGTAATATTATCTTTATCAAGGTCAGTGATAGCCATTTCAGTCATCAGTCCATACTTTGAGCTGAACAGCTTCTTGTTCCACTTGCATTTAAAGTTCAATTCAGATCTTACATAAGACAGGTACCAGGTATTTTCATATACCCTGTATTTAACCAGGTAATTGGCTGATTCAATATCAATTTTCATAGATGCTGGTTTTTTGCGAATGAATAAATCTGCAGCTTCACTGATCCTGTCCTCATCCAGCAAAAAATCCATGCCGATAAATGCAAGGTTTTCAACATCCAGGAAGATATTCCCCCTGTAGAGTGGTACCTGGGCATAAGGCTTGGGTTCAAATTTTATAATCATGGCCTGCCTGTCCTGAACTGATGTAATTCCACCATAAGTATAGTCATACATATTTATCAGATCTCCAGCCAGTATATCTCCTGGATTTTTAGCTATATCCAGCATCAGACTGACATAGGGTCCGCCCTGCAATTTGACGATAACAGTATCCATCTTTTTTACATCCTGGCTTTTCCGTCCCTTGTAGATCTGCGTCCGGTCTGAACCGGATGTATGGTTGTATTCAGCCTTGTAAATATCCAGGACAGCCTCTGCTACACCTACATAATTCCGGTTTTGTTTGATGGTTTCCCGGTAAAAAGCTTTCAACATGACTGGATTTGCAGAGTAGTTCTTCGGAATATTATCAATGGCTTTCAGCAATAATTCAACCGGATCTCCATAGGATACCGTTACAGCATCGATGGGTATAGTCACCGAAGTAAGCATGATATTGTTTTTATCTCTTTCAAGGTCCGACAGTTTAACAAGCTTGTTTGCATAACCGATATGTGTAATCTCAAGACTTTCAACATCCCAGTTGACAGGTGCCTTGATCAGGAATTCCCCATCGGCATTGGTAACTGTTCCTATCGTGGTCCCTTTCAGGATCACATTGGCAAAAACCAAAGGTTTTTTGGTCACATCATCGAGTATCGTACCTGTATAAGATTTGTAGCTCAGGCTGTCTTCCACTGTCTGCTCATCAGCCAGGGGGGCTGAAAAAGTCACCGATGCAAAAGCCAGGGAAAGCAATAATATAAATAGAAATACTATTAGCACCGGATTTCCAAAACGTTTGTGTGATGATTCTGTTTTCATTTGTTCGGGTTTTAGTAAAGAATAAAATCGATAATAATACAATCTGTTTTCTGTATCCATGATGCATGAATACAGATATACCCTATTTCAAAAAAAACTTTAAGAGAAAGGCGGTCCTGCCAGCGGTGGTAATGACCAATGATACGGTTTTGCTGGCAGGCGCATGGGAGTAGTGTGGCAATCCTATCTGTTCCTCCGTTGAAGTTTTCGTTCAATACGCTGAATGGCAGATTGGATTGATTCTTCGGGTTGGATAATATTGTATTCACCCCAGAAATCGGGATCCTCAAAATTACTGACCTGTTCTGTGAAAATATCACTCATCTTTGTTGTTTCGCGAAACTTATATTTTGTGATATTCTCAGTATCTATATCTGTTACAGCCATCTCTGTCATGGTAGTGAATTTCGAACGGAAGAGTTTCTTTTTCCAGCGGACCGTAAACATCAATTCCGTGCGAACATAATTTAGATGCCAGATACCGGTAATTAACCTGTAGTTAACTAAGTAGCTTGCATTGTCCACATCTATCCTCATACCGGCCGGTTTCTTTCGTATGAGATACTGGCTTGCAGTGGCCAGGTTTTTCTCACTGATCTGAAATTCGACTCCAACAATGGCCAGTTCCTCAACGCTGATATAGATCTTACCGGCATAGAGAGGAATATCAATATAGTCCAATTGCTTAAAGGTTATCACATATGCCTGTTTGTCATCAATGTTGATTATCCCACCCATCAGGTAGATATAATAGTCCATGAGCTCATCCTCGAACAATTCCCCCGGATTCTTCACTATGTCAAGCATGAACATGGTCTGAGGGCCTCCCTGCAATTTGAACAGTATGGTATCCATCTTTTTCACATCCTGGCTTTTCCGGCCCTTGAAAATTTTCACCCTGTCAAAATCTGCCACATTGGTGTAGGAGGCTTTGTATCCGTCCAGTACAGCCTCGGAGACAGATACATAATTCCTGTTTTGTTTGATTGTTTCGCGATAAAACGAGGTAAGCATAACCGGATCATTGCTGTAATTCTTTGGAATTCTCTGCAAAGCCATGGTCAGGAGATCCCGTGCATCCTGGTTGATAATGGTAACTTCTTCAATGGGTATGGGATTGGGTTCAAGCTTGATCTCATTGCTTTCCGGATTTAACTGGTCAACCGAAATCTCAAGGTTTTTATATCCAATACTGGAGAAGCCAATGATCTTGTTTTCCAGGAACATGGGAATTTTGATCAGGAATTCTCCGTCTGAATTGGATACCGTTCCGATATTTGTCCCTGCCAGGTAAATACTGGCAAAGATGATGGGTTTACCGGTCTGGAAATCTACAATTTTACCCTGGAATGACTGGTACTGCGTCGAATCCTGGAAAGCCTGTGATGAATACCTGTTTCCTGCATACAGATGGGATCCCATGATCCCGGTAAGCAGGAAAAGCAGGCAAAAGCAAAAATATTGGCATAGAGACTTCATTTTCCTGGAGTATTGACTTTATACAAATGTAAGGAAAAGAAATATTTTATATCTTAATCAAAATAAAAACACACATGAAGTACATTAAATGGGGAATGATCGGTTGCGGTGATGTGACCGAAAAGAAATCTGCCCCCGCATTCAATAAAGTCAGCGGTTCCTCCCTGCATGGGGTGACCAGCAGAAACAGATCCAAAGCGGTAGCATATGCAAAGCGGCATCATGTGCCGCATGTATATGACTCGGCAAATGAACTGGTGGGGGATCCGGAGATCGATGCCGTTTATGTCGCTACTCCGCCCTCCTCGCACGCGGATTATGCCATCATGGCCATGAGGGCTGGTAAACCGGTCTATGTTGAAAAGCCCATGGCATCAGATTACCAGGAATGTATGGAAATGAACCGGGTGTCGGCAGAAACAGGCATGCCCTTATTTGTGGCTTACTACCGGCGCAGTATGGAATACTTTTTGAAGGTTAGGGATCTCCTTCATAACCAGTCTATTGGTAAGGTACTTATGGTGCAATCAAGTTTATTTGTTACCCCCAGACCCGAAGATATGGATAAACATAATCTGTCATGGCGGGTCATGCCGGAAATCAGTGGGGGAGGCTATTTCTATGATATGGCTTGCCATGAATTAGATATTCTCTGTTATTATTTTGGAAAGGTCAAATCGGTGGGTGGTTGGTGTACGAATATGGGTGGACTCTACCCTCCTGAGGATACAGTATCTGCCAGCCTGATCTTTGTAAGCGGCCTGATATATACCGGATCCTGGTGTTTTGTCTCCAGCAAGGAAGCCCTTGCCGATGTGATTGAGATTATCGGGGAAAAAGGACGAATTCGTTTTTCCTGTTTTCAGTTCTCAGCAATTGAATTAGAAAATGATAAAGGCAGGCAGATGTTTCCCATAGATCCGCCGGAGCATGTACAGTTGCCGATGATCAAATCCGTGGTTGAGGATTTACAGGGACTGGGGACGAGTCCATCAAAAGGCAACTCCGCTGTTCATATAAACTGGATCATGGATGAAATTATCGGGAAAAAATGAAAATTGATTTACCGGGCATCCAGACCTGACCTGATCAGGCTGGTTACTGATTAGGATCAGACACAGGTGCTTGAGGATCGGATCCGGTTACTGATTTATGGATCCTGCTGCTGCGGGGTTCGGTATGAATGGTTGCCTCTATCCCCAACTCTGTCCGGATATTATCTTCAATCATGGAGGTGAGGTTATGGGCCTGCTCGAGGGACAGGTTCTTATCCAGTTTAATGTGCAGGGTCATTTCTGTATGATTTCCGTATTGGTGGACATGGATATGATGGGGGTAAACTGCTGATTCATAATTCTTTTCGCAGATAGCATTAATTTTTTTCACGATTTTTTTATCGGGTTTCTCTCCCAGGAAGGCATTGAAAACATCTTTCAGGATACTATAGGCAGCCTGCAGGATCAGGAGGGTTACCAGTATTCCCATGGCTCCGTCGATCCACCAGAGGTATTTATTCAGAAAGATCCCTGTCAAAATCACTACCGAGGATATAGCATCGCTGCGGTGATGCCAGGCATCTGCGCTGAGGGATCTTGAACCCGTTTTCTTCCCTACGATCAAAGAATACCTGGCGAGTCCTTCCTTCGCCAGGACGGACACGGCCGTGACCACTATGGCAAGGGTGCCATAGGTTGCTGGTTCACGGTTCATCAGGCGTTGGACAGATTCAATGAAGAATTCCACGGCTATCACAGCGAGCAGCACTCCGATGATGGTTGAAGCCAGGATCTCTGCCCTGCCATGACCAAATGGGTGTTCTTTGTCGGCTGGCCGGCTGGCGATCCACACACTGATAACCACGATGATCGAGGTAATGGAATCGGAAAGTGTGTGCCAGGCATCTGCTATGATGGCAACAGATCCGGATGCTATTCCTGCCCATAATTTAAAGCCGAACAGCAGGACATTGACCAGGATGGAGACCCAGCCAGCCCGTGCTGCATGTTTGGCGTGAACTGTCTGCATGCCTTAGCGGAAGAGATAACGCAGGGAGAGGGCCAGGTCATCAAAGAAAAATCCAAAATCGGAAATGAAGTTGAGTCCGGGCTTCCAATCCAGTCCAACAGAAAGCGGAATATCCAGGAATGCATATTCAAGTCCAATGATCCCATCAATTCCCAGAAAGAGACTGGTACCGTCTTTGGTTGTACCGTAATAATCCTGTCCGCTGTCCCATACGCCCAGATGGGCTCCCCCGCCATAGAGGAAATAGAATCCTTCCGTATCGAATACCGGCAGATGAAATTCTGCCAGTCCGGTTGCATTAAAACCACCCCACCTGACTGTAAGAATCCCTTCCCCGGCCATATTGGTGGTGAAGAAATGTTTTACTGAGATGCCTGGTGATACACTTGCCCGGAGTCCGAGTCCAGTGTGATAATCCTGCGCTTTGACAACAGATACGAGGAAAATTAAGAGAAATATGGCAGTGACTTTCCTTTTCATAGCTTACTTGGTTTGTAAGCTACAAAATTACATAAATTATAATTTATCCTGAACCGGCATATGTCCGGTCCAGGATGAAGATTTCAAATATTTACTGTAATACAAATTGAATCGGAATGGTCCACTGGGTTTTAACCGGTTTTCCGTCCTTCTTGGCCGGTGTCCATTCATACGGTAATTGCACCACCCGTATGGCTTCATCCGTGAGTAAGCGTATTTGCTCTTTTGTGTACTTATCCGATGCAACTCCTTCGGGTGTTCTTAATGCGGTCACCACGATCTCATCTGCTTTTGTGGTGGCAGGAGGTTGTGGAGGGGCAGGCCCATTCGGCTCCGGGATCTCCATATTATCTGCAACTTTGGGGATCACTTTTCCGGTCTCATCAATGACGAATTGAATGAATACCTTTCCCTGAACACCGCTCTTTTTGGCTTCGGCAGGATAGATAATGTTTTTAGCAAGAAATCTCCTGAATTCCATTATACCGCCGGCAGGTTCCGCTGCGACATCAGGCTTCAGGTATACCAGCGATTCTTCTTCGGTGCCAGGAACATCCTGGGCAGCGATGTCCGATTCGCTGGATGAACACGCAAATACATAGAACAGTATCAATGCAGCTGGGAGTACCAGCAGCAATTTTAATCTGGATAATAAAGGTGATTTTGATTTTTCCATCATTTTTAATCGTTTTTGAATAATTGATTGGTTAAAATTGTGCGTTGCCGGCATTGATCGGATGCTAAACAACTGAGCAAGTATCCTGAGCTGGTAGGCATCAGGACTATAACCGCGGTGTAAAACTGCCTCATCGGCAAGAAACTCATGATTTTCAGAAATATATTTTTTGTAAATCCAGACCAGGGGATTGAACCACTGGAATATGATCAACAGCTCGGCCAGCAGGATATCCACCGAATGCAACTGGCGCACATGTGCTTTCTCGTGCTCTATGATCTCTTCCATGGGTGATCCGGAATATTGTTTCCGGTTGATGAATATATTCCAGAAAAAGGAAAAGGGAGGATAATTCAGGGGATGCAGGATCAACCTGAAAGGCTTATCATTCACTAC
>DAOWJB010000122.1 GCA_030640625.1 Bacteroides sp.
CGCCAATATCATTGCGAATGAAAAAGTGCAGGTGGTTAATATAAACAATGGGGAACGGCTTGAAACATATGTGATCAAAGGAGATCGGGGGACAGGTGAAATATGTATGAACGGTCCCGCTGCACGGAAAGTGGCTGTCGGTGATATCATCATCATCATCTCCTATGCCTCACTCGACTTTGAAGAGGCAAAATCTTTCGAGCCAACCATCATTTTCCCTGATACAGCTACAAATAAACCTGTCAAGTAAAACCTTCCTTGAAAAAAAAGATTTTCAAAATCCTGCGTTTCCTGCTGTTCCTTTCCCTGGCACTGCTATTATTGTATTTTGCATTCAGGGGTGTGGATGCCGGTGAACTCCGAAACAGCTTTGTGCAGGCACGTTATGGATATGTGTTCCTCTATCTGCTGATCGGTTTTATTTCCTTATTAAGCAGAAGCTGGCGATGGGTTATTATGATAGAGCCGCTGAATTATAAAGCATCCTTCTGGAATAGTTTCTATGCATTGAATACGGGTTACCTGGCAAATTTTGCTTTCCCCCGGCTCGGAGAAATAACCCGCTGCGGATCTCTGTCAAAAGCTGAGAAGATCCCGGTCGATAAATTATTTGGTACGGTCATTATCGAAAGGGTGATCGATATGGTATTTCTTACCGTTCTGCTGCTGATATTGATCATCGGACGTTTTGATTATTTCGGAAATTTCATCAAGAATAACCTCTATAAGCCACTGGTTGAGAAATTAAACGCATCAGTAGGAAGTACATGGGTGCTGCTTTTGATAATCGTCAGCATTCCTGTTATCATTGTCATCGTGTATCTCCTGTTCAGGACAAGATTATCGAAGATACATGTAGTTCAGAAAATAAAGTCTTTCATCAAGGGCATCATTGACGGATTAAAAACCATTTATAAGCTAAAAAGAAGATGGAGTTTTATATTTCATTCACTCCTGATCTGGACCTGTTACTGGATGATGACGTATGCAGCCCTATTTATCCTGCCTGAAACCGCACAGCTTAAATTGATTGATGCTCTTTTCCTGCTGGTCATCGGAACACTTGGATGGGTTGTCCCGGTCCAGGGCGGAATAGGAGCCTATCACTATATGGTAACCCTGGGCTTTACCCTATACAAAATTCCCCGGGAAGCTGGTTTGACCTATGCCACCATCAGCCACGGATCACAGATGATCATGCTCATCGTGCTCGGTCTGATCTCTTTTATGATACTCTTTTCCATTCGGCGTAAAAATACAGAGCCGCAGACTGCAACTAAACCGGTATCAGAGAATGAAGTCAATTGAGTCAGTAAGAGCCCGGATCGTCTCAAGGGAAACCCTGGGTAAAATCCTGGAAGAAAAGAGGGAAGAGGGCCAGAAAATCATCTTAACCAATGGTTGCTTTGATATTTTGCACAGGGGTCATATAGAATATTTGTCCAATGCTTCCGACCTGGGAGATATTTTTGTGATCGGGTTGAACAGCGATGACTCGGTCCGCCGCTTGAAAGGTGAATCACGTCCTGCAGTGGACGAAGAATCCAGGGCCCTGACCCTGGCCTCATTTGAATTTGTAAATTATGTTGTACTTTTCGACGAGGATACGCCCTCGGATCTGATTAGGATGATCCGTCCCGATGTTTGGGTAAAGGGCGCGGATTACCATAATATCGAGGAACTTCCTGAGTACAGGATTGTCATGGAACAGGGCGGGGAAGTGAAGATCATTCCCCTGGTGACGGGTTATTCCACAACGGACATCTACAACAAGATCCTGGGAACTGCAGAAAATAAGTGAGCAGACAAAGAACACAATATGTATGCCAGGGCTGCGGGGCACAATCAGCCAAATGGATAGGTCGCTGTCCAGCCTGTGGTGAATGGAACACCTACACCGAAGAGATCATCCAGGCTGCCGTACCCCGGCAAAAAAGTACCTTCAAAACAGCATCGAACCTGCAGGCAATAACAGATATCCGCCCGGTCAGCCGGGAGCGGATGAAGACCGGACTGGAAGAATTTGATCGTTTGCTTGGCGGGGGACTCGTACCCGGGTCCATGGTCCTGATCGGTGGTGAACCGGGTATCGGCAAATCCACCCTGGCCCTGCAAATAGCCCTGCTTCTCCACAACAAAAAAGTGCTGTACCTTTCCGGGGAAGAGAGCGCGGAGCAGATCCGTTTACGGGCCGACCGCATCGGCAAACTGCATGAAAACTGCCTGGTACTGAATGACACCTACCTGGAAAACATTCTCAACCAGGTGGCGAATACAGTACCTGACCTGATCATCATAGATTCTATCCAGACCATTTATACCGATCAGCTCGAGTCATCGCCCGGGACAGTTACCCAGATACGCGAGAGTGCCTCGCGTATCCTGCAATACACAAAAGACAAGGGGATCCCGGTAATCCTGATCGGGCATATCAATAAGGAAGGCCACCTGGCCGGTCCCAAAGTGCTGGAACATATTGTGGATGTCGTCCTGCAATTTGAAGGGGAACAGCATTATTCCTACAGGATCCTGCGTGCTTCCAAGAACAGGTATGGGGCTACATCAGAGCTGGGTATTTTTGAAATGACAGGCAAGGGATTGAAACAAATCCTGAATCCCTCCGAGATCCTGCTGTCCCACAGAGATGAGAACATGAGCGGTGTCGCCATTGCGGCCACATTGAATGGCAACAGGACCTTTTTGATCGAGGTCCAGGCCCTGGTCAGTTCAGCCGTATATGGGACCCCCCAGCGGTCCTGTACAGGATTTGATGTCCGAAGGTTAAATATGCTCCTGGCGGTGCTTGAAAAGCGGGCAGGTTTCCGCCTGGGGGTAAAAGATGTTTTCCTGAATATCGCCGGTGGCATCAGGGTAGATGATCCTGCCATCGACCTGGGAGTCATCATTGCCATTCTGTCCTCAAGCGCTGAAATACCCCTTGGAAAGGAAACCTGCTTTGCAGCTGAAGTGGGATTGTCAGGTGAGGTAAGGCCCGTCAGCAGGATAGATCAAAGGATCGCTGAGGCTGAGAAACTGGGATTTCAATATATCTTTGTTTCAAAGTACAACCGGAAAGGTCTGGATATTTCAAAATACCAGATAGGTATCAAATTTGTAGGTAAGGTGGAAGATGTTTTCAAACAATTGTTTAAACAGGGAACCCGTTCATGAGCCCGGACCATTTATTGCGTGAGGACTATAAACCTATCTTCGAACCTTATCCGGTCAAAGTCCCTGAGATTATGAGCGGGGATACCTATTATTTTACCACAGAGAGCGGATTGCAGTACCAGGTAAGGTTTGGAAAAAAGCGTGACAATTACCTCGGGAATATCATAAACTTCAGTGTGCTTAGCGAGGAATTTGAGGATGAGTACTCCGAAACAAACCGCGGAGAGATCTTCCGAATAATCGCCACCATTATTGAGATCATACGGATGTATCATTTGAACCATATCCATTCAGATACCTATGAATTCACCGGCGAATTCAAAGAGACCCGTGACACTCAGGAGGCATCCATACGGTCCAGGTTATACTACCGCTATGCCAGCAGAATCCTGGATGAACACTGGGAATCTGTAATGGCAGAGAATAAGGTGATCATCAGGAAACTGAAGTCCTGATCTTTACAAACGAATATTCATCATCGTGCTGAATATAAAGGATCTGACCATTAAAATTAAGGAGGGAAACATTTCCCGGACAATCACCGAGAAAATTTCCTTTACACTGGAGCCGGGTGCATCACTTGGTATCGTGGGAGAATCCGGATCGGGCAAGACCATTACAGCCCTTTCCCTGCTAAGGCTGCTGCCACCGGGAATGGATATTGAAAGGGGGGAAATCCACTGGTCTGGATCCAACGAAAAACAGGTGGACCTGGCATCTCTCGGTGAACAGGAAATGCAGAACATAAGGGGAAAAAAGATCTCCATGATCTTCCAGGAACCCATGACCAGCCTGAATCCTTCAAGGCGATGCGGATGGCAGATCAAGGAAGCTGTCAGTCTTCATTGCGGGCTTTCACAAAAAAAGGCCTTCCACCAAACACTGCAATTACTGAATGAGACTCAACTGCCCGCTGACAGGGCCTTTTATAATAAATATCCACATCAGCTCAGTGGTGGACAAAGACAACGGATCATGATCGCCATGGCTCTGGCCGGAAATCCTTCCCTTCTGATCGCAGATGAGCCAACCACCGCACTGGATGTTACTGTACAGAAAAAGATCCTTGAATTGTTGAGAGCGATCTGCCGGAACCGGGGCATGAGCATGTTGTTCATTTCCCATGACCTGGGTGTAATCCGCCAGATATGCGACAGGACACTGGTTATGTACCAGGGAAAGGTGGTGGAATCAGGAAAAGTAGATGATCTTTTCAATAATCCTCAACATGCTTATACCAGGGGACTGATATCCTGCCGGCCGCTGCTTGGATCCAATCCTGAGCGCCTCCCGACGCTGGCAGATTTTCTGCCGCCTGAACCTGATCCCGGACAGTCAGGGAAATCGACTGCTAATGAGGTAGCTGCAGCGGATGGATCCCAAGGGGAAGAGGAAGCCCTGTTAAAGGTCAGTGATCTTCAAACCCGGTATATATTGAAGAAAAATTTTTTCGGAAAGTCATTACGCATCCTGGAGGCGGTTGACCGGGTCAGTTTCGAGATATTCCAGGGGGAAACACTCGGACTCATAGGGGAATCCGGATGCGGGAAATCAACTCTTGGCCGGACCCTTATCGGATTGATCCGGGCCAGAAAAGGGGAGATCCTGTACCGGGGTGAATCCGTGACCCAATTGAAAGGCAAGGAACTAAATGAATTCCGGCGAAAAGTTCAGTTCATTTTTCAGGATCCTTATTCCTCTCTCAACCCAAGCCTGAAGATCGGTACATCAATCATGGAAGTCCTGCGGGTTCACAGCATCCATCCCGGCAGGAAGCAACGAGAAGAAGCTACGCTTGAATTGCTGGAACAAGTGGGACTGACCGGTGAGCATTTCAACCGCTACCCCCATGAATTTTCAGGAGGTCAACGCCAGCGGATCGGGTTGGCCAGGGCACTGGCAACGGGTCCTGAACTGATTATCTGCGATGAATCTGTCTCTTCCCTCGACGTGTCCGTGCAGGCACAGATCCTGAACCTGCTCAACGATCTGAAAGAAAAGCGAAAGCTTACCTACCTGTTTATATCCCATGATTTGGCTGTGGTAAAATATATGTCCGACCGGATCATGGTAATGAAAGATGGAAAGCTGGTTGAACAAGGCCCATCCAATCACCTGTTCCTTCACCCGGAAACTTTATATACCAAGGAATTGATAGACTCCATACTGGAATAACCCCCAGCCGGGTTATTTCAAATTGTGTCATGAAACAGTCCGGTCACGGTCTCTGGAAATCTTCTTCCCAAAGCTCGTAGTCGGAGGAAGAGGCTGCTCCGGCAATGTCTTCCGGACAATCAATGACCAGGTTGAAATCCGGTGGTTTATCGAAGATATCTGTTACCAGGACACCCCGGGTAGTATCTGCATATACCTTCTGCATGAACAGGCCGTAGATGGGCAGGGCCATACTGGCTCCCTGTCCCAGTCTCATATCATCGAAATGAATAGACCGGTCATCACCGCCTACCCATACACCTCCTACAAGATTAGGGGTAAGACCCATATACCATCCGTCGGAATGATTCTGGGTGGTGCCCGTTTTGCCCCCCATTTCTGCAGTCAGTTCATATACGTGGCGGATACGCCTTGTGGCAGTTCCCCGGTTCACCACACCTTTCAGGAGGCTCAACATCAGGTAGGCTGTTTTTTCAGAGATTGCTTCGCTTTGTTTGGGCTGGAAGGTGGCCAGGACATTGCCATTCTTATCCTCTATCCTGGTCACAAAAATGGGTTCAATATAGACCCCTTTGTTGGCATAGGTGCTGTAAGCCCCTACCATCTCATAAAGCGAAACATCGGAGGTCCCGAATATGATGGAATTTACGGGCATGATAAAACTCTTCACCCCCATTTTCTTGATGACATCGTCTACAATGGTCTGCGGAGGAAATTGTTTTACCAGCCAGGCAGATATATTGTTTATCGAGTTTGCCAGTCCCCATTTAAGTGTCACCATCCTTCCCTCGTAGCGCTTGCCTCCCACAGATCTGGGGGTCCAGGTGGAATCCTGGTCCACAAAGGTCTGTGGTACATTGGGAACCTTGTAGCAGGGGGTGTATCCCTCCTGCATGGCCAGGGTGTACAGGAAAGGCTTGAAGGTGGATCCTGCCTGCCTGCCTCCCATGGAAATATGATCGTATTTAAAATACTTGAAATTGGGCCCGCCTACATAAGCCCTTACATAGCCGGTTTGGGGATCCATGGCCATCATGGCCGCACGCAGGTAATATTTATAATATACAATGGAATCCATCGGGGTCATGATGGTATCACGTTCTCCATGCCAGGAAAAAAGGGTCATGTCTATGGGTGTATTGAATACCCGCTTGATGGAATCCATGGAAATCCCGGCATTTCGCAGGCGCCAGTAGCGTTCTGAATTCCGCATCGACCGGTTGATCATGCTCTCCACCTGTTCAGGTTTAACATCCTTTGAGAAGGGGGCTGTCCGGGATCTTTCCTTCTCTTTATAAAAGGCATCCTGGAGGAATCCTGCCAGGTGTTCCTGTACCGCCTCCTCGGCAAATTGCTGGAATTTGCTGTCAATGGTGGTGTATATTCTGAGTCCATCCCTGTATATATTATATAGTGACCCGTCCGGTTTCGGATTTTTATTGGCCCATCCGAAAAGCGGGTCCTCCATCCATTCAATGGAATCCTTCTGGAACTGGCTGTAAAGGAAATAATTTCTCCGCTCGGGATATTGCTTTCTCATGATCTTGTCCAGGTGCTGCCGCAGGTATGTTGCCAGTCCCACATTATGATCCTGCACCCTGTAGTTCATCTCAATGGGCATCACCGAGAGTGAATCAAATTCCTCATCTGACAGGAAATCATATTTCCGCATCTGGCTCATCACGATGTTCCTCCGGAACAGGGACCGCTCGGGATTTTTAACCGGACTGTAGCGGGTGGGGGCTTTTAACAGGCCGACCAGGACGGCTGATTGTTCCACGGAAAGAGAATCGGGTGAAGTATCAAAGAATACCTTGCTGGCTGATTTAATGCCATAGGTATTGTGCCCATAAGACACCGTATTCATGTACATCACAATGATCTCGTTCTTGGTATAGTTCCGTTCCAGTTTGGCGGCTGTATTCCATTCCTTGAATTTGGCCACCCCTAATTTCACATTTCGCCGGATCTTCCAGCGATAATAGGTTGTGTCCCTGGGATACAGGTTCTTGGCAAGCTGCTGGGTGATGGTGCTCCCTCCCCCGGCATCCTGTCCCAATAAAATGGACCGGACAAACATCCTTGCCGTGCCCCTGGCATCAACTCCCGAATGCCTGTGAAAACGGATATCTTCAGTGGCGATCAGGGCATTTACCAGGTTGGGTGAGAGTTGATCGAAATCCACATAGGTACGATTCTCCAGGTAAAATTTCCCCATCAGGACACCGTCTGCTGAATAAATCTCAGAGGCAAGATTGTTCTTCGGGTTTTCCAGGTCTTCAAACGTCGGGACATATCCCAGCTTACCGCTTGAAAGTAGAATGAAAAGTAGGATCATTACCAGAAAAGGGATTGAAAACAGTGACCAGAAGATGATCAGGTATTTTTTCCAACCCTGCAGAATTGTTGACATAGCGGTCAATTTTACGGCTAAAATAATAATAATTTGAATTAAAATTTTGAAGATAGCATCTGATTTATTTTACTTTGTGGTGTTTTTAACCAAACGGATGGGCATTTAGATGGAAGAGAATTTAGTCATTGTAGAGTCACCTGCCAAAGCGAAAACCATTAGCAATTTCCTTGGAAAGGGTTTTAAGGTACAGTCAAGTTTTGGTCATATCAGGGATCTGTCAAAAGATAATTTCGGTATCGATATTGAAAATAATTATTCTCCTGAGTATATTATTCCGGATGACAAGAAAAAAGTAGTAGCAGATTTAAGGGCCTCGGCAAAGAAAGCCTCGACCATCTGGCTTGCTTCTGATGAGGACCGGGAAGGAGAAGCCATTGCATGGCACCTTTGTGAAGTGCTTAAGCTGAATCCTGATAATACCAGGAGGATCGTGTTTCATGAGATCACTAAAAATGCTATACAAGAGGCCATTGAAAATCCGCGGGATATCAACCAGAATCTTGTCAATGCCCAGCAGGCACGGAGAGTTCTTGACCGTCTGGTGGGATTTGAACTGTCCCCCCTGCTCTGGAAAAAAGTCAAACCGGCCCTGTCTGCCGGCAGGGTACAATCTGTTGCCGTACGCCTGATCGTCGAACGGGAAAATGAGATTGATAATTTCCAGTCCACCTCCTTTTTCAGGGTAGTGGCTCAATTTGAATTCCAGGATAAAAATGGCAAAAACCATAAGTTCCAGGCAGAACTGCCTGCCAAACTGAAGGATCAGGCGGCAGCAGAAGAATTCCTCGAAAGTTGCCGTGGTGCCGGTTACAATGTCCTTGATGTAACCAGGAAACCGGCAAAAAAATCACCCTCCCCTCCATTTACCACCTCCACACTCCAGCAGGAGGCCAGCAGAAAACTTGGATTTTCAGTCGCCCAGACTATGAGTGTCGCCCAGCGATTATATGAAAGCGGGAAAATCACCTATATGAGAACTGACTCCGTGAACCTTTCCAAATCAGCACTGGCTGGTGCACGGGATGTGATTGAAGGGGAATATGGCGCAGCGTATTCAAAAACAAGGAATTTCTCCACCAAAACCAAGGGTGCCCAGGAAGCTCATGAAGCCATCCGTCCAAGCTATCTGCAGCAAAAAAGCATAGAGGGTAAACGGCAGGAACAACGGCTCTATGAACTTATCTGGAAACGTACCATTGCTTCCCAGATGAGCGAAGCAGAACTGGAAAGAACGACCGCCAGGATAGGCATTTCCACCCGTCCCGATCACCTGGTGGCCACCGGAGAAGTCCTCCGCTTCGAAGGATTCCTGAAAGTCTATATGGAATCAAGCGATGAAGAATCAAATGAGCAACCCAGGGGATTGCTCCCACCGATGAAGGAAAAGGACACGCTGCAACTCCTTCAGATGGAGGCATCAGAACGATTTTCCCAATTCCCTATAAGATATACCGAAGCAAGCCTGGTGAAAAAACTGGAAGAACTTGGTATCGGCCGGCCATCTACCTACGCACCTACTATTTCCACCATACTGAACCGGGGATATACAGTGAAGGAAGACAGGAGCGGAAGTGAAAGGAATTATCAGGTGCTTACTTTGGCCGGAGACCAGGTCACGAGTGAGCGTAAATCAGAGATCTTAGGAAAGGAAAAAGCCAAGTTGTTCCCGACGGATATTGGTGGACTCGTAAATGACTTTTTGGTGAATTATTTCGGCAATGTCCTCGATTATAATTTTACAGCCAACATCGAAAAGGAATTCGACAAGATCGCGGATGGCAAAATGGAATGGACCCAGATGATTAAAAGGTTTTATCCCGGATTTCATGACCAGGTGGTCCAGACAACCCAGAACAGTAAGAAACCCACAGGTGAAAGGATCCTGGGTAAGGACCCGGAATCAGGCCGCCAGGTTAGTGTCAAGGTCGGCAAGTTCGGTCCAATGGTACAAATCGGTGAGGCTGGTGAAGAAGAGAAGCCACGTTTTGCCGGATTGCTGAAAAATCAGAGCATCAAAACCATTACCCTGGAAGAGGCCCTGTCACTTTTCAAGCTCCCCCTCAAAATCGGTCAATTCGAAAACAGTGATGTAGCGATCGGGGTGGGAAAATTCGGTCCATATGCCCGACATGCCAATAAGTTCTATTCCCTCGGTAAAACCGATGATCCCTTCAGCATAACCCTCGAGCGGGCCATTGAACTAATTAATAATAAGCGGGAACAGGACAAAAACAAGATCATCCGTAAGTTTGATGAAAATCCGGGATTACAGATCCTGAATGGAAGATGGGGACCCTATATCAGCCTGGACAAGGAAAATTTCAGGATCCCGAAAAGCAAAAAACCGGAGGAACTCGGATATGAGGATTGCCTCCAGATTATTGAAAAAGCAAGAGAAGCCAAAAAGAAAAAGACCTAAACCCTTCATGGCGAATGAACCTGAATGATTATTTTGACCCCGTCAGCCTGGAAAGACCCACCAACCATCATTTATCGGACAAGGCAGTCTTTTGCCGTAATATTTATATACATACCCGCAATTCTCCCATTGCAAAGCTGGATGAATTTGGACTGGCACTGATAGGGATCCCGGAGGACCGTAACGCCTCTATCTCGGGCCCGGCCATGGCACCTGATCTGATACGTAACCAGTTGTACCAGCTTTTCAGGGTAAATCCAGCCCTGAAGATCATAGATATGGGGAACCTGAAGATCGGGAACAATACCCAGGATACATTTTTCGCCTTACAGGATGTTATCCTTGAAATGTCCTCGCGTAAAATAATCACTATTTGCATGGGAGGAAGCCAGGATCTAACCTACGGGATATACCTGGCCTACGAGAAAATGGAAAGGAAATTTTCCTTTGTTACGGTTGACTCCAGGCTTGATATGGGCGTCATCTCCGATGAGATCAAACCTGAATCTTTCCTGATCCCTATTCTGTCCAGGAAGAAAGAGCTGTTGTTCTCATACACCAATATCGGTCATCAAACCTATTTTGTTGACCATGGTGACCTGGACTTTCTCCGGGATAATTTTCACAATTCAATCCGCCTGGGGGATATCAGGCAGGACCCTGGAAAGGTGGAACCCTATCTGAGGGATGCCGGATTTTTAAGCCTAGACATGAATGCCGTCCGTCAGGCAGATGCCCCGGGTAGCATTTATCCTTCGCCCAATGGTTTTACTGGCGAGGAGATCTGTCAGATCAGCAGGTTTGCAGGATTGAGTAACAGCATGAAAACCTTCGGAGTTTTTAACATTCTTCCGGTGGCCGACCTGGGAGAACAGACCACCCATCTTGCCGCACAGGTATTGTGGTATTTTATGGATGGTGTATCACAGCGTATAGAGGAAAATCCACATGCATCCCCCGATTCATTTAAAAAGTTCATTGTCAGCCTTAACGATATGGACCATGACATCATATTCTATAAGAGCCTGGAAACAGACAGATGGTGGTTCGAAGTCCCGGTACTACAGAAAACCAGGAGCAGACACGTATTGATATCATGTTCACACGATGATTATCTGCGGGCATGTAATCATGAGATACCTGACCGCTGGTTGCATGCTTTTCAGAAGCTCAATTGATGATTCCTGCATCAAGTACCCTATTTTCATCATATTTGGACAATATTTTAGCCTGATCACCGTAACCTTATTTAGAAAATGAGGTATAAAAGCTTGTCAAACCCGCGTAGTTATTAACAGTTTTTTGTTAATACGGTTTGTTTGGAAGCAATATTTTTACTTACTTTACCTAGTATCAAATAACGCAAAAAATCGTTGTAACGCGTTAGTTTTCAAACAGATATGAAGAAAGGATTTGGCATATTATTTATGAGCTTACTGACTATGATTTCGTATTCACAACAGGATCCTCAATTCAGCCAATACATGTTTAACATAGCGGCCTTTAACCCAGGTTATGTTGGCAGTCATGATAAAATATGTATCTCCGGGGTGAACCGGCAGCAATGGGTAGGGTTTGATGGTGCTCCATCTTATTCCTTCTTCACTGCCAATGCCGCGATCAAACCTTTTGGATTCAGCAGTGGAGTCGGACTTTCCATACTCAGTGATAATCTTGCATTTAATAAGGACCTCGCCATCTCAGCAGCTTATGCAGCCCGTTTGTCAATCGGACCCGGCACACTGGGTATCGGCGTTAACCTGGGTTTATATAATAAGGCACTGGAAGCCACATGGTATATCCCTGATGGCATTGATGACATGGTTGGGCCGGATCAGGATCCATCCATCCCCCAGGAGAGTGAAAGTACCATTGCATTTGATATGGGATTCGGACTTTTTTACAGCACCGATAATCTTTACTTCGGTGTGTCAACCACACACCTGAACGAGCCCACGATCAAGTATGAAATTGCAGAACCTTATCTGGCCAGGCATTATTATGCCATAGCCGGTTACAGGTTCCAGCTTCCCAATCCCCTGTTTGAGATTCTGCCATCCGCCATTTTCAAAACTGATGGGAAAACAAATTCCTTCGATGTCAGTGGACTTGTACGGTACAATAAAAGGTTTTGGGGAGGCGTTTCTTATAGACCCGGAGATGCCCTTTCAGGCATTATTGGATTTGAATTGTTTAATGGTCTCAGGGTAGGATATTCATATGATTTTACAACATCGGCCATTGGTAAATATAGTGACGGTTCACATGAATTTACCCTGGGCTATTGTTTTAGCTTAAGTACAGATAAGACTCCTCAGAAATACAGGAGCATACGTTTTTTATAAAAATATAACACCTGATAAGCTATGAAAAAGTTACTTGCGTTTGGCCTAATAGTGGTAATGTTTAGCAGTTGTGGGAAATATTATAGCGGTGAACTCACAGGCGTACCCGGCAGGAAGAAATATTTCGAGCCGGATCCATTCGGCATGCAATTTGTGCCACAGGGAAGCTATAATGTTGGGCCCAGCGATCAGGATGTCCCGTTCGCACAAAACCATTTTTCCAAAACCGTCACCACCGAACCTTTCTGGATGGATGAGACGGAAATCACCAACAATGAATACAGACAATTCGTTGCCTGGACAAGAGATTCTCTTCTCAGAGAACTTCTCGGTGAGGTTCTGGAGGAGGAATACAGGATATCTGTGGATGATCTTGGAAATGACCTGGAAGAGGATATTTTCGGACGGGCGTACCAGTTGAACTGGGACACCAAACTCGATATGAAACGGTTGAATGAGAATGAAGATGCGAGAATGGCGATGGATATGCTATATTACAGCGTGGAAGACAGGTTTTTCGGCCGCAAGGAAATTAATGTTCATAAACTGAATTACAGGTATTTCTGGATTGATCTTCAGCAGGCTGCCAAGCATCAGAACAAATTCCAGAATGCATACCTGGAGGATATTGGTGACCTGGACCAGGAGCCGGGTGAATACACAGGCAGTATTGTCGATCCAGATGGAAATGAGCAAGCCATTGAAAACCGCGGGTCATTCATCCTCAAGGATGTGGTAAATGTCTATCCTGACACCCTCTGCTGGATCAGGGACTTCACTTATTCTTATAACGAGCCCATGGCAAATATGTATTTCTGGCATCCTTCTTTTGACAATTACCCCGTGGTGGGAGTCACATGGAAGCAGGCAAGCGCATTCTGTATCTGGAGGACCCAGCTGTTGAATGATGCCCTGATGAAGGATGGTGATTCATATGTACAGGATTATCGCCTGCCCCTGGAATCAGAATGGGAATATGCTGCACGCGGTGGACTGGATAATTCCATGTATCCATGGGGTGGACTTTATACCCGGAACCTTGAAGGATGTTACCTGGCCAACTTCAAGCCCTTGAGAGGGAATTATGCGGTTGACGGTGGGGTAACAACAACCGCGGTCGGTTTTTATGAACCCAATGAATATGGCCTGTATGATATGGCTGGTAACATCTCCGAATGGTGTGCCAACGCCTATGACGAATCTGCCTATTTCTTCCAGCATGACCTGAATCCCGACTATAAATACAATGCTTCGGAAAAGGATAGCCACGTAATGAAGAGAAAAGTTATTCGTGGAGGCTCATGGAAGGACGTCGCCTATTATCTCCAGGTGAGTACCCGGTCCTACGAATATCAGGATAGTTCAACATCCTATATTGGATTCAGATGTATTCGTCCTTACATGGGTAACAAATAATAATCATAAACTGATAAACTGATAAAACAATGAATTTAACAGAACTAGTTCAGAGTGCCGGTTGGAAAAACTTCATGTCCAAGTTATATGGTATCGGTGCCTCCATCGTGATGGTCGGTGCCTTGTTTAAGATCCAGCACTGGTCTGGGGGTGGGGTTATGATCACCGCCGGACTGGCCACCGAAGCAGTCATTTTCTTCTTTTCTGCTTTTGAACCCCTTCATGAAGAACTGGACTGGACCCTGGTCTATCCTGAACTTGCAGGGATGACTGATCCGGATGAACTGGATGAGTATAAGGATGAAGTGCTTGCAGGAAGAGGCGTCACCCTCGAGAGATTCGACGATCTGTTCAACCAGGCTGAGATCAAACCTGAGACGATCCAGAAACTTGGCGATGGTTTGAACAGCCTGTCCAATACAGCATCCAACCTTTCTGACATTTCAGCTGCCTCTATGGCTACACGGCAATATGCTGAAAATGTACAAAAAGCTGCTGAATCCGTTGGAGACATTACCTCGAATTACAGTGAGTCTACCGACAAACTGGCTACGGCTGCAAATTCCCTTTCTCAAACTTATGACCATACCGCGGATCTTATTTCCAGGAAGGGTTCCGAGGTCGCCGAACAGTTTGCCAAATCGGGAACCGGACTGGCAACTTCATATGATGAACTTGCCCAAAAAATGAAAACCGATTATGAGGTCGTTTCCCAGGGCAACCAGGGATTTGGAGATCAACTTGCCAGCCTGAACAGGAACCTGGCAGAATTGAACAGCGCATACCAGGAACAGTTGAAAGGAACGAATGAACACATGAAAGGCTCAGACGAGGTTTTCAAGGGGATCGAGGATATGATGAAAAACCTGAGAGCCTCTGTGGAAGAAACAGAAAAGTACAAGGCACAGATGGCTGAACTCAGTAAAAACCTGGCAGATCTTAATACGATCTACGGCAATATGCTGTCTGCCATGAATGTTAAATAACAAACCACTTCCCCTGTTTATAAACAAGATAAGAATAACCAATGGCAGGTAAGAAAGAAACCCCGAGACAAAAAATGATCGGAATGATGTATTTGGTGCTGATGGCATTGCTGGCACTGAATGTATCTAAAGATGTTCTCGACGCCTTTGTTCTTGTTGATGAAGGACTGACGAAGACGACTGAAAACTTCGCCACCAAGAATGAGGTATATTATTCAGAATTTGACCGTGCTGCTGCTGAGAATCCCGTCAAAGCGGGTCCCTGGCAAACCAAGGCACTCGAAGTGAAACAGCGTTCGGACGAGCTTTATCAATATATCCAGGAATTGAAACTTGAACTGGTAATCGCGACAGAGGGAAAAGACACAAAGGCGATCGAAGGTGAAGTAATCATCGGGGATGAGATTGTAGGAAAAGACGACCAGAACAAGCCGGCTGAGATAATGGTCGGTGCCAACAAAGATGGTAAAGCCAATGACCTGAGGCAGGCGCTGGATGAATTCAGGGATTACCTGCTTTCCATTGTGGCTGAAGAAAACAAGGATGTACGACATTCTTTGGAAGCAAGCCTGGATACTTCGGACCCTCCGACCAAGGAAGGGGAAACACTGAACTGGCAGCAACTCCATTTTGAACACCTGCCATTGATCGCAGTCGTCACCCTGATGTCAAAAATGCAAAGCGATGTCAGGAATGCTGAATCGGAAACCTTGAATTATCTGTATTCACAGATCGATGCCGGTTCATTCAAGTTCAATCTTTTGGAACCTGTCGTAATCTCCAATTCAAATCATATAGTCCGGGGAAATCAATACAGCGCCTCTGTCTTTATGGCGGCATTTGATACAACCCAGCAACCCATTGTATATGTGGGTCGTTATGATTCCACAATCCAGGACGATGGTACTGTTGAATACAGTATGGTCGGAGAAGAGGGACGTGACTATGAAGCTATACCGATCGAAGCAGGAAAGGGAGTTTATAAGGTGAACACGTCGGGCGCCAGTACCGGCTGGAAGCCCTGGGGGGGTATTATCAGCCTGAAAAGAGGGGATGGATCCTATACCAATAAACCATTTAATGCAGGTTTTACAGTGGCAGCGCCAAGTCTTGTTGTTTCTCCGACCCAGATGCTTGTATTTTACCAGGCCATTGATAATCCGGTAGAGGTATCCGTTCCCGGTTACCCTGCCAATGCTATAAGTGCATCCATCAATAACGGGCGGATATCAGGTCGGGGGACAAACTACAATGTGGTTCCCACCCGGACAGGGACAGCCAGGGTTTCGGTATCCGTAAGAGCTGATGGAAGAACCCGTTCGATGGGATACAAAGATTTCAGGGTGGAAAAAGTGCCTGATCCAACTCCAACAATAGCAGGCGTTCAAGGGGGTACCCTGACTTTAAACCAGATATTGGGAGAGCTCGGAATAAAGGCTACCATGCCCGAATGGTTTAAATTCGGCGGTGTGAGCTATACGATTACCGGTTATACGTTTACCGCTATCGTGCAGGGTTTCGATAAGAATATAGACTCCCGTTCTGCTAATCTTACCAGTGAGATGCGGGAGACTATCCGGAACCTGCGTTCAGGATCCCGTATTTATTTCAATGATATTACAGCTGTAGGCCCCGATGGTTCTACCAGGTACCTGCCTACGCTGGCCGTTAAAATCAGATAAGTTAACATAAATAAGGATGAAAACGATCAGAAATCTGTTAATTTGTGCCCTTCTGCTTACCCTCATCGGGGTACAGCCCGGAAAGGCTCAATCAATCAGTTTAATTGAAAAGAAAGAGGTATACAAAAAGAAGCATATACCTGACCGGGATCCTGTCCCCTATCCTTTTGTCCGTGAAGCAGATGTCATGTGGGAAAAAGTCGTCTGGCGGATGCTTAATCTAAGGGAGAAAATGAATCATCCCCTGTTTTTCCCTACCAGGCCGATTGGTGACCGCAGGAACCTGACCCAACTACTGCTGGACATTCTTGAAGATCCAATACCCGGCCGCCAGGTGTTTGCTTATGAACCTCTGCTGGGATACGAATTTGAAAAACCGATGAGCCTTGAAGAGATCTACGGTCAATTGAAAGTGGATTCCATACCGGAACCTGTTTTCGACTCGCTTACGGGTCAGACCGTGATGAAAATCGTGGATGTGCAAATCAACCTGGATGATGTAACCAGGGTTCTGGTCAAGGAAAAATGGTTCTTTGATAAAAGATACTCTACCTTCCAGGTAAGGATTATCGGACTCTGCCCCATAAGGGTATATCCGCGAACCATCATTGATCCGACAACCAATGAAGATGTGCCCACGGGTGATATTAGCCAGACACAGTTATTCTGGGTTTATTATCCTGAGATCAGGTATTACCTGGCCAAACAGGAAGTATTCAACCCCAATAACGACGCACAGCGGATTTCTTACGATGACCTGTTTAACCAGCGCAGGTTCAGTTCCTATATCTTTAAGATTTCAAATGTGTATGATGACAGATCCGTGCGGGAATATACCACTGGCATGGATGCCATGTTTGAAGCTGAAAGAATCAAGAGCTGGCTCTTTGAATTTGAGCACGACCTCTGGGAATATTAATCTGTCTCAACTCTCAATATTATATATAAAGGAGGCTGCCTCAAAAGGGCAGCCTCCTTTTTTTATCCCATTGTAACTCTCATACTTATATTGATTAAAACCTCGCTGAATTTTAAGCCAGCATAAAATATAGGCTCAGTTTTAATCAATATAAGCCTGAATTAATAATATAAAATAAGCTACCCTTTTGAAGCAGCTCTTGGCTGAGGAGTAAAAAACAAAATTGAGGTTTTATTCCTTGTCAGGGGTATTAAAAAAGCTGCCTAGCTTGTTTCGCGCAGCGGAATATGCAGCAGCGTTTTAATACCCCTGACAAGGGGAAAGTCTAAACGTAATCGCCACCCTTGATGATCCGAACATCATTTACAATATTCTTGATCTTCTGCTCGTCCTCCATTTTGCAGACAAGTAAAACATCATCTGTCTCCACCACGATCATATCATTTAAACCCTGCAGCACCACAAGTTTGTCAGCAGGCACACTGACAAGACAACCTTTCAGGTCATACGTCATTACTTGCTCGCCGATGATGGTATTGTCCGTTTTGTCCTTTTCCAACTGGCCATGCAGAGAACCCCAGGTCCCCAGGTCTGACCAGCCAAATTCTGCCGTGATCACATGAACATTATCTGCTTTTTCCATTACCCCGTAATCGATGGAAATGTTTTTACACTTGGCATAGGTTTGCTCTATGAACTCTTCTTCTTCAAATGTATCATATTTACTCTTTCCTGCATTAAAACGGGCATGCATCTCCGGCAGGTACTTGGCAAATGCATCAAGAATGTTATTAATAGACCAGAAAAAGATCCCTGAATTCCAGAAGAATTCTCCACTCTCCAGGAATACTTTAGCTAGTTTTAGATCGGGTTTTTCTGTAAAGGTCTTCACCCTTTTAAGATTTTTATACTTTTTACCGGCGATTGAACTTCCATTTACCTGTATGTACCCATAACCGGTTTCAGGTCTGCTGGGAAGGATGCCAATGGTCATCAGGGCTTTCTCCTCATCCACAAATTGAAGTCCCTCTTTAACCACGCTCAGGAACTTTTTCTCATCCAATATCAGGTGATCAGAAGGGGCCACCACCATGCTTGCCTCCGGGTTCCTTTCCAGGATCTTATAACTTGCATAGGCTATACAGGGAGCAGTATTTCTGCGCAAGGGTTCCAGTAAAATATTTTTTCCCGGAAGCTCAGGAAGCTGTTCCCTTACCAGGTCACCATATATGCTGTTGGTGACGATTAATATATTCTCCGCCGGAATGATCTTCCTGAAACGATTAAAAGTATGTTCCAGAAGGGTTTGTCCGGTACCCAGGATATCCAGAAACTGTTTTGGCCGGGCAGTTCTGCTCATGGGCCAGAACCTGCTTCCAACACCTCCGGCCATGATCACACAGTAGTTGTTTTGATCCATTATTTTAAATTTGAGCCTGTAAATATACTATTTAAATTTATACAAATTCTCTGATTATTCCCTCCTGTCAGATAACTAAAATTATTACTACTTTTACAAACGGCCTTCAACCGGCCAATTGATTAAGATCATGCGATTATTCTATCATCTGGGCAGATATTACCTACTGATTTCCAAGGTTTTTGCATGGCCTGAAAGATCCAGTATGTATTACAGGCAAACCATGCGGGAGCTGGAATACCTGGGCATCAACTCCATCGGAATTGTGGTAATTATTTCATTATTTGTAGGGGCTGTATTAACCATCCAGATGGACTACAATATTGAGAGTCCCATGCTGCCCCGCTACCTGATTGGCGTTGGTGTAAGAGACTCTTTGCTGCTCGAATTTTCTTCGACCATGGTAGCCCTGATCCTGGCCGGGAAAGTGGGATCAAGCATCGCTTCCGAGTTGGGGACCATGAGGATCACCGAACAGATTGATGCCCTGGAGATCATGGGCGTGAATTCGGCAAGTTTTCTGATCCTTCCAAAAATCATATCCACCATGTTTTTCTTTCCCCTGCTTACCGTGCTCAGCCTGATCGTCGGCATGTCAGGAGGATACCTCGTGGCCGTTATTACGGATGTCTCAACACCACAGGAATTTGTCTATGGTCTGCAATACGTATTTTATCCCTACTATTTCACCTATGCCCTGAAGAAAATGATCGTGTTTGCCTTTATCATCACCACCATTTCCGCATATCATGGTTATTATGCCGAAGGAAGTTCCCTCGAAGTAGGAAAATCCTCCACCCGGGCTGTGGTCCATAGCAGCGTAGTCCTGCTTATGTTTAACCTTATCCTGACCAAATTGATTCTCCGGTGATTGAGGTAAGAAATATATCCAAATCATTCGGTGACCATCTCGTACTGGATGATATCAGTATTTCCTTCGAAAAAGGAAAAACCAACCTGATCATCGGAAAAAGCGGTTCAGGAAAGACCGTACTGCTGCAATCCATTGTCGGCCTGCATGAGATTGATACAGGGGAGATCCTTTTTGACGAAAGGGATTTTACCCGGATGAATTTCAAACAGAAAAAGCAGGTCAGGAAGGAATTCGGCATGCTTTTCCAGGGAGCCGCCCTCTTTGACTCATTCACCGTAGAAGAAAATGTGAGATACCCGCTGGATATGTTCACTGATATGACCTTTGATGAGAAAATGGAACGGACCAATTTCTGCCTGCAACGGGTTGATATGATGAACGCCAATAAACTTTTCCCGGCAGAACTGAGCGGAGGCATGCGCAAACGGGTGGGCATTGCCCGGGCGATTACGCTGAATCCCAGGTATCTGTTCTGTGATGAACCCAACTCGGGACTCGATCCGCAAACAGCCATCAGGATAGACAAACTGATCAGGGAGATTACCGGGGAATTCAACATTACCACCATCGTAAATACCCATGATATGAATTCGGTGATGGAGATCGGGGACAAAGTAATGTTCATTTATGAGGGAATTAAATGCTGGGAAGGTACCAAAGACGACATCCTGAATGCCGATAACCAGTACCTGAATGATTTTGTATTTGCCACAAATCTTGCCAAGACGGTAAAACTGATCCAGAATAAAAAGCCGGAGACCCGCAGTTGATCCGCCCCTCTTGACAGGAAGGAAGAAATCAGAAAATGGTTGAGGAAAAATATACTGGAATTTTATTGGCCGGTGGACAAAGCTCAAGGATGGGAAAGGAAAAGGGACTGATCTTCTGGAAGGGAAAAACTTTTGCCCAACATGCCATAGATATTCTCTCCCCCCTCTGCACAGATTTTATCATCAGTACCAATACCAATCAATACGATTCATTGGGGTTTCCTGTAGTGGGGGATGTATATTCCGATTCGGGTCCCATGGGAGGCATCCTTTCTGCACTTAAAATATCGAATACTGAAAAAAATCTGGTGATCCCCTCCGATACCCCCTTTGTTTCAACGGAGATCTACCGTTATTTAATATCTCACGCGGGCTCCTTTGATGCCATCGTGCCCATCGACCATGAGTCCTTTTACCAGCCCCTTTGCGCCATCTATTCAAGGTCAATCCTGCCTGCCATGGAAGCACAGATAACTGAACGCGTCCTCGGATTCGCCCCGCTTTTCAGTAAAATTGAAATAAAGGCCATACCCTTTCATCTGGAGCTTGGCTTTTATGATTCCAGGACCTTTTATAATATTAACTTACCCGCAGACCTTGAAGCCATTTCATAGTAGGAACATCAATGTATCATATTCTCCTGCAAACCTTGTGTCAGCCGATACAAGATGGGCCAAAGCAGCGGTTGTGGGTGGACTATGGGCTTCTTTCGAGATCGTCATCGGCAGTTTTCTCCACAATATGCATATCCCTTTTTCCGGTTCTTTCCTGACCTTTATTGCCACCATCTTTCTGATCTCATTCTACCAGCTCTGGCCGGAAAGAGGTTTGGTCTGGCGAGCCGGACTTATCTGTGCACTGATGAAATCCATTTCCCCATCAGCCATAATTCTCGGTCCAATGACAGGAATCTTCCTGGAGGCATTGCTGATCGATCTCTTCCTGAGGATGATCGGCAATAATCCAGCCGGCTACCTCCTGGCAGGGATTGCCGGCCAGCTCAGCGCGCTCCTGCATAAGATCGGAAGCCTGTTGATCCTTTATGGACTGGATATCGTCAATATCTATGAGAATATGTTCACATTTACGATGAGGCAATTTAAAAACATAGATATCAGTCCCCTGCAGGCCCTGTTCTTCCTGATTCTGATCTACATTGCCGCGGGGATCCTGGCTGCTGTCATCGCTACCTATATCGGAAAAAGTACAAGCAGGGAAAGGAACTACCCAAACATGCCGGAACGAAAAAACCTGAAGGAGACCGACTGGGAAGTACTGGCACCCGGACAAACTTTTCAGCTTCCGCTCATGGTCCTGCATCTGCTGCTACTCCCGGTGTTCCTGTATGCTTTTAATAAGGTTGGACTTCATCCCCTGATCATAGGGGTACTTATGGTATACATCATATTCTGCCTGGCCTGGTATAAACGCATCAAATACAGGCTCATGAAACCTTTTTTCTGGATCCACCTGATCATCATCGCTGTGCTTGCCGGGATCTTCTGGAAGGCTCCTGATACTGCTGCTGAAACAGTTTCAGGATCTGGCAGGTGGGATGGCTGGATCATTGGACTCAGCCTTAATCTGCGGGTTGTCCTCGTGGTCACCGGCTTTTCAGCCTTAAGCACTGAATTGCGAAATCCCAGGCTGAAATCTTTCCTGTTTAAATTTGGGTTCAGTAAGATATATGCAGCCCTGTCCATGGCATTCTCCGCCCTGCCCCTGATGATGGAAAGAGGCGTCACCGGAAAAGCCTTCCTGGCCAATCCCATCCGTGCCATCCGGTACATGCTTGCCGATGCCAATGAGTGGTTGTATGTTTTACAACAGAACAAATAGCAACAGAGTCCAAATAACTGCTTTATTTTCAATCTGTTAATTTGCGTGATTTATTGCAGATAATAGTTATATATCTATATATATTTATTTAGATATATTCTAAATACTATTTTAACTACTTTCGCATACCGTAAACGGCTGCAATACAACTTGATAAGAGACCCCTTAAATGACCAACCGACGACAATTCATTAAGATCAGCTCTGCAGGCCTTGGCGGATTATTGCTGGGGGGCGGAATGGGTGCAGCGAACCGGTTGTTCGTTCCCGGAACGAATCCCGAAGAGCTCAGTGTTGATCTTACCCGCACCCCAACCTACTGTGAAATATGTTTCTGGAAATGTGCCGGATGGGTCTATAAAACACCCGAAGGAAAAATCTGGAAAATTATCGGCAACGATGATGATCAACACAGCAACGGCCGGTTTTGTCCCCGTGGCACAGGCGGTGTGGGTATGTTCTATGATGAAGACCGGCTGAAAACTCCCCTTATCCGGACTGAAGAAAGAGGCAAGCAATCATTCAGGGAAGCAAGCTGGGAAGAGGCATTCGACTACATTGCCGGGAAAATGAAAAAAATTGCCGGGGAGCATGGCCCGGAATGTATCGCGCTTTTAACCCATGGATCTGGGGGAGAATATTTCGGCCATCTATTGAAAGCTTTCGGATCAAACAACATTGCAGCTCCTTCTTACTCCCAGTGCCGGGGCCCCAGAGAAGTCGCTTTTTTCTCCACCTTTGGGGAAGGGGTTATGAGTCCCGAGCGCACCGACATCAGGGACACAAAATGCCTGGTCCTGATCGGTTCGCATATCGGGGAAAATATGCATAACGGTCAGGTACAGGAGATGTCTGATGCCATTGATAAAGGCACCAGCATCATTACCGTTGACCCCAGGTTCTCCGTTGCAGCCGGAAAATCCAAATACTGGCTTCCCATCAAACCATCCACAGATCTTGCCTTGTTGCTGGCCTGGATACATGTGCTGATATATGAGGAGAAATATGACAAACCTTATGTGGAAAAGTATACTTTCGGGTTTGAGCAGCTGAAAGAGCATGTCCGCAACATGACTCCTGAGTGGGCTTATGGTATCACCACCATTGAACCGGATCTGATCCGGAAATCCGCCTATGAGATGGCGAATGCAGCACCTGCTGTAATCGTTCATCCGGGCAGGCACGTAACCTGGTATGGCGATGACACCCAGCGGGAAAGGGCCATTGCCATTTTAAATGCCCTGCTCGGCTCATGGGGAAGAAGGGGTGGTTATTTTAATCCTGAAAGCGTTACCATCCCCAAGTGGCCACATCCGGAATACCCCACTCCCAACCGAAGCTGGAAAGATGCCTTCCCTGATAAATACACCCTGGCCTCCTCATCCCTGGCATCCGGCATCTGCGATGCCACGATCCCTACCGTAAGTGAAGCATGTAATTTTAAGGGATGGATCGTAAACGGGACCAACCTGATCCACACTTTCCCTGACCAGAAAAAGACCATCGAAGCCATTCAGAATCTGGAACTGATGGTAGTGGTGGATACCATGCCCATGGATATCACCGGCTGGGCAGATGTGGTGCTCCCGGAATGCACTTACCTGGAGCGATACGACTCCCTCCGGCACAGTCCCCATAGAAAACCAGCCATTGCCCTGAGAATGCCCGCCACTGAACCCCTTTACGATACCAAACCTGCCTGGTGGATGGCAAAGGAACTGGCAAAACGCTTGGGACTGGAGACATTTTTTACCTGGAAGGATCAGGAAGAAGTGATAGCCTGGCAATTAAAACAGCTGGATTCTTCCCTGGATGAAATGAAAAGAATTGGTGTTAAAACTTATGACCGCAGCTGGGATGACCTCTACATGACAGAAGGAGAAGAGCTTGAATTCCTGACAAACACCGGCAAAATTGAATTGTACAGTACGGAATTTCAAGAGGCCGGATTTGATCCCATGCCCGTTTTTACAGCGCATGAAGAACCCCCGGAGGGTTATTACCGCCTGATCTATGGACGTGCACCCATGCATACATTCAGCCGCACCAGCAACAATCCCAACCTGACCGACCTGATGGACGAGAATAAGGTCTGGGTCAATCCCAAGGTTGCGAAAATCTGGGGACTCGAACCGGACCAGCTCGTGTACCTGGAAAACCAGGATGGGGTCCGCTCAAAATTCCCGGTCAAGGTAAGGGTCACCGAGAGGATCCGATGGGATTCAGTGTACATTGTGCATGGATTTGGCAATGACAACAAGAAACTTCGCCGGTCCTACGGCAAAGGCGTCAGCGATGCCGATCTGATAACCCGGGTCCATATTGATCCCATTATGGGTGGGACCGGGATGCGTGGCAATTTCATCACCTTCAAGTTTGAACCTGAACAAATCCCAGTGAGTTGATGAGATACGCAATGGCCATCGATACCAAAAAATGTGTTGGATGCAGCGATTGTGTGGTTGCATGCCAGACGGAGAATCATGTCCCCATTGGTTATTGCAGGGACTGGGTGGTTGAAATACTGGACGGTACCTATCCCCAACTGGAAATGGAGATCCGTTCAGAACGTTGCTGTCATTGCGAAAATGCACCCTGTGTCAGGTGCTGTCCCACCGGGGCCAGTCATATCAGTGATGGAGGGACCGTCCTGGTAAAACCCCATAAATGCATCGGCTGTGGTGCATGCATTGCATCCTGTCCCTATGATGCTCGCTACCCTCATCCAGATGGGCATGTCGATAAATGTACCTTCTGTTTGCACCGGGTACAAAAGGGATTACAGCCGGCATGCGTAGCTGCCTGTCCAACCAAATGCATGTATTTCGGAGATCTTGACAATCCGAGAAGTGATATATCCATGGTATTGAAAAAGCGGAAATGGAAAACCCTGATACCGGAGGCCGGAACGAATCCCCAGCTGTATTATTTAATCTAAAATGGAACCTGCAAGGGCATGAATGAAGTAACCATCATCAGCGGAAGAATGAATCCCAGGGTAGATCCTCACCTGGAGATCTGGCACTGGGAGATTCCTTTTTATCTTTTTATGGGTGGACTGGCAGCAGGGATATTGTTTTTCGCAGCCCTGTATGTACTACTTAATAAGGAAGATAAATATGGCGCTGCTGTTAAGATAACTCCTCACCTGGCGCCTTTTGTACTTGTAGTTGGACTGCTGGCACTGCTTCTGGACCTGAACCACAAAGCCTATTTCTGGCAATTGTACACCACCATCAGGTTACAATCTCCCATGTCCTGGGGAGCCTGGGTATTGATGCTGATTACGCCCATATCCTTTATATGGTCCGCCATTCATATCCGGACTGTTTTCCCCAATTGGGAATGGAAGGGGATCCTGAAAACCATTGAAGCCTTCCTGGTGAAACAAAAAAGGGCCATCGCCTGGATCATGCTGTTCTCATCGGTGATCCTGGGCATATATACGGGGATCCTTTTCTCGGCTTTCAATGCCAGGCCGCTGTGGAATACTTCTATCCTTGGACCCCTGTTCCTGATATCCGGACTGTCAGCAGGTGCCGCCATGAATATCATTTTTTCAAAAGACCATGCCGCCAGGTTGACATTTTCCAGGATCGACCTGATGCTGATCAGCATCGAATTGTTCCTGATCATACATATGTTCATGGGTTTCCTGGCCAGCACACAAGTGCAGATCGATGCTGCCGAACTCTTCCTGGGTGGACCTTATACGGCTGTTTTCTGGGTGCTGGTGGTAGGCATGGGACTCATCCTTCCGGCCATCCTTGAAATCCTTGAACTCAAGAAATATAAGATACCGGTATTTGTTCCGGCCGGATTGGTGCTTATCGGTGGACTGATGCTTCGTTTCATCATTGCCTATGCCGGTCAGGAAAGTCGCTGGTTATACTAACATTAATCAATTTTGAACTGGATAAAATGGAAACAGAGAAGAAAAAAACACGGGCTAACAGGTATATGAATCCATACCTGGCCGGGGTGTTCCTGGGACTGGTACTCCTGGCGGCCTATTTTATCTCCGGTCGGGGACTGGGGGCCAGTGGGGCCTTCAAAAGTACAACCGTATCCGTGGTTCA
>DAOWJB010000227.1 GCA_030640625.1 Bacteroides sp.
AAGGGATTACGCCTTCTCAATATATGGAACAGGTTGAATCAGGGAGGTAAATTGCAATTGATCAGACCCTCCCGGACACTTATATTTCTATTGGTCTCAATGCATCTCTTTTTCACAATCTCCAATTCCACCCCGGTAATAATTAAACTGAACATTTGGGTGTTCTGCCAGGAGTGACATGGGAACGGAGCTATCCAGGATCCTTTTACTTATCATAAATGCTGTCAATCTTTGTCCGAATGGATTATCATGGGTACCAGCCTGCCAGATTGAAACTTTCTCTGCTTTCCAAGTTTCAACAGGCCCTACTGTTATTGCCTGGGTAGGGATTCCAGTCACTACTCCACCTGCACTGGTACGAGCGTTTTGCATGCATGTGATCGGATGCAAATCAACCACCCTTGTGGATAGTTGACGGAATTCCTCTGGAGTAGGAGGGGCGTCTTTATATCTGCCAATCCGTTTAACCGGATCGTTAAAGGCCCAGTGTTTTGTATCACCCTGACCACCCTGCATGACAGCACACCGGATACCGCTATTCCAGCTTTTAATATATGCACTAGTATCGGCTTTTGGAAAATGCAGATTTGATTCAGGCAAACTCAACTTCTTATCAATCCGGTTGAAGCATAGGTCTCTGTCAGCTTTTTCAAAGGAAAGAGGGTGACTGGCATCCAATTCTTTTTCGTTTACATACCATTCATCCATACCCCAGAAATGCGCATGAGATAGATCAATTTTTAGTTCGTTCACCATTCGGGCAACCAAAGGTAGCTGCTCTGTAGGACCAATAGGGCCGCAGATTCCAACTGGTTGACTCGCTGTTGCTTGTTTCCAGGCAGTAATGTATTCAAGGGCTTCTGCAAGATAAAAATCTTCCAGGGTATCGTATATTACTACTTTAAATCCTTCTCGCGATAATTGCAGAAGGTCGTCAGGGGAGAGCTTTGCTGCATCGCTTGAAATATCCTCTTCGAGGGTGGTGAAGTCCCACCAGTCCTTTACTAACATACTTAATTTACGTGGCATAAGATAGATCTTTTTAGGTTGCGGAATTAAGTTTTATGATTCCCTTATCCCCAAGTAATTCTAAGAGTATATTTTCCTGGGGAAAACCATGCCCCAGGTGTTGCCTGAAACCTTCAGCATACTTTCTATTTATTTCCTTTCCCCTCTGTTCTCCAAAACGTTTCATAGAAAGTATATACTCATCCATTTTATGGTGAGCCATAAGCCAGTTTCGTTGACTTTCGTGGCAGGCTAGCATCTTCTCCTTCATGTCCATTTCACCTGTAATATCTGCATACATTGCAGGGATAACCGGATTACCCAACTTATCCTTTCCTTCCATGGGATCGCAATAATAGAGGTATGGTACCGGTTCAAAGGGATCATCAGATATCTCCAAATTCTTCATTCCACTGGCAAAACAGGCGGTTTGTACGAGCCTGCTTGTGATCTCATGGTCGATCATATAATCATCAGGACTGGCGGTAAATACAATGGAAGGACGAATTTTCCTGATCAATGCGGTTGTTTTATTAATGGATTCACGATCGTATATAATGTAAACATCTTCAAAATCAAGACAATAATAATCGGCAGTAAGCAGCTTCGCAGATTTAGCTCCTTCTGCCATTCTTATTCTGCTTATCTTTTCCTTGGAAAACTCCGCTGTACCTTTATCACCGGGAGCCAGGGTTGCAATTCGAATCTTGTATCCAGCATTCTTAAGTAATGATAAAGTTCCAGCACAGATAAATTCTGCATCATCAGGGTGAGAAAAGATTCCTAGAACAATTTTTTCCATACGAATGATCTATTAAACATCTATAACCTTACCTGTCTGCGCTGATTTATAACATGCGGTCATTATTTTCTGGCTTCGCAATCCGATTTCTGCATTATTTCTTGGCTCACTCCCTCGAATAATAGCAGAGCTAAACTCTTCTATTTCAGCATGATAGGTGTTTACAGGTCGAGGAATCATAGGTTCTCCATTTCCATTGGACCTTGCCTGTTGCTTGTCGTATAGGGTACTCTCCTTTTCAAGATAAGCGATCATTTCACCTATAGAACCCTGTCCTATGGTTCCTTTCGCAATGATACTTCCTTTTGATCCATAAAGTTCAAGTGCATTTTTGCTGCTATTGTCTGGAATACAGAAATAGGTATCAACTGTTCCCATCGCTCCGTTTTCAAAAATCATTGATACAAGGGCACTGTCCTCCGATTTATATGAATGAACATTATTATTGATGATACAATTGACACTTTTTACTTTTCCAAAAAACATTTCAAGCAGGTCGATGCAATGACTTCCCATATCCATCAAGGATCCTCCACCGCCGGTAGCCGGGTCCTGTCTCCAGGCTCCTTCAATAGGGGGGTACCAGCAAGATAGCTGTGCTCTTGCATATACAGGTGTCCCCAATTTTTCCTGTTGTATATACATTTTTGCGAGTTCATGCTGGGCATGAAATCTCATCATCAGTCCAGTGCCGAGAAGTACTCCCTCTTTTTTACATATGTTGCTCATCTCCTCAGCTTCCTTTACAGTTAACCCGAGAGGTTTCTCGCATAAGACATGTTTTCCTGCTTTCGCGCAAGCAGTAGCATGCTCCAGGTGGAAACTGACCGGAGAGGCAACATAAACAGCATCTATACCGGAATTCAACAAATCATCAATATTATCAGCAGCAGATGTTTCAAAATCTTGAGCTACAGCTTGATTTACCTGGGAATTTAGATCATAAACTGCAACAAGATTTGCATTATCAGCAGGTATTATGCCTTCTGGAATAGTTCTTCTTCTGGCTATTCCTCCGGAACCAATTACTCCCCAATTAATTATTTTTTTTGAATTCATCTTTTCAATTATTTTGAATATGCTAAGATTGCCTTTCTAAGAGCATCTCCTATCTCTTCACAGTTTTTTTCAGTAAAAGTTGGAAATGCAAAGCAAGTGAAAGTGTGTTCTTCGTGCCACCATGCGTTTGGGACATCTATATTTGAATAATCCGTACTTTTGGGATCGGAAAATTCTTTAGACGTAAAAGGGAATCCACTTTTTCCGAATGAGATATGTTCCTGAAATGCATGTTCTGTATGGCATTGTGGCCAAAATACTTTCCACACCGGGGCTCCTTCTGCTACTACGGCATCAACAAATTCCTTAATATCACATTTCATATTTTCGATATCCAATGAAAATGCCATCACAAACCAGCCATTTCGGCGCTCCTCTGTGTCAATCGGGGTATATAGTACCTGGGGAAGATCCTTTATTTTATCAATGATGATATGGGCATTACGTCTTCTTGTGGGCATGTTCCAGTTATCGATTCTCTCAAGCTCTGCCAAACCAATGGCTGACTGCATCTCAGTCATTCGATAATTCCATCCAATCATATTATGTATATACGGCAGCTTTTGCTCAAGTTCAAGCAAGCTAAGTCTTTGTTTTACATCATAACCATGGTCTCTGAAGCTTCTTGCAATCCATGCATATTCCTCGTTATCTGTGGTAATCATTCCTCCCTCACCACCCGTTGTAAAAGTTTTATTCTGACAGAAACTACAGGCGGCAATGTCGCCAAGCGTTCCTGTCTTACGGCCCATATATGATCCACCGTAAGCTTCTGCATTATCCTCAATAACAAGCAAATTATGTTTTTTTGCGAAAGCATTGATTTTATCCATATCACACACGTTCCCATACAGGTGGACCGGCATGATGGCTTTTGTCCTTTCATTGACCAGTTTCTTAGCAGATTCGACACTAATGCAGTGATCATCTCTATTTACATCAGCGAAGCGTGGTATAGCTCCAGCTTGTACAACAGAGAAACTGGAAGCTATAAACGTATAACTCGGTACAATGACTTCATCTCCTGGTCCAATTCCCATTGCTGCTAGACCAGCATGCAAGGCTGCGGTTCCGGTTGCCACAGAAATGGCATATTTGCTTCCCTGCCAATCAGCGAATTTCTTTTCGAATTCCATACCTTTTGACCCGGTCCAATAATTTACCTTTCCGGAGCGCAAAACATCTTCGACATTTTTAATAGCTTTTTCATCAAAATTTGGCCAGCCAATCAGTTTGGTAGTTGCAGTTTTCGGGCCGCCAAGAATTGCTAGTTTTTCTGACATGATATTTTCAATAAATAGTTATTTACTCATAGTTTATTGAAAGAGTTCATTTAGTTGCTTTACAGCTGATTCAGCCAGTTTTTCGCCTGCTCCAATTTCATATAAGGATGTTCCAGGAGTCGTTTCATAACCGGTGATCATCGGTGTAAATCCCTCAGGCCCCTGGGTATAGGAATCCCTGGTTGGGAAATACGCCATATTATTATTGGTTAATCCCATCACTATAGTACTCTTGAATGGGGAGCGGAATTTAATATCCATTCCAAATTCAGTAAACATTTCACCTGGAAAACCAACAAAAGCTATGTCTGCTATACGGATCACCATAACTTCCAGACTATCAATTTCATTTTGTGTTTCGTACATTTTCAACCATTGTAAAGCATATTCTTCATCAGGGATCCCATCTGCCTGCAATGGGGGCATACCTTCACTATCGATCTTCTTCTTAATGGCAATTGCCCAAGCAAACTGTTCTTCCGAAATAGCAATATGTTTCAGGGGCACCATCTCGGAGGAAACAGCAATCATATCACCCAAAACAGGTTCCTGATTATTGATGGCCTCCAACGCAGTTGCCCCAAGGATATAACCTATTCGCTGACATTCTTGGTAGGTATCAATAAATCCAACCCTGTAGTCTACCTGGGTTACATTACCACAACAACCGTTTAAGAAAACAGGGATATAATCTTTTCCCCTGACTCTACGTAATGATTCTGTAATATATCCAGGGTAATCAGCTGAATACAGCCAATTATTACCTGTTAGGGTGGTCGCATGACATCCGAAGTTTACAATCACACCGGTTGGTTTACCTTCCTGTTCCAGTGAAAGAGTAATAAGCTCAGGATCAATCGGACCAAGTGGACCAATCACAAAACCGGGCTCAAACTTTTCCCAGCACATATGAGTTGTGCCATCAATGCATTTTAGGCGCCGGTTAAATGATACCCTGTCTTCTTCGGCACGACCTGTAAATAGTTTGGTTGGAGTCAGGTTTTTATCTGCAAGAATAACCGCCCCAGCTGCTTTTAAAAGATATTCCCGGGCTTTTGGAGCATCCAGGTCAGATCTGGGGCCACTATGCGTATGTGTAGCATGAATCATGATGTTCCCGGGCTGGATATCAGTTTTAGCGGCAATGTATTCTCTTAAGAATTCAACTGGTTCATGGGTCATAGAACAGATATCGATGGATAGCAAAGCAACTTTTTCCCCTTTTGAATTTGCAGCTACAATAGCTTTGGCATAAAGTGAATCATGCACCCCTCGAGAAGCATAGTCGTCTCCACGGTAATTTCCAACCAGATCCAGACCAACTTCTGGTGTATAATTGATCTCAGCGATGCCCAGCTGAATTGGGGACTGATCTCTATGTTGAGTTCCACCTGAACAGGAAGGCATGAAAAATACGTTTACTAAGCCCACCCCGGATAATAAAATATTAAATAACTTCATATTCTCAATTATGTTTTGCTGCTGGTTTTTTAAGGTACATCTGGCAGAGCAATATCAATATTACCAGTGTCGATCCAACTATTTGTATATAAGAATGCATTCAGCCGGTATCAAAAATACCTTATGGAATTCAAGTTATTCAGTACTTTTCTTTGGAATTATGGTATTATTCAACAGAGCGATTTTTTTTGCTCTTGTTAAAGTATCGCATCAGGCAAATTTATCCACTTCCAATCCGCGAAGCTGACAGGGTTTGAATATCCCCAATCCCTCATACTTGTTTTCAATTGCAAACAATAACTTTGTAGATGCCCATCTTACGATATACCTCAAAAATCCTGATCCTTTCCCCTGCCTGGCGAGGTGCGAAAACAATCCACACGCTGTAAAATTCGAATTCATTACAATTTCCTTATTATTATTACGAAAATTGCCCGGATATCTCTATTTTAGATCGATCCAATATTTTAGGGGGGGATGAGATCATCGTTAAAATGGATCGTAAAGTACTGGTAAAGGTATCCGAATCTACCTAAAAATGGGAATCCTAAGACTGGGGACAGGCTGGGATGTAGCCTGTTTCAATAATTTGGAAAAAAGCAAACCGACGGATAGTGAAATCAATCCACATATATTACTTATTACCCTGAACCAATACCCATTGATTTGATGAGAAAGAGCCAGTTAATCCTGCTTCTTGGAGTCCTGGTACTCTTGGTGTCATGTGCACGCGGTCCAGGATCAGGTCCCCCCAATATCATCCTGGTCTTTATCGATGACATGGGCTGGGCAGACTGGTCCTGCTTTGGCAATGAAGATGCCAGTACTCCAAATATTGATCAAATGGCTGCCGAAGGGATAGCTTTTGAGCAGTTTTATGTTAACTCGCCCATCTGCTCACCTTCAAGGGTAGCCATTTCAACGGGACAATATCCTCAGCGATGGGGGATCACATCCTACCTCGCGCATCGTGACATGAATAAGCAGAGGGGAATGGAGAACTGGCTTGATCCGGAGGCGCCAATGCTCGCACAAAGCCTGAAGGGAGCCGGTTACATGACCGGACATTTCGGGAAGTGGCATATGGGAGGACAAAGGGACGTAACCGGGGCGCCTCCCATTACGGAGTACGGTTTTAAAGAGTCTCTTACCAATTTCGAAGGCATGGGACCAAAACTTCTTCCGCTCACGATGGAGCCAGGTTGGGAAGAGCCGGGTAAGATATGGGCAGAGGCAGAAATCCTGGGCGGACCTGTCACCTGGATGCAGCGATCAACAATTACCGGAGGTTTTGTCGAAGAAGCACTGAAATTCATTGAGAAGGCGGTTGCAGTCCGAAAGCCGTTCTATATCAATGTGTGGCCAGATGATGTTCACAGTCCCTTTTTCCCACCGGTTGAAAAGTGGGGTGAGACAAAGCGTGAATTGTATCTGGCGGTCCTCGAAGAAATGGACAGGCAGCTGGCGCCACTTTTTAATCATATTCGCAATCATGAAGACCTTCGTGACAATACTCTGGTGCTTATATGTTCGGATAACGGTCCTGAGTTGGGAGCCGGCCAGGCAGCCGGTCTGAAAGGATACAAAACCCATTTGTATGAGGGTGGCATCCGCTCACCTCTGATTGTATGGGGACCAGGCCTGATGTCTGAAGATGTAGCAGGTACCCGAAATAAAACTTCTGTCTTCGCTGCCATTGATTTAGTACCCTCCCTACTTCGGCTGACAGGGGCAAAACATCCAGCCGATATAATATTTGATGGAGAGGATCTGCTTGGCACCATATTGGGCAGGTCTGAAGCCTCACGAACAGCGCCCATTTTTTTCAGTCGTCCACCCGACCGCAAAAATTTCTATGGTTTTGAAAATTTACCTGATCTGGCAGTACGTGATGGTCAATGGAAATTACTCTGTGACTATGACGGAGGCCGGTCCCAATTATACAACCTGAATAATGATCCAGGTGAATCCATGAATATGGCTGAAGAAATTCCCGGGATAAAAGAGGAGCTAACTCAAAAGGCCCTGGACTGGTGGCAAACAGTAAACCGACCTTGATGATCTACCAAATCAACATAAGAAAGAATTGAAATCATGAATCAAATAACCAGAATAACTGCTTTTTTTGGATTAAACGTAATGATCCTGATGCTTAATGAATATCTTGAAACAAGAGAGGATTTGTCCCCGGAGAATTTCTATTCCCTGAATGCTTTGGAAGCAAACGGAATTTCATTGAAGACCTCACTGACAGAAGGAATTTTGGAATTAAAAAAGGAAGGCTTGATCTTCCCATATCATCTAATTAAACTATCTTTTGGAATTATTATAATCTAAGAACGCTAATTATGGAAAACAGAAGAGCATTTATCAAAAAGACCACCCTGGGTACTGCCGGGGTAACCATGGGCTTGACAGCATTGTCAGCCAAATCATATAGCAGGATCATGGGGGCCAATGATCGCATTACCATGGCTGTAATCGGCCTTCGAGGGAGGGGAAAAAGCCTTATGGACGCCTTTTCTAAAATGTATGGAGATGGTGTCATGATCAAAACGGTCTGTGATGTGGATACACAGTTCTTTGATCAATCGGTTGCTTCTGTTGCTGAGAATCAAAAGGGTCAAAAGCCTGGTACAGAACAGGATATGCGTAAAGTATTTGAAGATGAGGAGATTGATGCTGTAGCAATGGGTACCCCCAATCATTGGCATGCCCTCGGCACGATCTGGGCCTGCCAGGCAGGGAAGCATGTATATGTTGAGAAACCCAGCTCTCATAATATCTGGGAAGGGCGCAAAATGGTGGAAGCAGCAAGAAAATATAACTGCGTGGTTCAGGTAGGATTTCAAAACCGTTCGACTAGCAATGTAATGCAAGCCATGGCATTTTTGCATGATGGGGGAATTGGTGATGTATATATGGCGCGTGGTACCTGTTTTAAGCCCAGGGACTCCTTCGGCATTTCCAGGGATAGTGAACCGCCTTCAACCCTGGATTATGATATGTGGCTGGGACCGGCAAGATACCGTCCATATAACGAGAAAAAAGGGCATTATAACTGGCACTGGCACTGGGATACCGGGAATGGAGATACAGGTAACCAGGGACCCCATCAGTTTGATGTCGCACGCTGGGGTATGAATAAAAAAGTCCATCCCGTAAAGGTCCAGTCCATGGGCGGAATATTTGGTATTTCCCCCAAAGAGTGTTCACAGGAGACCCCCAACACACAAACCTCAATATTTGAATATGAGGATGGAAAGATCCTTGAATTTGAAACCCGTGGACGGTTTACGAATGCCGAAGCCAATGCCAGTATCAAGATTGGAAATCTTTTCTACGGAACAGATGGGTGGATGGAAGTCAACGGCGGCAACTGGAAGGCTTACAAGGGACGTGATACAGAACCATTCGCCGGCTCAGGAATGGAAACAGAAGGTGCTGCTGTTGGCGGTGACCAGACATTTCGAGCCGCACCAAGCAGCGGTGGGCATTTTGCCAACTTTATCGATGCCGTACGCTCAGGGAACAGGTACGATTTGAATTGTGACATTGCTGACGGGCATATGTCATCCGTACTACCTCATCTTGGCAATATTGCTTACAGGGTAGGAGATACCTTGCAGTTCAATGGCGAGTTCGAGAAGTTTATTGATCAAGACGAGGCCAACATGCTGCTGACCAGGAAATACAGGCATCCCTATGTTGTACCGAAAGTTGTCTGAGAACACAATAAATATAAAACCTATGAAAACACATTTGAAAATTTCATGCCTTTTGGCAGTCATGATCACGGCCA
>DAOWJB010000193.1 GCA_030640625.1 Bacteroides sp.
ATATAACTTTTCATAAGTACGCTGATTGCGACATAAAAGAATGTTAAATTTGTATTTATAACTGTCAATTAAAATACTAAAGGCTTTATGGAAGAACTAGCCATTACAGGAACACCCAAAACTCCTACAGTGAGATCTGATTCGAGTCAGGGCCTGTTAGAAATTACAGGTAGATCAAATCCTGAAAACACAGTTGAAGTTTTTAGGCCAATTGTAAACTGGGTTGAAGAATACATTCAGAATCCGGGCGAAAAAACAACCGTTAACATACGGCTTGAGCATTTTAACACCAGTTCTTCAAAGAGTTTGATTGGTATTTTAAAAAGGTTTGAATCATTGAAAGCAGAAGGGCGAGAGATTATCGTCAACTGGCATTACGAAGAGGATGATGAGGACATACTGGAAGCAGGGGAGAATTTTGAATCCATGGTTGAGATCCCTTTTAATATGATCCCGGTTGGATAAATAAAACCCCTAACCTACCGGTCCATGTCCAGGAACGCTAACATATCCCTGGCTGTTCTGTGCATTTGAATTACCGGCGCTAAACCGTGTGGACCAGAAATTATCCCCTCCGCTACCGGCACCCACGTAATTATTTTTCTGGGCGGCCAGGTAGAGGTTCTCCAAAGGCATTGGATTTCCCTCATAACTCACATAACCGTTTGCATCGAGCCAATATCGGCACGGCACGCATAAATCCAAATGCCGGGTATCCGATGACCCCGTAAAGTCCGCTTTGTGTATCATACCAGTAATTCCCAGGGAGTGGTTTTACACCATATACCTGTTCCATATCCGCGATCTGCTGCTCTGAGAGTGCAAGGCCATTGATAATAGCCTTTTCGGTAACATCCTGATTTGATTCCCTGGGTTGACTGGGAGCTGTGGGTACGTTCTGTCCGAACAGGTTTACAGAATGCATATAAATTAGTAAACCAGCATACAAAATGAATCTATTTATCACTGTTGTTAATGGTTACAATTCTAATTTACGGAATTATTTCACTGATCTACTTGACATTCATTAAATTATTGGGTATCTTATATTTTCTTATTGGATTTTAGCCCCTCCTTAAATAGTGGCGATCAATTATGATCGCCAGTTTCTTGGGATTTTTTATTTCTCAAACATATTAATCTCTAATTCTAATTATTATGAAAAAATTCATACTCTTTTCATGTTTAATGTTAACTACATGCGCATTAAGCAAGGCACAGTCAATTGAGCGGGATATTATTTCCCCGGCAGGTGGTTTCTTTGAGACAAGTTCAATCCAGATGGCCTGGGTGATTGGTGATCTTGTTGCAGGTGCATACGACATCGGGCACCTTATCGTTCCTTTTGGCACTGGCACAGATCTGCCTGATTTTAATGCTGTTTCATCGCAAATTACAGTATTCCCAAATCCTACAGCAGATAAGGTTTCCCTCAAACTGGATATGGATATGGATAATATAGAAAATTGCAAATATTATCTGTACGATCTTCAGGGAAGGGAAATTCAAAACAGGAACATTACTTCTATACAGACGGAACTGAGTTTTGCACCATTCGAAAGTGGCGTCTATATACTCAGGATTATCAAGGAAAAAACTTTGGTACAAGAATTTAAAATCATCAAACGCTAAAACCCCAACCAAAATGAAAACACTATATTCAATACTACTTTTGTTGCTAATTAGCATACTTTCATACTCACAAGCTCCGGAAGCCTTCAGCTACCAGGCATTAATTCGTAACGGATCAGGAGATATCCTGGCCAATTCACAGGTGGCAGTACAAATCAGTTTCCTACAGGATTCTGAATCAGGATCAGCTGTATATGTAGAAACCTTTAATCCAACAACCACACAATATGGCCTAATCGCCTTGAAGCTGGGTAAAGGGTCTGTTCAATCCGGCACTTTTAATGCGATCGATTGGGGTGCGCATGCATATTATGTAAAAATAGAAATAGATCCCAATAATGGAACTGATTATACCCATATGGGAACCTCTCAATTATTATCAGTACCCTATGCTTTGTATACAAAATCCGCCGAAAATGCTTTTAGTGGGGACTATAATGATTTATCAAACGCCCCAACAGTGGTCAGTGCTTTTACAAATGATGCCGGTTACCTAACAACTTTCACCGAAACTGACCCTGTTTTCGGAGCACATGCTGCCAATGTAATTACTTCAACAAATATCACCAACTGGACTTCTGCGTACGGCTGGGGCGACCACGCATCAGCTGGGTATTTGACAAGTTATACTGAAACCGATCCTGTTTTCGGAGCTCATGCAGCAAATGGTATTACATCTGGAAATATTAGTAACTGGAATACTGCATTCGGATGGGGGAACCACGCATCAGAAGGGTATTTGAAAAGTTTTACCGAAACTGACCCTGTTTTCGGAGCACATGCAGCCAATGGAATTACTGCACCAGATATTACAAACTGGAATACTGCATTCGGCTGGGGAGACCATAATGCAGAAGGCTATATTGACGATGGAAATACAAATTGGGATAATAGTTATGGTTTTATTACCGATGGAAATACCAACTGGAATAATACGTATGGATTTATTACTGCTGGTTCCACAATCACGGGTTTGATAAGATCAAGTGCTACTGGTGACAGTTGGATAAATGGTGGAGATGTTGGTATCGGCACCTCAAGTCCAGATGCCAGGCTTCACGTTCAATATGGATCCGTACAATTCGATCCATGGGCAGGTTCAGACTCTTACGCTCAATTTTCAAGTATAGGAGGTGGTTATGTTCAATTATATTTAAATGATGGCACTGTTAATGCCGTTGCTATTCGATCAAACGGTGGTAGTTGGTTCAGGGGTGGCATGGTTGATATCGGCGATGGAACAAATAATTGGGCTACAGGAGTAGGGGACCTGTATGTACAGGATGTACTGGAAGTGGATGGGACGATTTACAGTGCCGGATATGTGAATACCTCTGATGCGCGATGGAAAAAGGATATTGTACCGGTTGATGATGCCTTAAATAAGATACTTCAGCTTAATGGAGTTAATTTCAACTGGAAATCAGATGAATACCCCGAGGAGGGATTTTCTGAAGACAGACAAATTGGTTTTATTGCCCAGGAAGTTGAACAAATCCTGCCTGAATTGGTACATTCTGATCAAAATAACTATAAAGGTGTATCGTATGATAAAATCACAGCGGTACTGGTAGAGGCAATCAAGGAACAACAGCAGATGATCGAAGAATTAAAGCAGGAGGTAGAGAAACTAATAAATCAACAACTGGTAGTAACAACGCAATAAACGAACTCAACAGAACGTCTATTTCAGTCCACGGAATTTTGGATTAATATTAAGCTTGGTCAATGAGGTATCTCATTGCCAACAGATTAAATTGATCGAGTTGAGTTTGTATCCATTGAGGATCAAGGCCTGATTCTGTGGCCATCAATCTTGCAGCCTCCGGAGCAATCTGGAGGCTTTCTTTCGCGTCCAGGAACAGGGCCCGGGTCCTTCGGGCCAGGACATCTTCCAGGGTTCTGGCCATTTCTTCCCGGACGGCCCATATGACCTGTGCTTTCTTTATGCCTAAATCTTCACTGAGGAAGGGATCATCCCTGAATTTTTCGTGGTTAATATCCTCGATCTGGGTCCGGTCCCCTCCATATACTGACATTGGATTGACCTGGATCTCCGGATTACTTACAAATCCATGAACCGGCAAATGATGTGTATGGCATTTCCTTTCCAGTAATTCGCCTACCATGATGGCATAATCAATAGCATCTTCAGCCATTTTCCGGTAGGTTGTCCATTTCCCTCCTATTACAGAAATAAGTCCGGAGACCGATACCATGACTTTGTGATGCCTGGATATTTCCTTAGTGGACTGTTCATCATCCCCGGAAGCAGCCAGGGGCCGGAGTCCGGCAAAAAGGCTCAATACATCTTGCCGGCCCGGATTTCTGGTAAGGTATTGTCCGGCTGTTTCCAGGACGAAATCGATCTCTTCCTCGAGTGGCTGCGGTTCGAGCGATGCCCTGTCAACCAAGGTGTCGGTGGTTCCAAGGATAACTTTGTTATACCATGGTACGGCAAACATAACCCGGCCATCACTGGTCTGGGGTACCATAATGGCATGCTGGCCCTGCAGGAATTTTTCATCGAGTACCAGGTGAATGCCCTGGCTCGGCCTGATCATATTCCCAGCTTCAGGATTGTCCATTTGCAGAATATCATCAGCAAAAACACCCGTTGCATTGATTACGGCTTTAGCGTTGATGCGAAATTCCTCTCTGGTTTCCTGATCGACTGCAATCACACCTGAGATCAGGTTTTTTTCCTTTACCAGATCAATGACCCTGATGTAGTTTATAACGAAACCATTATGATCTTCACAGGTTTGGGCCAGGCTGATCAACATGCGTGCATCATCAAATTGCCCGTCATGGTAGATAATTCCACCCTTCAGTCCCTTTCTTTCGATTGTGGGGAGAAGATTTATGGTTTCATCCCGGCTGATAAGCCTTGAGGGACCCAGTCCCAGCTTCCCTGCCATAACATCATATACCTTTAATCCTATGGTATAAAAAGGACCCTCCCACCAGTCATAAGCAGGAATCACAAATGATTGGTTCCTTACCAGGTGAGGGGCATTCTGCAGCATCAGTCCCCGCTCCTTCAACGCCTCAAACACCAGGGATACATCTCCCTGCCGCAGGTACCTGACCCCTCCATGAACCAGCTTGGTACTCCTGCTGGATGTCCCCTTTCCAAAATCATGCTGTTCCAGCAACAGGGTCCTGAATCCCCTGGATGATGCATCAAGGGCCGTACCAATACCTGTTGCTCCGCCACCGATGACCAGGATGTCCCAAGGTTCCGTAGTCGACCTGATTTCATTTATTACTTCGGATCTGTCCCTCATTTACTTGTCCTTGTACCACGCTTTGCTTCTGCCCAGGGCTTTATCCCATCCACTGATCATTCTATCCACATTCTCCCTGTTTGCAGAAGGTGTGAAGATCCTCTCGACCTTCCAATGGTTTTTAATATCATCCATCCCTTTCCAAAAACCAACTGCAAGTCCCGCCAGGCAAGCTGCTCCAAAGGCGGTGGTTTCCGTTATTCTGGGACGTATAACATCTTTCCCAATGGTATCTGCCTGGATCTGCATCAACAGGTCATTCACGGCTGCTCCACCATCCACCCTTAGCTCTTTCAGTGAGATGCTTGAATCCTTTTCCATGGTCCGGATCACATCCATGGACTGTAACGCAATGGCCTCAAGGGTCGCCCTGGCAATATGTGCATCAGAAGTATCGCGATTGATCCCTATGATCGTACCTGCAGCATAAGGATCCCAATGTGGCGCACCGAGTCCCACAAAAGCAGGTACAAAATAAACACCCCCGTTATCAGGGACTTCCAAGGCCAGTTTTTCTACTTCCTCTGAAGACCTGATGATCTTTAGTTTATCGCGAAGCCATTGCACCGCCGCACCGGCAATAAATATGCTCCCTTCAAGTGCATATGTTATCTCACCATTTAGATCCCAGCCAATGGTTGTCAGCAGGTTATGTCCTGAAGTGACTGCCTCACTGCCTGTATTCATTACAACAAAACAACCCGTACCATAGGTATTTTTTACCATCCCCTTCTCCAGACACATTTGTCCGAACAGGGCAGCCTGCTGGTCCCCTGCAATACCGGCAATGGGTATTTCCAGACCAAAATGTCCCGGGTCCATATTGCCGAAATGCTCGCTGCACGATTTTACATCCGGCAGGATACTTTCGGGTATGTTAAAAATTTTAAGCAATTCCTTATCCCATGACCGTGTGTGGATATTATAGAGCATCGTACGGCTTGCATTGCTTATATCGGTGATATGCTTTTCCCCCCCGGTCAGTTTCCAGACAAGCCAGCTATCAATGGTACCAAAAGCAAGTCTTCCTTGTTCTGCCAGCTTCCTGGCATTGCTTACATGCTCAAGTATCCAATTAATTTTTGATGCAGAGAAATAGGCATCAACCACCAGTCCGGTTTTTTCATGAATGACACCATCAAGCCCTTTTTGCTTTAATTGATCACAAAATCCAGCTGTTCTCCGGTCCTGCCAGACAATTGCATTATATACCGGACCACCGGTCTCTCTGTCCCACAAAAGGGTTGTTTCCCGCTGGTTGGTAATCCCAATGGCAGCAATATCAACAGCGGAAATTCTCTTTGTATTGAACAGATCAGTGATCACTGCAAGCTGGGTTTCCCAGATCTGAACAGGATCATGTTCTACCCATCCGATGTCGGGGAAAATTTGCTGAAATTCACGCTGGACAGCATGCACCAGATTGCCTTGCCGGTCAAAAAGGATGGCCCTGTTACTGGTGGTGCCTGAATCCAGGGATAATATATATTTTTTCATTGTCATAGTATTACCATGCTGTTTCTGGCCTGGGATGATAAAACAGGGGGATGGTCAGTGTATATATAATCAACAATGCTGATCCTATCCATTCCTGCCAGATCCCCCAGTGCCGGAACGGCTCTCCAAGGGTATAGATCCATATAACAAAAGCGATCATCACATAGACGATCTGTCCCAGCCGTTTTACATCATAAAGCCGCCTCAGGTAAAACGGAATTAATACCAGCATGATGACAGCCGTTACCAGTGTTCCCAAATATTTATAATCGGCGGGGATAATCCCCCCGATCAGTATATATGCAGCAACAATTTCAGAGGGTATCAGCTTCAATAATTTACTCTTATAGTCCTGATCTGTTTTAACTTCCCTTGCCATAACTAATAATGATTGATTTTCACCATCTAATTTAAAGATAATTTAAACACAATTTTTCGAACTCTCCGAACGTATTATCGTATAAAGCCTTACAACCCCCCCTAAATCTGAAATTATGAGAATCCATTGCACCTATCTCAGACTCTTCTGCTTGATAATCAGCTTTTTACTTATCGCTCCCCTGAACAAGGCACTTGCCCAACAGGGACAAATTATCCCCACCGGAACGCAACAGGGCAATTTTACAAAAGCCTACAAGCTTGTCCTGGAAGCATCCGATGATCATTACCGGTCTACCGGCACTTCAATGGATAAAGTGCTTTTTCCTGATTACGGGGAACATTCAATCTATTGGATTGGCGGCGGAGAGCTGAAGGGAAGTTTTGTTTTTCCTGATGAGATCCCCCAGGAATTTCAATATGTAAAATCAAACACTTATCAGAATTATAACTGGCAGAATAATCCTCATTTCTCTATCGACTTTCAGAAGCAGCCGAAAAAGGTGGCCATTTTCAAGAGTGCCTTCAAGGCAGACAGTATTACCATTTCCTGGCAGGCATTTCAATTCATTAAACTCTTCGAAACATACCTGTATGATGATGTTTTCTATGTGGTCGATGAAGAGGAGCTCAATCAAACCGGACTGGATGAAAATACAGAACTGCTGATCATCCCGGCTTTTACGGTTAAGGGAGATAATTACACCTATTACATAGACAGCATTATGGGACTCGGGTATAATTTCAAGTCCCACCTGGATGCCTTCCTGGCAAGAGGCGGTATGATCTATACGGAAGGGAATGCTGCCAGTTTCCTGGAAAAAACCGGTTACCTTGAAAGTGGTACTATTGATTATGCCAATTATAAATCTCCTGAAAACGATTTGTTTAAATGCCAGGCTGCCAATCCGGATCATCCTGTCAGCTTCAGCATGGATCCAACCGGCTCCATGATCTATGGCAACCGTATCCCCCTGGTGAATGCATCTAATGTTACTTCCCTGGTAACATTGGAAGAAGACAGCCGTCCCGTGGTTTTTACCCTGGAAGGGACAGAAGCTAATGGCGGTTCCCTTTTGTGTAACCTGGGATTGCCGATGGTAAAGGGACTGGCCGACCTGGATCAGGGTGACCGGCAATTGCAGTGGACCCTGAATGCCATTATGAGTGCATTTGCCCGCCCGGTGGATGTCACCCGCTCGGTCAGGAATGACCTGGCCGGATATCTATCTGCCGGACCGAATGCCATATCCTACGACAGGGTCGATACTTTTTCAGTGGAGATCCTTCTGCGTAACCTGTCAGATGCCACCATTCAGAATATCCAGCTGGCTGAAAAAATACAGCCCTATTTCAGGTTTTACAGAGTGGTCAGCGGCGATGCCCATAACATCAACGGCCACCTGCTCACTTTCAATATCACCAGTCTTGCCGCGCACAGTGAACAGAAAATCGTCTACCAGCTGATCACCCCGGTACCCGACAGTGATATCCACGAAGATGTGGATGAATATCTGGCAGAAGGGACCTACATAACTCCCGCATACCATACCAGTACCTATACCATAGGGGGCAGGATGATCAAACAAAAGAAAAGCATGGATTATGCAGACCTTTTGTTTTCGGCAAGGATTTTTGCAGATACAGATGTGAACTGGAAGAATTTCCTGGGACTCGAATACCAGCCCTTCAAGGTATTCATGATCATGGAAAACAAGGAAAGGACGCCGGCTGAAGATGTGGTCTATACCCAGTATATCCCGAAAGATGTTCCCTTCTACTGGGTGGATCATTCCATCAATATCCCCATCCTGAAAACACCAGGCGGGAAATTCGTGGATGTACTCCGCGGCAGTAACGTAGAGGACAGTCCGGATTTCGATATGGATAGCGACGGACATCCTGACGTATGGCTGGATACCGCGTCCATCTTCCCGAAGGGATATACCATTGTCGAGGAAGAGGTTTACTGGGCCAATCCCTGGAATCATCTCCGGACAGGTGATGACAGTTTTATATTTGAGGACATTGATCATGACGGACAGGTGGCGGTGGACAGCGATGGTGACGGGATTGTGGATATTGAGGAGCCCGGGGACAAGATCCGGGTATGGAAGGTTACCTGGGACGTGGGACGCATGGAAGGATATGAATACTATGATCCCTATTGCAGTTATGAGATCTGGGTCGACCCGCCCGACCTGGTACCCCTGGCTGCCGGAGTGGGACATGCATATGATTCCCTGACCGGGCCCTACCCGGGAATGTTTTATCCAAATACCCCGGATATCAACGCTGCTGACCTGAATGATATGACATGGACCCACTGGATGCTGAGGAACGGAAATGGGGATGTCATCTGGAAGCAGCTTGTTCAACAAAAGATCAATAATTACGAAGGATTTGCATTCATCGATACGGCCAGCAGTTCTTACAAACCCCTGCCAACCGATTCAGTATGGGTACGGTACCAC
>DAOWJB010000336.1 GCA_030640625.1 Bacteroides sp.
ATGATCTCTCAGGTTGCGGCGCCCCCACATTCTCAGCGGCAGGGGATTATAGAATCCATTCCCGAGAGGTGTCCCGATACAGTTTTTACCCTTCCTAACCTGGGGAGTAATATCATATTCAGTGTAGTAAATCCTTTTGCCATAATCGGTCCATGCCGGGTCAAGATAATTTTTACCAATATCTTCCCCGTTTATAAATACCTTGTAATAGCCGGCAGCAGTAATGTACAGAGTGGCGGATTGAATATCATTTTTAACGGAAAACTCTTTGCGGAATAAGGGGGAAGGATGATCGCCATACATGAGGGAGTCAGGAAGGGGAGCAGCTTCCGGCTCACCAATCCAGGCGGCATGTTGAAAGGGGTCATTTTCTTCACTGCCATGACAACCCGGCAATAATAAAATAATGATGGACAATGTGTACAGATATATTTTCATCAGTGCTTGATTGTAATTCCTTATTTTAAGTGCTCTTCCAGGAAAGACAGGATTTTCTCAAATGCTCTTTTTACTGTCTGGTCGTCCCAGCTCCTCCCATCAAAACCATGTTGCCAGTCCGGGTCAGTCACCAATTTATAAGGGATGCCCTGCTTTTCAAGTTCCCCGGCCATTTTTACCGATTGCCAGAAAGGAACATCTGTATCTATTTCCCCATGAAGCAAAACGGTTGGAGGATATGTGCCGGTGACATTTTGCAGGGGTTCATAGGGCTGGAACCAGGCAGGTTCCTTGTGCGGATCATGCCCCGATACCTCCAACGGCCATAAGCCGTTTTGCCTGCAGTAAAGGTAGAACTGTCCACGACTGTACTTCGGTGATTGTGAGGGTGCATATGAGACAATGGAATCTCCAACGGCTTTATAAGCAATTTCTTTGTCAATCTTTGGCCGCTGATTATAGAAAGAATCCGGTGCTGAATACCAGGGTCCAATGATATCCCCGTAACCGTAAAAAGAGACAAGGGCTTTTGGAGTTGGTTTTGCACGGAAACCTGCCATGAGTGTCAGGTATCCCCCGGCTGAATGTCCGATTACACCTATGCGTGCCGGATCAATATTATATAAGCCCGGGCCCTTTGAAACCACCCAGGAATAAGCATCCTCAAGATCTTCGATGATCTGTGGGAGCTTTGTTTCAGGGGCCAGGCGGTAATCTATGGCGATCACAGTGTAGCCCGCATTCAGGTACAATTCAAGTTGTTCCTCTGCCATGCTATTCCGGGAGCCAAAAATCAGGGCCCCTCCATGGATCCAGATTATGCCCGGCCGGATTTCCTCGCCCGGTTTTCTATAGACATCTGCCCGTATTTCATGGTCCCCAACAGATTTATAAACGAAGGTCTCTTTTAAAGAAGGAACCTGATCTGTCGGGGCTGAAGTCTGGGCTGTTAACGGACTGAAAGCAGCGAGACAGCCAATGATGGTATGGGATATTATTAATTTGCTCCATGCTTTCATCATGCCTCCTCAATAACTTTCCAGCCGATCGCATCGGCAAGCGCATAGGCGGGCTCTTTCAGGTCTCCATAAAAGGTTACCCGGTGCCATCCCCACTGATCCCACATGGTAAATAATTTTTCAATATCTCCTACAGGTTCGGCACATAATTTGGTCCGGCATGCCCGGTCATCGGGATCATTGCCAACCGCTTTTGCCTGGTGCATCAGTATCTCTTTTCTTTGCGGGGCGATTTCAAGGGTTGTTGTAAGGTAACCAGCCGGCATAATTGAACGTACCGATGCACCTTGCCTGTCCTCTGAATGGGTCATGATGGAAAAGGGATTCTCAGCTCCATCCGGTCCGAATACCTTATTGGAGGCAACACAATGTGCATATATGATCTGCCTTTTGGCCGTATCGATTACCGGATCTGAAATATATCCCGGACGACCTCCTGTCATGGCCGTGAATGCCACCATGGTAGCGGTCGACCGCACATCGCATTCGCAGGCTCCCACCAGTCCCTCATTATTCAATTCATGAAATCCCAGGCAGGGATAAGCGTGGATATGTCCCCCGTAAAAACCTCCCAGGCAATTGACGCTGATGGCATTTGCATCGTAAGTTTTTAGTACCTCTTTCATTCCCAAGTACATGGCGGCTGAATTTTCAAGGGTTTCGAAAGAAACATCCTTCACCTCGGTCGCCTTAGATTGCCAGCGATCTGCAATGCTGCGGGCTTCCTCCCGGTCTGCAGCTTTCCATGCCTCGTTTAGCACGGAAAAGGAAACAAATTCCATCGGGATGTTCATGATGGGTTCTGCCGGACTTGATTGTTCATCACGTACAGCCAGGATCCGCGAAGATTTCATTTGCCGTACACATTCTTCAGGGGATATGGTAGTAAGATCGTCGGGTGCAAAATTCATGTCTCCGGGGGAAGGTGTTCTCTTCTGACGTACACGCTTGGTTGCGGCTACAAATTCATGGGTTGTACCTCCTCTCCGTATGATGTTAAATTTGTTCACGGCCTTGATAAGGTCAACCATATCGGAGGATGCTATAAAACCTACATTGTTCATCTCCTCCCTGATAAATCCTGCTGTATAGACCAGGAATCCTCCGCTGCCCGCATATTGAAAATCGGCATATAAGACCGGTTTGGCGGAAGTGACAATGGTTTGCACCACCCTGTTCCAGCAGTTCATCTGAAAAACGATATAGCCCCCTATTTCAGAATTTTTATCCTGTTCAAGTATTTTTTCAGCATCTTCCGGTCCGGATGCCATGCTGGAAATAAACTCAAAATTCGGACAATGCTCGATCAATGTTGCATCAATGCGCTCCATAACCGGTGCAAAGTCAAAGCCTACATTTGGCCAGTCAGGTCCGGGTTGCACCACGTCATGTAAAGAGTAGATAATGCGCAGGCGCATTTTTTTTTGTTCAGTGCAGGCATTCATGGTCATTAATGGCACCATTGCCATACATGCAGAGCATGCCGCACAGGAATGGATGAAATGGCGGCGTGTAGATGTCTCGGGGACAGCTGGGGGAGTAAAAGTTTTTTTTGTCATTTTAGTTATTGATTAGGGGATTTGTCTAATCTGGTTTACCCTCATAATTTAGGAAAAATGCTTGAAGAATACAACCGAGTTCGATTGCCCTTAATTTGTTTGATACAGATATTTGGGTAACAAGGGATTAATTGGAGGGCAGGATAATCCTTATTTTTTCAGCCAAAATCAGTATCTTTTAGCATTTAAACCGCATCCCGAATCTTTACTAAGCCGGTAATGATCCTATTGCAATTTTTTAATAAATAATAATAAGCAAAATGTTGATACGATGAGAGGATATGCTTTTTAAGCAAAATATATATCGGCTCATGAAATTTGTCCTTATCCTTTTATTGCTATGGATAGGAGTCCCAGGCTGCACCTCGTACCAGGAGAAGCCTAATTTTATTTTCATCCTCATTGATGACCTCGGAAAGGAATGGATCAGTTGTTACGGTTCCTCCTCTGTCAGTACCCCAAATATCGACCGTGTGGCCGGGGAGGGTATCCTCTTTCACAATGCCTATTCCATGCCCCAGTGTACACCCAGTCGTGTGGCATTGCTGACAGGGCAATATCCTTATACGAATGGGTGGATCAATCATTATGATGTCCCCCGCTGGGGACATGGAGCCAGCTTTGATGCCAGCCTGAATCCCTGTTTTCCAAAGATCCTTCAAAGTGCAGGTTACCGGACCTGTGCTGCCGGGAAATGGCAGGTCAATGACTTCAGGCTGGAACCGGAAGCCATGATAGAGGCAGGTTTCGATGAATATTGCATGTGGACCGGTGGGGAGGGTGGTAACGAAGCCATCTCAAACAACCGTTACTGGGATCCTTATATCCATTCCAAAGAAGGCAGCCGGACTTACAAGGGAGCTTTCGGTCCGGATATTTTTTGTGATTTCATCACCGGATTCATGGAAGAGAACCGGGACCATCCCATGTTCATTTACTATCCCATGGTGCTGACCCATACTCCATTTGTCCATACACCGGAAGAACCGGATGCCAACTCAAGATTTGAAAAGCACCGGGCCATGGTACGGTATACTGACCTAATCATTGGGAAGATTGTGTCATCTCTCAGAAGATTGAAGATCAAAGATGACACATACCTGTTTATTACTACGGATAATGGTACAACAAGAAGTATGATAGGCGAGCGGAACGGGGAATTTATCCGTGGGGGTAAGGCTTTTCTTACGGAGAATGGCATCAATGCCCCTTTTATCGTCCTGGTCCCCGGCTCCCGGCAGGGATCCGAATCGGACGCCCTGGTTGATTTTACAGATATTTATCCTACCCTGCTCGACCTGGCAGGTATTGACCTTCCCCAGGATGACCGGATCGAAGGATCTTCCTTTTCTTCCATACTCAGGGGAGATGAGTTGAAGGGGTCGAGGGACTGGATCCTGTCCATGGGAGGGCATCCTGCCATGATTGGCCCTGATGGCAGGGTCAAAAGCTATTTTGCTTTCAGGGACCGCGTCATGCGGGATGGGCGATACAAAGTTTACATCGACACCCTGAAACGTATCCACAGGATTTATGACCTGGAAGAGGATCCTTATGAAACCAACAATCTTATAGCGAATAAAAAAAAGATTCAGCCGGTCATGGAGAAGTTTTTATCCGTGCTGAATGCGCTGCCCCAGCAAGACAATCACCCCGCTTATAAAAAGCTGAATGAGAGTTTTTATAACATTTCCGTGGCTGAGCTCAACCGGACTTCCAGGAATGTCCATTTAAGATACAATAACATGATTCCCTTGGCTACACGGGAGGAATATCTACAATTGACTGAATAATATCAATCTATAATAATTTTTGGTTCTCCAGTCAGATAGCCAAGAGAAATTAAGAATTTGTCTGCTTCCAGTACAGTTTTATTATAATACTCCCTGTTTTTGAAATTAAAGAATCCATGTGGCTGACCGTCATAAAGATATAATTCGCATCTGCTGCCAACCCTTTCCATTGCTTTTTGATAATATTTAGCTGTCTCAACCGGTATGAGATTATCATTGGTCCCAAGGAAAAGAATGGTAGGAGGGGCACCTGCCTTGATATTATGCAGTGGTGAGAAATTTTTGTACTGATCCCCTATTCTTTCGTATCCATATCCTCCGGGACCATTATCAATTACAGGATTGAAAAGCACCAGGGCATTGGGAACACAGCTGATAGATAAATCATCTCCCGGTTCATTGAATTCACTGACCAATGCTGTGGCGGCTGCAAGATGCCCCCCTGCTGAGCCTCCTGAGGCAATGATTTTGCCTTTGTCAATATGAAACTCTTCTGCATTTTTCCTGATAAACCGAATGGCTGATTTGGCATCTTTGAGTGATTCAAACGGACTTATTTTCTGTCTGGATTCTACCCTGTAGTCAGCCAGAATGCAAATGAGTCCCCTGTCAGAAAAATACAGGGCATGTGGTTCAAATTGTTTTACCGTACCTCTTTTCCAGCCTCCTCCAAAAAAGAAGATCATGGCCGGATAGGATTTATCCTTATCCATGTCCGGAGGATAATAGATATCCATGCTTAATGAAACAGTGTCAATTTCCTTATAGACAACTTGCCTGATATCAATTTCAGAGCTCTGAGCAAAAACAGATATTCCGGTAGAGAATAGAATTAGAAGTGTAAGAATAGTTTTTTTCATTTTCTAGTATCCTTCAAGATATTCCTTGAAATCGATGGGCAGTGTGTTTGTTTTCCTGTATGTAAAAGGCGGTGGGTCCAGCCAATCGACAAGCCTTGGTTTTAAACTGAAGGCGAAAAAATGATTTCCCATGGGATTATAGTGCCCGATAAAATATCGATCATAATACTCCTCATTGCTCAGGTTAAAGATCTTATAATCCTCAGCATGAACGAGGTTCATATCGAAATAATTAAAATTATTTTCTTCAAGGAAGTCTACTATTTCCTGATCAACACGGGCCTGACCATTTAAAAGTTGCTTCATGGCTCCACCAGGGTCAAACACTATAATCATTAACTTTTTATCATTCTTTTGGGCGAATTCACGGCTTTTCTTTAAAATATATTTTGTTGCCGCGTATGCATAGCGGTTAAGCAAATGCCCGACTTCTTCACGCAAATTTTCTGTATCCGGATCGAACTCGGCTTGCAAGTATCCGGCGAGTTTTTTCAACTGTTCTTTATCAATATCGGTAATCCGTCCTAATTTATAAAGGTACATCTGCAGGGCCAGGTCATCTATCAGGTTCTCATGCATCCAGTCCGGGTCCGTCATCTGGTAAAGTTTCTCAGGCGTTCTGATCCGGCTTTCATGCTCTTCCAGCATTCCGGTTTTCATGTTCATTTCAATATTACACCAGAAATTCCCATGAAACATGATTCCCACGCCCTCCTTTTTATCCTGCTCCCGCCGCCAGCTTCTTGTTAAGGCATATCTGCAACGCAAAAGGGTCCGGATGTGGTCGTCTCCCCAGATATACAGCATGAGGTACTCTGCGGCTTTTTCCGTGCTTTCTTCCCGGAGCATCCTGCGGTAGGCCTGGTACACACCGAATCCGCCCATACCATAATTCCGGATGGGTTCACCAAGGTGACCGGCCAGGTATTCCTGCCAGGTCTCGGCATCGTTGACTTGGTGGCATTGGGTGAAACTGTTCCCGTAAGTATTGATCCTGCAGAGCCGGTCTGTGTATACAAATGAGGTACGGGCGCCATCCTTCCGGACGGTGGAGATGGTTTTGCTGCCATCCACTCCGTCATGGGGAGAAAAGTTGCCCAGGATGTAGCCTACATCCGGATCAAATTGGGCCCAGGAAGGTTTATTCAGAAAAACATCTATTTCTTCTTCCGAAGCGGCAGCGTTTCTGATATAGTCTGCATAAGTCATTGCCTTAGGCTGACATAGAGCCGTTTGGGTTAATAGCAGAGATACGGCACAACAAAGTCCCGAAACAATAACATTTAAGGTTTTCATAGAATTGGCATTTTATTAAGGTATCAATCAAAATGAATACATGCATCCGGCGTATTGTCATTTGTAGGATTATTTCCCGGGCACCTCCATTAAAATTTCCTGGTAAATATCCGGCCTTCTCTGCTGGGCATTCCTGCTGTTTTTGCGGGCATGGCGCAGGCGTTCCAGGTTCAGGGTTGCGGTGATGTAATTCTCACCCGACTCGGGACAGGAAACCATGATGTTCCTCGGCCAGTCGGCAATTTTGGTTCCCTTGCCATAGGCCTGGTTGGTACAGATCATGGAGACAGTATTATGATGCATTGCAGTAAGGACGATGTAATCCTCTACAGCACCGAAGCGGCTGTTGACCCAGACCAGGATCTCGGCACCCTTCAGGGCAAGGATGCGAAAGGGTTCCGGAAACCAGCCGTCATAACAAGTAAGTATTCCTATCCTGGCAAAATCCAGGTCGAAAACGGGAAATTCCTGGCCTCTTTTCATGATCCATTCAGGATCATTTTGAATAAACCAGTCCACGTCATGTCCTGGCGGAGGGCTTGAATAGGCGGGTTC
>DAOWJB010000340.1 GCA_030640625.1 Bacteroides sp.
GAAAGCCTTATCGCTATGTGAATCAAAGCGACAGGGATCCATTGCCTGATGAATTGTCAACTGATTTTGCCATAGAAAAGCTTCAAGAGTACCATGAAAATCCCTTCTTCCTCTCCGTCGGGATCATCCGGCCCCACTCCCCCTGGCATGCACCGCAAGAGTATTTCGATATGTTTCCCCTGGATGAGGTCCAGCCTCCCCCCTACCTTGAAAACGACCTGGAAGATTGTGCCGAAGAATTGTGGTACCAGTATTATGGGGCAAAGGAACACCGGTTTTTAAAACTATTGGATGCTTATGAGGGGGATGAAGGATGGAGAAGGTTTGTTCAGGGGTACCTGGCCTGCGTGTCATTTGCAGACGCCCAGATCGGCCGTATAATTGACGCCCTGGATAATAGCGGGTATGCAGAAAATACAATAGTCGTAATCACCAGCGATCATGGCTACCATATGGGAGAGAAGAATCAATTATTCAAACACACCGTGTGGGAAGAATCAACCCGTGTTCCCATGATATTCAGATTCCCGGACAGGAAAAAGTCCGGACTTAATTGTGATCATCCAGTTGGTTTGATAGATCTGTATCCAACCCTGGTTGATCTATGTGGTATTTCAGACAGCACAAAGCGCAATGAAGATGGGCATCCGCTTGATGGACATAGTATGCGCCCCTTTCTGAAAGACCCCGTAAATGGATCATGGGAGGGTCCTTCAGTTGCCCTGAGCTGCATTGATGCAGGGATCCCTGTAGCACTTAATGAACCCGGGGAAATCGAAGACCAGCAATTCACGGTGCGTTCCCGTGATTGGCGTTATGTATTGACCCGCACCGGAGCAGAAGAATTGTATGATCACCGGAGCGATTCACATGAGTGGCATAACCTTGCCGGCAATCCCGATTTTGCTGAAATTAAGGATAAACTGAAAACTGAGTTATTGAGAATGACCGGACGTGATCAATGAAAAATAAAATGAGACAGTACACGATTCTGAAGATAATCTGCATTATAGCTTGCTTAAGCCAGTTCAATTGTTCAGACAGTAATAGGAAGTTACCCGGGCCCGCCATTTCGCATTCATTTCCTTTTGATTTGCCGCCACATATTAAACAGATTACAACTTTCGGACAACGGGCCGACTGGTCACATAATGGAAAAAAAATTCTGTTTATTGAAAAGACCTTCGGGGATGTATATGAAGTTACAGTGGAAACTGGCGAATTAAGGCCCTTGACACACCATTATTACCATGAAGGTTATGTTCGTGCCCTTTATCTCAGTAATGGAGATATCCTTTTATCCGGTGCAAGGCAATTTGATGCGGAAGATCCGGTTCCCAGCCGGAAAAAAAAAGCTGAATTGTGGATCTTAAAAAAAGATTTTCAGAAAGCTCCCATCGCATTGGGTGAGATCTGTTATGAAGGGCCAGCCGTGTCAAGAAATAATTTAAAGATAGCCTGGTCCGTTCGGGGAGATCAGCCAGATGCTGTTTTTTATATGGCAGATCTGAGATATGATGAAGGTATCCCGAAAATCATCAATAAAAAGAAAATACTGACAAAAGAGTACCTTCCTTCACTTCTTGATATTGAAACACAGAATTTCAGACCACCGGATGGTAAGGAAATCATATTCAGCGGATATGGGGAGGAATACCGGAATTGTGAGGTAATGGGACTTATCATTGAATCAGGTGAGATAAGGAATTATTCACAGAAAGCAGATGAATATGATGAACCGGAAGGGATTTTTCCGGATGGGAATTTTACCTTGGTGGAATGTGACAGGCACAATAGTGAAGGTACCGGGCAAATAGACATCTATAAATTGAAACTGGATGGCTCCGGAGAGCTGGAGAGATTAACATATTTTGCTGACTTTCATGGATATAAGTCTTCCAACCCGGTAATCAGTGATGATGGAAGATACATGGCTTTCCAGGTAGCCAGGAAAAATGACTGGGCCGGGGTCGGCCGTGGTATTTTTATCTTTGATCTAAATTCTGAAAACAAATGAAATATTCGAAAAACACCACTACCGTCATAATGCTGATTATAACATTATTTTACACCGTAATCAATCTGCAGGCGCAGGCAGACCACCCAACCCTGCAAATTGGACAGATGGCCCCTGATTTTTTTTTACCAGGGATTGACGGGAAGGATTACAGTCTGAAGGATTTTGCTGACAGCAGGTTCCTTGTGATCATCTTTACCTGCAACCATTGTCCAACTGCACAATCCTATGAAGACAGGATCATTAAACTGGTTAATGATTACAAGGAGCAAGGGGTCGGCTTTCTGGCCGTATCACCAAATGATCCCCTGGCCGTGCGGCTCGATGAACTGGGGTACACGGACCTGGGAGATGAGCTTGATGACATGAAGATCAGGGCGGAGTATAAAAAATTCAATTTCCCTTATGTTTATGATGGCAAGACCCAGGAGATGTCCAGGAAATACGGTCCGGTTGCCACGCCACACGTCTTTATATTTGACCCCGAGAGGAAACTCAGGTACATTGGCCGTATTGATGATTCAGAGTTAGCTGTCCGGCCTGATACGAAACACGATACCCGGAATGCACTGGAGGAATTACTGGCCGGGAAAAAGATCACAGTTGAGAAGACAAAAACCTTTGGGTGCTCTGTAAAATGGTCCGATAAACGGGAAGCTTCAAAAAAGGCATTCGAGAAAATTCTACAAGAGGAAGTAGTACTTGAGGAGATCAGTACGGAAGGGGTGCAAGCATTGGTTCAGAACAAGCCGGAAAAGCTTTTGTTAATCAATGTGTGGGCGACATGGTGTGGCCCCTGTGTGACTGAAATCCCCGACCTGGTTGAGATCAACCTGATGTATAGGAACCGTGACTTTGAATTTATATCCATCAGTGCAGATAACCTGGCGAAAAAGGAGAAGGTTCATGAATTTCTCAAGAAAAAGCACGCATCCGGCAGGAATTATATTTTTAATTCCATCGATAAGTATGAACTGATTGAAGCCATCGATGAAAACTGGCAGGGAGCGCTTCCCTACACCATGTTAATTAAACCGGACGGAGAAATCATATATGCCAAACAGGAAGCCATCGATCCCCTGGAGATGAAAAGAAAAATTGTTGAGATTCTGGGACGGGAGAAGGATTGGTAATAATTTCAATGACGGCATCAGGGAGAATATAATATGGAGAGCTAAGCCTGTTAAATTCGTTTTTGTATTATTTTCCCGGTTTTCTTCTCTTTCAGAATTAATTTTTTCCCATCCGACAATTTCTCTTCTTTCACCAGGAAATGATCCTGGTCATATTCCTTAAAACTTGTAATGGGTTCAACATCATCCTTCCCTCTCCAGATTTCCAGTTCGACTGGTTCCCATTTTTTAGATTGTGCAGATTTATAACAGGCATCAATAATCGCATTCACCACATATCCGTCATAAAAATCTTCAAGTGGTTTTTCACTTTTATCAATGGCATTGAACATATCATCAAACATATTGTCATAGCCAAGCTCCCCGATTTCATCTCCAACAGGAAACAGCCATCCTGATTCTGATTCTGCTTTTTCAGCAATATAAGCACCCTCGCCTGCCGCTGTAAACATTTCAAATCCTGTGCGCAGGAAATGATTGAGCCAGATGGTCCCTTCCACACCGCTGATCTCATCCCGGAGATCCATTCCTCCGCGGAAGGACCAGCTCACCTCAAATTGTCCGATGGCGCCATTGGCATATTTAACCAAACCGATTCCATGATCTTCTGCTTCAATCGGATGAACCTGGGTGTCTGCCCAACACATGACCTCGACAGGCCTGATATCTTTCCCGATAAAATTCCTGGCTATTTCAATACAATGGCATCCCATATCAACAATTACACCGCCTCCTGAAATTTCAGGTGTCCAGAACCAGTCACTGTGCGGTCCGGGATGTGTCTCCCGTGAACGGACCCAGAAAATTTTACCCAATGCCCCATTACTTACTGATTCAAATGCCTTAAGTGTTTTATGTGTATATACAAGGTCTTCAAGATATCCGTGAAAAACTCCTGCTTTCTCCACTGCTTCAAGCATTTCTTTAGCTTCCTGGGCATTCCTTCCAAGAGGTTTTGTACACAATACCGCCTTGCCGGCAGCAGCACTCAATTTTGCAGCCTCAAGATGCAGGTCATTCGACAATCCAATCACAACCGTATCAATATCCGGATGATTTACTGCCTTCTCCATGCTGGTTATCCAGTTTGGAACAGACCATTTATCTGCAAACTTTTTGGCTCTTTCTTCAGACCGGGAAAATACCAGTTTGACTTTATCCTGACTACGTGAATTTTGAAGGCAGGCTGTGTAAAAGTCATTGATAAAGCCTGAACCAAGCATGGCTATATTTTTAGGTTTCATGGTATAATGAGTTTTTAATCTTAACAATTTTATATGTTTGACCGTCACGACTGTCAGTATAGGAAGATACTTCTCCGGTTGAGCGAATTTCAAAGCTTTTGTTATTAATTGTATTTAAATTTTTAGCCTCCGAATTTGAGATCTTAATAGAATAATTTGAGCCGTCAGGGATCCCATCCGGAATTTCCCAGTAATAAGTTCCCTGGTTGGGTAAAGCTTCTACAATGGTATAGGAGGTATCTGAACCTTTGTAAAGTTCAATGTCAACGAGAGCACATAAGGGCGCAAACCAGATTAATTTACACAGGGTCCCTTTATTAAATATCTCATCCCCGGCTGGAAAGTATATTGAATATTCTTCCTCCTGAGGAATATTTTTCTCACTACAGGAAACGGTGATACAAAAGATTAAACCGGCCAGTGTAATATATTTTAAACAGTATCCCATCTACATACAGATTAAAGATTTACTTGAATCCACCATAGCGAATCCTGTGTACTCAAATATTGAAGATTCTATCCAGGGAAGGCAATTTAATGGAATAATCCATTTTAAACAAGAGCATTTTAATACTACACTGGGGCCAGGTTAACTTATATCTTTAATTATGAATATTTCATGATGAAACGGGAAAGGTTAAAATTTTGTGAAATTTCCCGATTCATATATCCTGAATAAAATATTGTAGTAATTTTACTCATACCAAATACAAGACTAAACATTGACATCAATCATTTTATTTTCAGTATTTTAATCTCGATCATATATTGATACATGTGCATATACATATATATTTGTTATCATAATTTAAAATAATCAGTTTATTAATGTCTAATTATAAAAATTAAAAATGATGAAAAAGTTCTATTTTCTAATAAGCATGATTTCCTTGATGGCTATGTCTGCGTTTTCGCAAACCAATAAGGAAGAAATTGAATTCTATCAATCCATTTTTGGGATGGAAAAAAAGGCAGTTGTAGCAGAGTTTATTACCCTTAAAGGCGAGGCTGCCACGACTTTTTGGGATCTCTATGATAAGTACGAGACGGAAAGGAAGCTGCATGGACAAAAAAGGATTGCACTATTAAACAGGTATGCAATGCAATATGAATCTCTTGATGATGAAAAAACTGAAGTGTTAATGAAGGATATGATCTCTATGGGTAACGAATACAATAAACTTATCTCGAAGTATTACAAAAGCATTAAGAAAGCTTCCGGAATCAAAACGGCAGCTCAATTTTACCAGTTAGAGGCCTATTTTCAAAGTGTTATCAGGTTGGAGATCCTGGAGCAGATCCCTTTCATAGGGGAATTTGATGAGTGATCTTCCTTCATGGAAACCAGCCGGAATGATTTTCCGGCTGGTTTGTGAGATAAAGTTCTTCACTCTGGGACTGGATGATACCCGATCTCCCCAATATTTGGGGATCATGTAAATCTGGGGATAATTAACACTACTCCCCTCATGGATGCCAATACCACACCCGGTATCCGGTTAAATTGAATTACGAGATATTCGGAGTAGCATTGAACCTTACCGGGGCGACATACCTGTTTGCCATGACCGGTCTGTTTTTTATAGTTTCAATTTTCATTAAAAGACCTTGGTGCAATTACCTTTTCCCCATGACACTTTTGTCTGACCTGCTTCAGCTTTTCACACGATCCTACAACCAGGCAATTAAGTCTCGAACAAAACCCCATAATATATAAAATAAAATTGGTCATGGATGGAGGGCCGGGATGCGTATTTGGAGATGCCAGATTATTCTTGAAAAATTAGTTTATACCGAATTCTTCCATAATTTTGAATGTATAATTCAAGATTATTATGCCATGAGAATTTTTATTAAAGATACCAAAGAGGATGCCGGGAAATGGACGGCTGATTATATCATCGAAAAAATAAAAGCTTTTGCCCCCACAGCAGATAAACCGTTTGTGCTTGGCCTGCCTATAGGATCTTCACCAATGACTGTATACCAGGGATGGATAAAAAGATACCAGACCGGAGATATCTCTTTCAAAAATATCGTAACATTCAATATGGATGAGTATGTCGGTATACCGGAAGATCATCCGGAGAGCTATCATTCTTTCATGTATACTAATCTATTTAACCATATTGATATTCCCAGGGAAAACATCAATATTTTAAATGGGAATGCGCCCGATCTGGTGTTAGAATGTCAGAATTATGAAGCTAAGATTAAAGAATATGGCGGTATAGAATTATTCCTGGGCGGAATAGGACCTGATGGACATATCGCTTTCAATGAACCGGGGTCATCACTCGTCTCCAGAACAAGAGTAAAAACCCTTAGCTATGATACCATTTTGGCCAATTCAAGGTACTTTGACAATGACATGTCCAAAGTACCCACGCACGCCTTGACTGTTGGTGTGGGTACTGTTATGGATGCCAGGGAGGTGGTTATAATAATCACCGGCTTTGAGAAAGCCCGCGCTGTAAGAGAAGTAATAGAGGGTGGAGTAAGCCACATGTGGACAGTTTCCATGCTACAGTTACATGAACATGCTGTTATTGTTTGTGATGAGCCAGCAACCATGGAATTGCAGGTTGAAACTGTCAAGTATTTCAAAGAGATTGAAAAGATAGCTCAATCTATTTATCCTGGGAACAATAAACAAACAGAAATATAAGCCCCAAAACATTAAACCTATGAATTAGAGGCCATAACCTTACCATAGGCTATCGACAACAACATTGTATATACACTGAATATCAGGACAACCGGGGCAACTATTGTACCGGGGAAATTTTCACCCACAATAAGGAATGCTAGTGGGACGTTACGAATTGCTGTAGATACAGCCAATGAACGTCTCATTTCCGGTGCGTGACGAATGATCATCATGTCTCCAATAATTAATGAAATAATAACCAACAGGATGAGTACCAGATGAGGTATTATGCCCAGTGCTATAATTTGAGTAACCTGTTTGGCCAGGATCAAACCTACCCCAATGAAAAGTCCGATTTGACCTACTCTGGGCACGAATTTCAGCAAAATCTTAGCCAGTTGCCTACGATACTGGGAGATCAGCTTCCCAACCGATATAGGTATTAACTGGACCATCACAAGTGGTGGCACCATTGGGGCAATGGGCGCAGCTACCATTAACATAACTCCAACTTTCACATAATGATGGAGGATGCCTCCATGTATGGTTTTACCATTGTCGGTTTACTTTCCGTGATGTAATAATACTGTCAAAATGCTGCATCATGATCATCTGGAATGTTAATTTTAAGTGAAAAACACCATTCGTATGAAAAGGATGCATTTCATTGTGGCAGTAATAATTATCGTCGCTGCAGCCTGCAGTGGAGTTAAAGTAACTACAGACGTTGACAAGACCGCTGATTTTACGAAATATGAGACTGTTAGTTATCTGGGCTGGCAGGAAGACATTGACAAGGTGATTAACGAATTTGACCAAGAAAGAATCCGTTCAGTCTTGAAGGCAGAAATGGAGAAAAGGAACATAAAGATCGTCGATCAGGACGGTGATATGGTTCTCTCCATATTCCTTGTCTCAGACAAGAAGACCAGCATTACAGCTTACACCAATTACTACGGCGGAGGTGCCGGGTATGGATATGGCCGCGGCCGCCGGGGCAGAGGAGGCTGGGGAGGTGGTCATGCGACCACGACTTATTCTGAGTCAGATTATGTCGAAGGCACCATGGTGGTTGATGTTTTTGACCTGGAGTCCAAAGACCTGGTGTGGCAGGGAGTTGGCGTTGGTACCATCAAGGAGAATCCTGAGAAGAGAGAAAAATCCTTACCTAAGGCGGTTGCTACAGTCCTGAAGGATTTCCCAATCGCCCCTGTCAAATAATAATAGATAAAGACTTGTTCGATTAAAAACAGGAAGCCGTGTCCGTCCAGACATGGGTTCCTGTTTTTATGCCTTGCCCTATTGGATCTCAGAATACTCCCCTGCACCATTAAATAATATTACCTGTCGCCATCCGGGGGAGAAGAGGGATGCCTCGGTCCCCCTCCGTAGTAGGGGTATTCATCGAAAATGTCTCCCTGTCCGGTTGCCCGTGGATCGGCCATAAGCTCAAGCTGTTCCATTAACTGGGTTGAAAGGGATTCCTTTACATCAGCATATTCCGGGTCATTCGCGAGGTTGACCAGTTGTTCGGGATCCTTCCGGCAATCGTACAATTCTTCTTCCAGCCGTTTTCCGAAAGACAAATCCCAGAGATGCCGGTGATTTTCATCCTTTTCCCGGTTTTCATTCATATAGGTCTTGGTGGGTCCGTTATCACAATCCGCCAACCAGTAATGCTTCATGGCAGCCAGCATGGGATCGGGCGTGCCGGCAGGCCAGCGTTCCGGTTTGAAATTCCGGATATACAGAAAATCGTGGTTGCGGATTGCCCGGCAGGGATACCCTCCCATATGTACTTCCTGGCCGGGAACATGACGTTCCTTACCATGCAGTACAAAGCTACGTTTGTCCGGTTCGGTTATGCCCGTCTTTTTACTTTCCAACAGGCTGAGCAGACTCTTGCCTGTCATCACCTCCGGGATATTAACACCGGCCAGTTCAAGAAAAGTCGGGGCCAGATCAACCAGGCTTACGAAGTCTTCGATGACACGGTTGGATTTCCGTATCCCGGATCCCCAGCGGATGGCCAGCGGCACCCGGGTTCCTGAATCATACAGGTTGGACTTGCACCGGGGGAAAGGCATGCCGTGATCACCGGTAACCACAACGATGGTATTCTCCAGCTCCCCGATCTCTTCAAGCAGGCGAATAGCCTCTGCCACATCGGAATCAAAACGCTGCACCTCATAGAAGTAATCCGCAACATCACTTCGGACAACAGGGTCATCAGGGAAGCATTCGAACATGCGAATCCGGTCAAGGTCCATGCCACTCCCGGCTCCGGTACCTTCCTCGTAAGGCCGGTGTGGATCCGAGGTTCCAAGCCAGAAACAAAAAGGTGTGTCTTCTGGCCTTTCTGCAAGAAATTCTTTGAATCCCTCTTCGTAAGGTTTTCCTGCAGGATGTTTTTCCCATCCCTCCAGCTTGCCGGGTCCCCAGCTCTTTCTATAATGACCGACATGGTAGCCAGCCTTCTCAAGCATCAGGGGGTAAACGGGGATAGACGGATCCAGTGTGCTCCAAAGGTTTGCACCCGGTCCCAATCTCCAGTGGTATTGCCCTGTAAGGATTGCATTCCGGCAAGGTGTACAGGAAGGGGAAGAAACATAGGCATGTTTGAAAAGCACTCCTTCGTTGGCCACCCGGTCAAAAGCCGGGGTCTGCACCACCGGATCGTCATAGACACCGGCATGGGGCCATCCCCAGTCATCGGCGATGGCAAACAGAATATTGGGTTTTTGCTGGACTTGCCGGCTACAGGTTGCCAGCAAACCTGCCATGATAAGCAGGCCTGCATACAAAAGACACTGATGTAAGAGTTTCTTAGATTTCATCTGCAAATTTTTGTTTAAACAATTGGTCATGTGTAATTTATAATAATATCAGAAAGCATCCTTTATCCAGTCCAGGACCCTTTCAGGCCATGTGGATAAATGTCCCTTCCCGATCGCCAGCGAATAACCATGTCCCCCGTAAGGATAGATATGCATTTCCGCAGGGATGCCTTTCTCAATCAGAGCGCGGTAATAGGTAATGCTGTTCTCGACCGGTACCGCACTGTCATCCCCTGAATGGACGAGGATGGCAGGTGGCGTTTCTTCCGAAACCTGGAGTTCACTGGAATAGTGGTTTACCAGTTCCGTGTCTGGATCTTCACCCAGAAGGGCGGTCCTGGAACCTGAGTGCATGAATTCCTCCGTAAAGGAAATCACGGGATAGATCAGGATGCTAAAGTCTGGCCGGCAGCTCATTCGCTCTACAGGATCCACATTGCCGGAATCTCCCTGGTCAAAATGGGTGGAAAGGGTGGAAGCCAGGTGACCTCCAGCAGAGAATCCCATGATACCGATTTTCCCGGGATCTATATGCCAGGAATCCGCATGATACCGCACCAGTCTCATTGCTCTCTGGGCATCCATCAGGGGTGATTTATGGGGGATGATGTTGCTTTTCGAAACGGGTAGGCGGTATTTCAGGACAACAGCGGCAATGCCCCTTGAGCTGAACCAGCGGGCGACATCGGAACCCTCATAATGATAGGCCAGAATATGGTAACCTCCACCGGGACAGATCACCACTGCCTGACCGGTGGCATGAACCGGAGATGGAAGGTATACTGCAATATCCGGATGCTGAACCAGGCTCACCCTGATGATGTTCGTTGTGTCCCATTTAATCACTTCTCCGCTTTCCCTGTAATTGGGAGGATCCCCTTCCCAGAGTAGAAGGTTAAAGTTTTGTGATAGCAATGTGCCCGCAACCAGGCACAATATCAGCGAAAAAATTAATTTCTTCATATTACGTTAAATATAATATCTCTTAATGAAACTATTGCTTCATGATATGCGTCGTTAAATTAAATTATTAAGGTATAAGAACACCTCTGCGGCGTGCCAGGTATGGGGCACAGAGGTCTTCTGCTCAATATAAATATCATCTACTATTTTCATTCCCTGATACTTAGCCTGACTTGCATGTATTTCCCATGTTAAGGGGTAATCTCTGTTGCTGATGGGATTACGCTTTTTGTGGTGGAAATGATCTGCTGCCCAACCGATGTAAGGGTAATTATCGTTTTTCCAATTATCAGCTGCATCAACCGTCTCCGGCATATAGGTATCTTTATAATCCCACCAGAACAATGTAGCATAATTATCCTGGATCAGGGGAATCGTATAATCATCGGGTAAATCCAGTGACTTTAAGCCAAATTTCAACCACTTGGTCTGGTAAACAGGAGTCTCGTGAAAATCGGAACGCCCCTTGATATACATGCCATGGCTGTCTTCTATTTTATATTTTTCTACTTCCTTCAGGATATCTCCAACCAGGGGGTGTTTTTTATCAGTAAACAAGGAGAGCAGATATAATGTCTGTCCGAGGTTATCTGCCTCAGTTTCACCATCATTGTTCCTGTCATAGGGATCGCTTAAGCCCAGCACCCAGTCTTTAATCAATTCCAGGTTCCCCGTTTTCTTAAGGCACATGGCCATCATGGCAGCATCACGTCTCCAAGGTTTATCATAAACCAAAAAATTTGGTACCGGCTTACTTTCAACGATGTTGATTAAGATCTCATGATTAAGTACTTTCAGGATCTCACTGTAGCGATGACCGGTGAAACCGGGAAGCATGATAGCAGAATTCGTACCCGGAATAAGATGGCTTTTTCCACTCTCTTTAATAAAAACGCCTGTTTCGTTTTCACAAATGATCACAACATCTTTCGATGTTTCTATCTCGACCATATATTCATTGGGTATGATTGTCTCATTGTTAACCTGCCATTGGTTAATGATCTCTCCTGTCAGGGCATTTATAAGGGTCCCATTTTTATAAATAATTTTTGTCCTGTTTCCCATACCAAACAGAAAAAAATTACAGTCCGGCATCTCTACAGATCTGAATTCCTCTCTGAAAAGGGCTAATTGCTGCCTGTATTTACTAAGACTGGTCTCCTGAAGCGGACCTTGAGGTTTGTAATCCGGATTGGGTGCGGACTGACTCAATGCCATTAATGGAATAACAACAGCACAGACGATGGTCATGAAGGTCTTCCAAAGGTTCATGGAATGATTTTTATTCAAAGGTCCAGTAATAAAATTAATGAATTAGGCAGATGATCAGACCTGCTTATTTGATTATTTTCACACAGGACTAACTGTTACAGAGCAGAGTTTGGAAATTCCGCACAGACTGAATCCATAATTGTCAATCTGTTCTTAATAACTCAGGAATAATTCACATCTTTAAAGAGGAGATCAAATAACAAAACACCATGGCAAAAAGAAAAGATATTGAAAAAGTTTTAATCATTGGTTCAGGTCCCATAATCATCGGACAGGCATGCGAATTTGATTACTCGGGGACACAGGCCTGCAAGGCCTTGCGGTCATTGGGATACAAAATCGTATTGGTCAATTCCAATCCGGCAACGATTATGACTGATCCGGGGATGGCAGACGTTACCTATATTGAACCCCTGAATGAATTTGCGTTGACAGAAATCATTAAGAAGGAAAGGCCTGATGCGCTGCTTCCAAACCTGGGCGGACAAACGGGATTGAATCTTTCTTCCCTGCTGGCCAAAAAAGGTGTGCTGGATAAATATGGTGTCAAAGTTATCGGGGTAAACATTGATGCAATTGAAAGAGGCGAGGACCGTACTGCTTTTAAGGAAACGATGAACCGCCTGGGGATTGAAATGCCCGAAAGCACAGCTGTAAATACCGTGGAAGATGCTGAAAGAATTGCCGCTGAACTGGGATATCCTGTTGTATTACGGCCTGCCTATACCATGGGTGGTACAGGAGGTGGACTGGTCTACAACGTTGAGGAATTGCGTACGGTTTGCAGCAGGGGCTTATCGGCAAGCATCGTCAACCAGGTACTGGTGGAGGAATCTGTGCTGGGCTGGGAAGAGCTGGAATTAGAGGTTGTCAGAGATGCAAAAAATCAGATGATTACGGTCTGTTTTATTGAAAATGTCGATGCAATGGGTGTGCATACCGGCGATTCATTTTGCACGGCACCAATGCTGACCATTGATCCGGAACTCCAGCAACGACTGCAAAAATATTCATACGATATTGTCGAGGCCATTGAAGTCATCGGAGGCACAAACATACAATTTGCCCATGATCCCAAGACAGGCAGGGTTGTCGTGATAGAGATCAATCCGCGTACATCCCGTTCTTCTGCACTTGCTTCCAAGGCAACAGGATTTCCAATCGCGCTTGTATCATCCCTCCTGGCTGGCGGATTAACCATGGATGAAATACCGTATTGGCGCGATGGGACACTTGAAAAATATACACCTTCCGGAGATTATGTGGTGGTAAAATTCGCCCGGTGGGCTTTTGAAAAATTCGCTGGCCTGGAAGATAAGCTGGGTACACAAATGCAGGCTGTGGGTGAGGTAATGAGTATCGGGAAAAACTATAAGGAAGCGCTTCAGAAGGCCATTCGTTCATTGGAGAACGGGCAGTATGGACTTGGCTTTGCAAAGGATTTTAATAAAAAAACACTGGATGAATTAATGGTCATGCTTAAGCACGCTTCCAGCGAAAGGCAGTTCATTATGTATGAAGCCTTGCGCAAAGGGGCAGATGTGGATGAACTTTTCAAAAGAACACATATCAAAACCTGGTTCATCTCACAGATGAAGGAGCTGGTGGAGCTGGAGGAACAAATCCTGAAATTCAAAGGGAAGTCTTTGCCTGATGAATTGCTTATTCAGGCGAAAAAAAACGGATTTGCTGACAGGTATTTATCCGATCTCCTGGATATTCCTGAACAGGAGATCAGGGAAAAACGCATATCGCTCGGCATGAAAGAAGCATGGGAACCCGTTCCGGTAAGCGGCGTTGAAAATGCAGCTTATTACTTTTCTACCTATAATGCTCCTGATATTGTGGAAGTTAGCGACAAGAAGAAAATCATGGTACTGGGAGGTGGTCCGAACCGGATAGGGCAGGGAATAGAATTTGATTATTGCTGTGTCCACGCTGCCATTGCCATTCGTGAAGCCGGCTATGAATCCATCATGGTAAACTGTAACCCGGAAACAGTATCGACAGATTATGATACCTCCGACAAATTGTATTTCGAGCCCTTGACTGTGGAGGACGTTTTAAGTATATACCATAAGGAGAAACCGGAAGGAGTGATCGTTCAGTTCGGGGGACAAACACCGCTGAATATAGCCGACGAACTTGCTGAGGCAGGTGTTAAAATCCTGGGTACCACACCTGATACCATCGATCTGGCAGAGGACCGTGACCGGTTCCGTCAGATCATGAAGAAACTGGGTATCCCACAGCCGGAATCGGGAATGGCAAGTACACTCGAAGAAGCCATCGAGATTGCTGAAAGAATCGGATATCCCTTAATGGTGAGGCCTTCCTATGTGCTGGGAGGACGGGCCATGAAGATCATTCTTGATGAAGAGATGCTTGAGCAATATGTCGCAGAAGCAGTTGATGTATCCCCCGACAGACCCCTGCTAATCGATATGTTCCTGGAGGATGCCATTGAAGCGGAAGCCGATGCCATAGCAGATGGCAAAGATGTATTTGTTCCAGCAGTCATGCAGCATATTGAATATGCCGGCATTCACTCCGGAGATTCTGCCTGTGTGATACCACCGGTTATTATTCCCGAAAAGCACGAGAGAACCATCAAAGAATACACAAGAAAAATTGCCAATGAATTAAATGTGGTTGGATTGATGAATATCCAGTATGCCATCTATGATGATATAGTGTATATTCTGGAAGCAAATCCCAGGGCATCGCGTACGGTGCCTCTGGTATCAAAAGTCTGCAATATTTCCATGGCAAGAATTGCCACCCAGATTTTACTCGGCCAACAACTTTCTGGTTTTAATCTGAAAGATAAGAAATTTAAGCATTTCGGTGTTAAGGAGGCTGTTTTCCCATTCAATATGTTTCCTGAAGTTGATCCTTTATTGGGACCTGAAATGCGCTCAACAGGAGAAGTCCTGGGACTTTCCGACACTTATGGAATGTCATTCTTCAAATCCCAGGAGGCAACCCAGACCAGTCTGCCCATCGAAGGGACTGTACTGATTACCATTGCGGACAGAGACAAGGATAAGATCCTTGAATTCGCAAAAAATTTTCAGGATATGCAATTCAAAATACTTGCTACTGGTGGGACAAAACAATTCCTGGAAGAACAAGGTATTGAGGCTGAATTTATCAAGAAGGTCCACGAGGGCAGGCCGAATATTGTTGATGCCATAACAAATGGGGAAATTAACCTGGTTGTGAATACGCCGGCCGGGAAACAAAGTGAATATGATGATTCCTATATCCGGAAGAGCTCCATCAAATACAAGGTGCCCTATATCACTACCACTTCAGCAGCACTGGCTGCAACCAAAGGCATCAAGGACAGAAGAAACGGGGCATACAAGGTAAAATCCCTGCAAGATTATCATTCGGATATCGAAGATTAATACATTTGTACTGGTCCCATCATTCCCACTGAATAATAAGGTTGCCGCTGGGTCCACCGTTGTGCAGTTGGATTGTCCTCCAGGCTTTTCAGATAATTACCCGCAATGGTAGTCACCTTAATGGATAGCTTGTTATCCCCCTGGGTCAGGTAACCAGTTACATCATATATGTGGTTGCCGTACCATCTCATGCCAATCTTCTTCCCATTAATCCATAATTCTGAAACTCCCTGAACATTGCCCAGGCTAATATGTCTGTGGTCATCAGGATCATCCACCTTGATCTCCTTCTCATATACTGCTTCTCCTGCAAATGTCTTTAATCGTTTGTCTTCTAAAAAGTCAACCAGCTTGTACAGAGTAAATTCTTTATTTTCTCCATTAACATGGCTGAGCCTCAACCGCCACGGACCGGATAATTCCTGACCGCTGCCCTGTGGCCAGGCCAGATCATAAATTGTACCCTTTTCAGATTTCTCAAAAACAATCAGCAGGGAAGCTGCAGGTGCCAGTTCTATATTAATTTCATTGTTGCTTTCGGTGGTTGGATACCGGTATTTTTCTCCGCTTTCAGGGTCCCAGAACCACGGGTGCCTGCCCTTTTCTATTTGGAACTTTGCCGTTACCGATATTTGTTCTGTAAGGCTCGAGTTGGAGAAAAAGAAAATTTCCGCAGCACCTGCCTTATAAGAGACCTGGCACAAATACCTGTCCGGTTTATTAATAATTACCATGGGAGTATGTCCTATCTCTTTCTGCAGGGAAGCATACCATTGTAGAATATCATCCCCCGGAGATGGGTATAACACAACATTTTTCTTATGATTATCAAACAATTTCTTTATAGCATCGGCTATCTTCCGGTCATTTTCTTCAGGATCCTGATAAGAAGCTGATTTGTATGGTTTCTTTCCAATAAATACAACCTTCCCTCCTGCCGTTGCTAAAGCATCCATCGCTTGTATTGACAATAGATCCAATGTCTCCGTTTCAGGAATCAACAAAACCTGGTAGGAACGTTCATGATAAACCAACCTCTCTCTCGAATACGTAGCCTCATGAAGTATTTTTTCAGAGACATAGTCACAGCCATCTCCATTTTTATGCACTGCCTCCCAGAGATTATGCTGGTAATCGGGATAGTCATGGGCAGGGAAAGGATCGCGCTGGGGACCATGCTTCAGCCAGAGGTCGGTAAGGGGCTGCAAAATGGCCACATTGGATTGCATGTCAGTTTGCTGAAACAGCCAGGAGAGCCGGGTCTTGTAAACAGCCCATAGCTTAAAGTATGGCCACCATGGATTGCGTTCATTATACCAGGTGCCGTATTGAACCCAACCGGGAAATGGAGCTTCAGGGGGTGAATAATTGAATCCATGTAATATGGAGTGGGTGACACCTGAGAGATTGCTCTGGTCCCCCGTTATCTTGATCCTTTCCAGGGTGGCCATGAATACCATCTGGGTATTGGTAATCTCCTCACAGCTCACCAGTCGTTTCCCTGAGAGCCTGGCTCCGGAAGAAACAAATTTATTCACCATCCAGTAAGCCCTTCCCCTTGATCCCCTGTCGGGCAATTCACCGCCAATTTGTGGCCTGAGCCAGGTCTCGCATTCCGGAATATCAATTTCCAGGCTGGTATCCAGGGGATGCATACCCCTCCCGTAAGCCTGTACCCGCGATAAAACTCCGTTATCGTGGCACCACTGGTTGAATGTATCAATGAACCGCTCTTTGAACAATTCCAGGCGCGTTTTATAAAAATCCAGCCTGACCCGGTTCAGCATATCCATGACCTCCGGAGGGAATTTGGTACCGTATTCCTCTTCCAGGGGATTTCCCATATGGCCTACCTTTTTCAACACGAAAGGCAGGTATGGAAGCAGGGAGTAGCCCCTCCTAATTTCGAATTCTGCAGGGAGATCATTATTCCAGTTGGCCCCTTCCAGTTCCATGCTGTCACAGAACATGGCCCTCAGGTGGTCTCCCATCGCACCGACCTTTTCTGTCAGTACTGTGGATAGACGATTCAGATAGCGCTCTACAGCGGGCTTGTTGTAATGGTTCAATACCGGACCGGCGGCACCCGGAGCACCGTTGATGACGGCCATATAACCGGTAAGCTTAACCACATAGTAGAGTATGTGTTCCCCCCCGGGTACATTTACAGAGATGGTCTCCTCATTCAGCTGTTCATCAAGAGATTGGCCTTCCGTAAAATCGTCTGAAGCGGCGGGCATCAGGCGCAGCATTACCAGTTCTTTATAGACTTTCTCATTTTTCGAATGAATTTCAGGATCCACCTTATCAAGTAAATCGTCATGTTGAAAACTATAGCTTTGCCCTCCATCCAGGTCGATGGTTTCGATGGTAACCATCTGGGTCTGTTCCTCCTTTTCCAGAAATTCCCCACCGAAAGGCCATCCGGAACCCACAATCATATCGCATACCATGCCCCTATCCCGGGCTCCCTGTAATGCCACTTTCAGCATTTCTATCCACTCGTCCTCCAGCCACTGCAGGGCTTCATACCCAACCGGTTCAGAACCAAACGGAAACTTGATCGGGTTGATTTCAACTCCTCCGATCCCCGCTTCATTCATCACATCCAATTCTCTCAGGATCTCTTTGGCAGTAAGCCGGTCTCCGTTCCACCACCATCGGACAAATGGTTTTGCACTTGCAGGGGGATTCTGAAACCCCTGGTATAGATCCGCCAATAACTGGTCAAGCTCATCCGGGGTAGTACATTGCTGGATCAGCACGGGTGACAGGATCAGTCCTGCGGAGGTGACCGAACCTGTCCTGATAAAATCTCTTCTGGTTAGTTGCATAGCTTTATTAACTCATATATTTCGAACGGTTTCAAACATGGCCACAATATTTTCAGCAGGCACATCGGCCAGGATATTATGCACCTGCTGGAATACAAATCCCCCACCAGGGGAAAGGATATCTACCTGTCTTTTCACGTGATCGGAGACCTCGAGTGGTGAAGCGCTCCGCAGGACGGACTGTGTATCACATCCCCCGCCCCAGAACACCAGGTCTTTGCCGAACTCCCATTTGAGGCGTTCCGGTTCCATGTCTGTGCAGATGAACTGAACCGGGTTGATGGCATCGAGTCCTGCCTCAATCATATCCCCCAGCAAGGGATAAACTCCACCGCAGCAATGCAGGCTTACCTTGATGCCCGGACAGAGTTCCTTGGCCCTGTTCCATAGGATCTTGTGCCGGGGCTTGAAAAACTCCCGGTACATCTCAGGAGAGAACATAGGTCCGGTCTGCATTCCCATATCGTCGCCGAATCCGATCAGGTCGATATAGGGACCTGCCGCTGAAAGGTATTTTTCCAGGTTTGCCAGGTGCAACTCCATCAGCCGGTCAAGAAAGCGGTGTACCCGATCCGGATTCGCCGCCAACTGGAAAAGGAAATTGTCTATCCTGAATAAAAATTCCCCAGTCTCTACCAGGTTCCCGCCAAAGGAGCCGTAGATGGCGCGGTCGGTGCGCTCCCGAAGCTCTCTGGCTGTTTCCCTCCGGATATGGAGTCCCTCCTCATC